>JALELI010000117.1 GCA_022768785.1 Arcanobacterium sp. | reverse complement strand
GGTGGCAGCACAATTTTGTGCTGCCACCCCACCAGTCTTTATTCAGTGCACCTCCATTCAGCGCACCTCCCACACGAAGAGAGCTAGAAGCGAATTCTCGATCAAGGCTGCTAAAAACCCTGCCTACAGCAAACAAGAGCCTTGCCCGCTGAAAAACGGCTACCCTATTTCACGCATATTCCGCGCAGCCAATCAGCTTTCGCCAACACACTCAGGCTTCGAGCAAGGCCTGCCCCCAGTAGCTATCTGGCCGCGTGCCCGGCACGATCCAATAGACGGCCGAGCCAATATGCGCTACAAACTCGTTGAGCAGATCCGATTTATCCAACCGTTTCTGAATCGCCGTAAACTGCTTATCTGGATTCTTTTGGAAAGCGATCCACACCAAGCCCGAATTCGTGGAAGTTTTCACATGTGGGTTGAGTGCGTCGTCGTACGCATACGCACGGCGCCGGAGCGCATCGTTGGGCAATCCATCTTGCTCACGCGAGAGCGCCAGATGGGAGTTGCGGTCGATTAAATAGTTGCCATCGGTATCTGTGGCGTCCATATCCTCTTCATCAAACTCGGAACTTCCGCCAGAGAGCGGTGCGCCAGTGTGATGATCGCGGCCGATCACCTTGCCCCGCCCGAGATCATCAAGCTTCTCCCAGGCATCGAGGTCTAGCGCGATCCGCCGCACTACCATAATAGAAGAATTCTTCAAATAGGCCTGGTCTGAATCGATCCACACCTGCTCAGCCCAGTCTTCATCAGATCTAGGATTCACGGTGCCGTCAATAGAGCCCATCGGATTTCGCGGCGTAGCCCCCATAGGAGCTGCACCAAACGCATGGCCGAAACCTTTCTGTAGCCATTTCACGTGAGCCACAGGCAGCGCTGTTTTAATCATCATACGGGCAGCCATAAAGAGCGTCACCGGATCATCGGTGCAGATTTGAAGCATCAAATCGCTCTGCCCCCACTGTTCTTGTAAACGATCATGGGTAAAAGCCGGGATATCGTGCAGCCCCTCGGGCTTGAGCTCACTCTTACCAATGAGATCGAATACACGTTCGCCAAACCCCACGGTGATGGTTAAGTTGGCCACAGCCTCCACCATTTCTGGCGAGTAAAAGTTCGGCACCTCGGCAGCCCGCCCCTGAGTGAGATATCGAGCAAGCGGCGTCCACTCTTTCATCAGCTTGATGAGTTGCTCTTTCCCCACTCCTTCGTTCAGATCAAAAGCCAACACCTCTAGGTGCGCTGGGCCGGGTTGTACAATGCCACTCTGCACGGCGCCGTCAAACGGCTGGATCGCGTTCACTAACGGGAGTTTCTCCGCAGCATTCATGAAAATTCCTTCCTAATCCTGTAAAGATAAAATGCTAATAGTTTAATTTTATGTCAGTTATCTGAAAGAACTCATGAATTTCGCACTTCACGCCGCATCTTGGCGCCCAGAGAACCACGAATTTTCAAAAGCGCACACAATTTCTCGCAATATGCACAGCCCGGACAAGCACAACGCCTCCCCCCCAAGCGCATATTCCAAAGAGCGCTCCGTGAGGCCCTCACCCACCCTCCCTCGGTAGAATAGAAGAAATTGCACAGCTTCACCCACCCGCTACCACGAAAAGGATCGTTATGGTGCAGATTATCCCCTTCGCCGCATGGCGCCCTGCAGCTGCTGAAGCCGCCACGTTTGCATGCCCACCCTACGATGTGCTCTCTCGAGCTGAAGCTGCGAAGCTAGCTCCCACGCACCGCTTTCTCACAGTGATCCGGCCCGAGGCGGAGCTTCCAGCCAGCGTCACCGAAGATGCCGAACAAGCTCACCAGCTCGCGCGCACCACGTTAGACAAATTCAAGAGCTCTGGTGTGCTGATCCAAGATCCTGCACCGCAGCTCTACGCCTACCGCCAAGAGGGATTTGCCCATGTGCAAACCGGAGTGGTGGCCTGTGTACGAGTGGCTGATTATCGCTCCGGCGTGATTAAACAGCATGAACGCACACTAGTGGCCAAAGAGCTCAACCGAATTCACCACTTTGAAGCCACGAATGCGCAAACCGAGCCGGTGTTCTTAATGTACCGCCGCCGTCAGCAGATCGATCTGCTGGTGCAACAGGCGATAGCCGCCACTCCTCCGCACTACGATTTCATCTCTGATGACGGCGTACACCACCAGCTGTGGCCGTTGGGCGAGAACATCAGCGCCGCATTAGTGGAGGCCTTCACTGCTGTGGAAACTCTCTATATTGCCGATGGGCACCACCGCTCTGCGTCAGCTGTGAAAGTGGCCGGAGAGCGTGGCCTGGCTGCCGATGATCCGCGGGCTTCTATCATGGCCGTGATTTTCCCCGCCAGCGATCTGAAAGTGCTTGCATACAACCGCGTGGTGGCGGATCTGGCTGGGCACACCCCTGAGGAGTTTCTCGCAGCACTCGCCCCACATTTTGATGTGGAACCAGCAGCAGCCGGCGCAGCGCAGCCGCAGCAGCGCGGGCACTTTGGAGTATTTGTGGGCGGGCGCTGGTATCGAGCACGCTACACAAGACCACTCTCTGGAGATGTGATTGCCGATCTCGACACCTCAATTCTCACAAACGCCGTACTCCAGCCAATTCTTGGAATCCACGATTTACGCACTGATAAGCGCATTAGCTTCGTGGGAGGAGCTGCAGGAATCGAAAAGCTAGAGCGCGAAGCTGGAGATACCGGGGTGGCGTTCAGTTTGTTTCCCACATCTGTGGCCGATGTGATGGCCGTGAGTGACGCCGCAGCAATCATGCCCCCTAAGAGCACGTGGTTTGAGCCAAAGTTAGCTTCCGGGCTCTTTATTCACAGCTTCGCCTAGCGCCAATTAATTTCGCGTAGTACCAATTCGCATTAGGCATAGTGTGGGCAGCACACAGATCGGTGCCTACTATGCTTGTGCCTTGCGGCATGGGCTGCGCTGAGAAATTTCAGGCTTGAGAAATTTCAGGCTGTGTTTGGCGCTTTCAAGCTACTAGTTTTTGCTCTCGGGCGCTGCTTTTAGAAGCAGTGAGGCGCTTTCCCAGTGGCTCTTAAGGTTTTTCCGCTAAAATGAACCCATGGTAGGAAAGGAGTGCGATGAGCGCGTTTCTTCTCAAACTTGGCCGCTGGTGTGCGAGCCATTCTAGGAGAGTGCTCATCGCATGGTTGCTTCTGCTGGCGGCCCTCGGCGCCGGAGCTCATTCAGTGGGAATGCAACTTTCTAACTCTTTTGACATCTCTGCCACTGAATCGATCACGGGGATCTCTATACTGCGCGAGCGCTTACCCCAAGCAAGCGGGGTATCTGAGCCGGTGCTCATCTCTGCGCGGCACGGAAACATCAGCAGCTATCAGCCTGCAATTGAAAAGTTTGTGCGCGATACCAGCAAAATTTCAGGTATCTCCATGGCCACCGACCCGTTTGCCGAACGCACGCGCACTATCTCTCAAGACGGCAAACACGCGCTTGTACAAGTGCAAACGGATTCCACCGTGGCAGCCTACTCGGCAAATGCCGACGGCAAAGCGAGCGTGGTGAAAGCCCAATTAGCCCAATATGCCCAACAGCTCGAGGCAGAGCACCCCCAATTATCTGTGTTACTCGGCGGTAATATCGGGCAAACGGCTGGCGTGGAGCTCTCAATTACGGAAGCTATCGGGGTGCTGGTGGCAGCACTCGTTTTGTTCGCCACTTTCGGGAGCTTACTCGCAGCCGGCACCCCTATAATCTCCGCCGTTGTGGGCGTGGGCGTGGGAATGCTCGGCATTCTCGTGGCGGCCAACTTCACCACTATCAACGCTATCACTCCCGTACTCGCCGTCATGATTGGGCTAGCAGTGGGAATTGACTATGCCCTCTTCATTATGAGCCGCGCCCGAGAGTATCTTATGCACGGCATTTCCCCGATTGAGGCAGCTGGCAGAGCTGTGGCCACTGCCGGCTCCGCAGTGGTGTTTGCCGGAGTGACCGTGATGATCGCACTGTGCGGTTTAGCCGTGTGCCGGATCCCCTTTCTCACTGCGATGGGAGTGTCTGCCGCAGGTATGGTGGCAATAGCTGTGCTCGTGGCGCTGACGGCGATTCCCGCTTTTTTGGGGCTGCTCGGCAAGCGGTTCGCGCCGAAAAAGGCTTCGGTCACTTCGCCTGCGCACTCTCGGCTAGGCGCTGGCTGGATTGGCCTGATCATGCGCAAACCCGCACTCTTCGCCGTCTTAGTGATAGCGGTGCTCGGTGCGGGCGCTGTGCCGCTCGCGGGCCTCTCCCTCTCGCTAGTGGATAACGGATATGAGCGGCCTGGCACCCAGATGCGAGAGACGTACGATGAAATTTCTCGAGCGTTCGGCGAGGGATACAACTCCCCTATTATCGTGATCGCAGACATCGTGCAGAGCACAGATCCACTCGGTTTGGTGAACAACCTCTCCAAAGATTTAGCTTCAATAGACGGCGTGGAAAAAGTGGCTCTCGGCACACCGAACGGTGATGCTTCGCTCGCCTTCATCGAATTAATCCCCGCCACTGGCCAAGCTAATCCAGCCACGATGCGCATTGTGCATGAGATTCGTGCTAATGCCCCCGCGCTCGAACACCGCTATGGCATTTCCAATGTGATGGTCACTGGAATCACAGCAGTGGCTGTCGATATTGCGAGTGTGCTCAATTCCGCTCTACTCCCTTTCGGAATTGTGGTTGTGGGCCTCTCGATTGTGCTCCTCATGCTGGTGTTCCGCTCCATTGCTGTGCCCATCACTGCCACAATAGGCTATATCCTCTCACTAGGCTCTGGGCTAGGAGCCGTGGGAGCAATTTTCGGGTGGGGTTGGCTCGCTGATTTCTTTAATGTCACCAAAGTGGGATCGGTGATCTCATTCCTGCCAGTGATTGTGATGGGAATTCTCTTCGGCCTCGCCATGGATTATGAAGTGTTTCTCGTTTCGCGAATGCGTGAAGTATGGATTCACACGGGCAACGCCCAGCGAGCCGTTCGAGAGGGATTCATTGGATCCGCTAAAGTGGTGAGCGCCGCAGCACTGATTATGACCTCTGTGTTCGCTTTCTTTATCCCCGATGGGAATAAGTACATCAAACCAATTGCTGTGGCGCTCACAGTGGGAATTTTTGCCGATGCATTCTTAGTGCGCATGACGTTTATTCCAGCGGTGATGGCTCTGCTCGGCAAACACGCCTGGTGGCTACCAGCGTGGCTGGATAGACGCTTGCCTGTGGTAGATGTGGAGGGCGAGGGGCTAGCTCGCGCACTAGAACATTCCGATTGGGTGGCGAACCACGGTGAGGCAGCTGTACGCCTCTCAGACGTGGCCGTACATGATGCTCATGAGCTAGCTTTCTCGCACCTGTCACTCGTGGTGCGCCCGCACCAGTTTGCTGTGGTGCGATTGCAGACTGCACTGGCCCGCTCAGCTCTCGCTGCACTGCTCGCTGGGCGAATTCACGCCAACGATGGCATCGCCGTAATTTCTGGGCACACCATGCCCGATGGGATCTCCGCAATTCAAGCTTCGAGTTATCTGTTGCGCGCCCCCGATACCACTCTCATTCCTCCGGCCACCAAACTCGTGCTCTGTGTAGATCCCGGCCCACAGGATTGGGAATTCCTGCTACGCGCTCATTCACGGCGGCTCACTGTGCTGGCAATTGTGGCTCCTGAACTAGAGCTCCCCACTTCTGTGCGCGCAATCGCTATTGACGGCGAGGCACAGGCACAAAGCATTGCGGCCATCGTCGATGTGCCTGAGACTGCTAGCACACTCCCTACCCAGCAGCCGCACTCCACAGGCCACCGGATTCGCCGGGCTGTGGCCGCACATACCCCTTCATTCCATGCACCTGCCCCTCGGGAAAGGAGCGATAAATGAGACGGCGCAAGCACCACCGGCTAATGCTGAGTGTGGTGATAGCACTCCCGGTTTTTCTTTTTATTGCACTGCTCGGAGCAAACACTGACCAACTGGCCAACTACGGCTCTCCGCACGCAGCAATCGTGAACTCTGATGCGCCCGTCACACTTTCCACAGGCCAAATTTTGCCCGCGGGGCGCCAGATGATTGCCACGCTCACCAACCCGCAGCACAGCTCGCATTTTCAATGGGCAGTGGTGAGTGCCACCTCAGCGAGTAAAGGGTTGCGCGATGGCACCTATGAAGCAGTGGTGGAAATCCCTCACAACTTCTCAGCCGCCGTGGCGGCAGTGCTCCAGAATACGGCCACGGATCCGGGCGTCATCACTGTGCGCACCAACGGCCGCTCTGCGCTGCTCGCAGATATTTCCCGCGAAATTGTGAACGCTGCCGGCAAAGATCTGAGCACGTCGTTCACTGTGTCTTATATCACCGAATCACTGGCAGCCACGAGCAAGATTAAAAGCGGTTTTTCGCAGGCAGCAAGTGGCGCCACCCAACTCGCAGATGGCGTCGCTCAAGCAGCTGATGGAGCCACCTCACTCGCGGCGGGATCTGCAGCGCTTGCCGATGGAACTACTCAACTATCCAGTGGTGCACAACAGCTAGCTTCCGGCGTTACGCAGCTCAACACTGGAGCACAGCCACTTGCATCTGGAGCTGCGGGGCTCGCGCAAGGGCTCAATCGATATATGGCGGGCGTCAATCGCGCCGCCGATGGCGCAGTTCCTCTCGCGAGTGGTGCTCGCGAGCTCTCGCAGGGAGTTCAGGGTTATGTGGGCGGGGTGCAACGCATTTACGATGGCATTACCACTCCGCAGCCGGGCCAGAGCACATCAATGCTCGGCGGAGCCCAGCAGCTCGCTGACGCACTCACGAAAGTGGCTACTGGCATTCACACTGTGGCCGATGAACTCGTGAAACAGCTTCCCGGAGGGCTTACCGGGGCATCACACAGCGCCCAGCTGCTCTCCGATGGCTTCAGCAAACTCACCAATCTTATTGATCAGTGCAGTGCCGGAAATCAAACTGCCTGCACACAGGCCGCCACCGGCACCGCCCAAACAGCGCAGGGGCTCGCCACTCTTGCAGAGCAGCTTCAGAAAGCCGCTGACGCTGCCGCCCGGGGTGAAATCACTCTCGAAGAGCTCACAAAAATTACTAATCCAGCAGATCAATTGGCAGAGGGAGCACGCTCACTAGCCGATGGACTGGGCACACTTGCCGAGCAGATTAACTCCCAGATGCTCGGCACGCAGGGGGCTGCTTTCACGAAAGGAGCCACACAGCTCGCCGATGGCACTGGGCAATTAGCTGATGGGTTGCAGCAATTGAAGCGCAATGGTCCACAGCTCACGGCGGGAGCCCAGCAGCTGGCTGACGGCGCAAACCGCTTAGCGAGTGGCACTCCGCAGCTGGCTGACGGAGCCGCACAGCTGGCTGACGGAGCCGCTCAAACGGCTGATGGCACCGCACAGCTGGCTGACGGCGCACAGGCACTAGCCAGTGGCCAAAACCAGCTCACCGACGGTTCACGCACATTGGCCAAGCAGCTCACTAAAGCGGCAGATCAGATTCCGAGCTACACTCGCGCCGAAGCTGAGCACACTGCCAGCGCTCTCGGCGCCCCAGTGCGCATTGCCGCCCCAGGGGCACTCGTTGATCCACGTTCCGCGCTCACCCCTGGCCTCGCAGCGCTCGCACTCTGGCTCGGCGCTTTAGGCACGATTATCTATCGCAGCTCAATGGCCAGCAAAAAACTCAATGAGCCACTCACTCCATTGGCGCTCACCGTGCGTTCGCTTATCTCGGCAATTGGAATCGGAGCTGCGCAGAGCCTCTTAGTGCTCATTGGGCTCGCCGTGAGCAAAGTACCCATCGAACACCTCTTCTCGCTCATTGCGCTGCTGCTTTTTACATCATTTACTATGATGGCTCTGCATGTGGCTTTCACTGCAACACTGGGTATGAAAGGTGGATCGATCCTCTCGCTCATATTCTTGGGTCTGCAAATCGTGGCACTCAACGGGCTGCTCCCAGCTGCCTCTGATTCAGCATTAGTGAATGCGCTGCATTCTTTCCTCCCGATGCCACAGGCCCAAGATGCGCTCATGAGTGCGATCACCGGGATCGGATCTAGCTCAGTGGCTGTCTGGATTCTCATTTTCTGGTTCCTGGCATCGCTTTTCTCTGCAGTAGCAGCTGTGGCAAAACGGCGCACACTAGACGTAGCTTCGCTGCGCACCTTTGCCACTCGCTACATTCCGTTAGCACGCCGCTGAGCGCCGTAGCCTTACGCCAGAGCCGTAGCTTTACGCCAGCGGCGTATCAGAAGCTTTGCTAGCAGCGCACCAAAGGTGACGACGATTCTCCGCTGGCTGCCTATCATGAGCCTGGCCCGCCACATTATCGCCGCTGAGAGCCGTCCTAATGCCGATGCACACAGGCCAGCACTTAATCAGTGCCGGCTCACAAGCTGCTGGAGCCGAATCGCCGTATCGCGGTCGATCACTAGATGAGTGATCACCCCAGCGCGCAGCGCTGCCAGCAAAGCCGGCACCCTCCCCGCTCCAGCCACCACGGCCACACGATTAGGGATTTTCCGCAGCATATCGGGGGTCGGCCCCGAAGCACGATCGTTGAGAGCCAGGTCTCTCCACGTGCCATCTCCTCGTAGCAGCACTGTGCACACATCGCCCACCACACCCTCTTGGCGGATCGTTTCCATATCGCCTGGTTTCAGATAACCGCCCGAGTACACCATCGAAGGAATCGCCGAGCTGAGTGAGCCCACCCCGAATATCGCAATACTGGCCCGCAGCTGCAGCTCCCGAATTGAGCGCACGGACGTCTCTTCCCACAGCACTTCTCGCGTCTGTGCATGATCGAAGAAGGCCGGCACCGGGAAGGTAACCATCTGGGCACCAAAAGCTGCTGCGATTGATTGAATGAGCGCACCGGCATACGGAACGCCCTGGCCAGGTACGCTCGCAGCCCCGTTGAGCTGCACCACCGTCACACCATCTACTGCCCGCGGCTGCAAATGCTCAGAGAGTTTCGATATTGTATTTCCCCACGCCACACCGATCACATCACCAGGGTGCACCATTTCAGTAAAGAGCGACGCCGCCATCGCCGTGACGATATCGAGCCGCCGCACTTCACTGACGTCGAATGCCACAGGCACGATTGTGGCTGTTATGCCAAATGTAGCCGCACACCACTGCACAAGTTCTGAAGACTGCGCATCGATGGAGCGCACTGTGATATGCACATACCCATGCTCGCGCGCCTCTTTAAGGGAACGAGACACCGTAGAGCGAGACACTCCAACTTTGCGTGCAATCGCTTCCATCGTGAGACCCTCGATGTAATGCATCACAGATATGTCGTACAAAAAGTCGGTTTCTTGAGCCATACTCTGCCCTTTCTGTTCACACAGCACGGCCCTATGCCCAGCTGCCGCGCTATGCAACGGCGTATAGCAGCCGCTGGCTGTATACAGTGTTCGGAGCCTGCGTTCAGCGCACACCCCAACTGCCTCGCCGCACCAACTACTCCAGGATATGCACGTTTGTTCAAAACCCCAAAGCAATCGTGCACGGTTTCTTAAAATCTACTTTTCCTCTCGATGTTTGCCACCCGCTTCTGCAGAAAGCGCTACCGTTTCTTTCCGAAAGGATTTCAAGCAGAGTGATACCGCACCCGCGCGAACATCTATGTGCCACCGGCACCGGCAAAGAAGCTGCACCGCCGATGGCGAATCACATCGATATAACTCAGCAAAGCAGGCAAGCATGATCTCATTAGAAACAGACGTCGTAGTGATAGGCGGAGGAGCCACCGGCACCGGCGTGCTGCGCGATCTAGCGATGCGCGGATTCAATGCTATTCTCCTCGAACGAGCAGATCTTGCCCAAGGCACCACGGGGCGTTTCCACGGGCTCCTCCACTCTGGCGGCCGATACGTGGTCTCCGATCCAGAATCCGCCACCGAATGTGCCCAAGAAAATGAAATCGTGCGCCGAATCCACTCCGATGCCGTTGAAGAAACCGGCGGGCTGTTTGTGGTGACGCCTTTCGATGAGGAAGATCACGCCGATAAATTCCTCGCCGCCGCCGCCGCTACGCACGTGCCCGCCGCTGAGATCTCACTGGCAGAGGCACTGCGCCGCGAACCGCGCCTCAACCCAGGAATCAAGCGCGCTTTTGAGGTGCGCGACGCCGTGGTAGACGGGTGGCGAATGGTGTGGGGCACGGTAGCCTCCGCTAAAGAATACGGCGCGCAGGTGCTCACATATCATCGCGTCACTGCTATTCATACAGATGCACATGGCGTCACCGCAGTGAGCGCCACCAACGAGAAAACTGGCGAAACTGTGCACGTGAGCTGCCGCGCCGTCATCAATGCCGGCGGGCCGTGGGCGGGCCAAATTGCCGCTCTCGCAGGAGCCTACGATGTAGATGTGGTGCCAGGGCGCGGAATCATGGTGGCGATGAACCACCGCCTAGTGAATACCGTGATCAACCGCTGCGTCTACCCCGCCGATGGCGACATCCTGGTGCCCGATCACACGGTGTGCATTATCGGCACCACAGATCAAGAGGCAGCAGATCCAGATTTCTTGGAGATCAAGCCTGAAGAAGTGCAGCACATGCTCGATTCTGGAGAGGCACTTATCCCTGGATTCCGCGCGGCACGCGCTGTGCACGTGTGGGCCGGAGCGCGGCCACTCGTACGCGACCGCCGAGTATCTAAATCCGACACTCGGCATATGAGCCGTGGCATGAGTATTATCGATCATCAAGAACGCGACGGCATATCTGGCTTTTTCTCGATCGCTGGCGGCAAACTCACCACCTATCGGCTCATGGCTAAAAACGTGGTTGATACCCTCTGTGAGCAGCTGGGTGAAGACCGCCCCTGCCGCACAGCAGATGAAAACACTCCCGGAGCTAGCGCGCATAATCACACCATCACAGATCGTCTCAATCATGCCGAGCACGTGCGCGGCAGTGAGCAGATTATCTGTGAATGCGAGCTCGTCACCCGCTCGATGATTGAGCAGGCTCTCACCGAACAGCCCACTGCCAATTTCGATGATCTGCGCCGCCAACTGCGCATTGGCATGGGGCCATGCCAGGGCACATTCTGCGGGGCACGGCTCGCTGGAGTGGTTCACACCTGGCGCTCCCAGCAGCTGCAAACGAGCTGCGCAGCAACTGAGCCTGATTCTCACCACGAAGCGGCTCACCTCGAGACGGCTTGTGACACGAGTGCAGCCGTGGCAGAGAACTCCGGCACGGCTGCAGATTCACCGGCACGCCCTGCCGCCTCTGACGCCAACGCCGCTGTGGCTCTCACAAACGCCCAACTCCGGCTCTTTATGCACAACAGATTCCACGGAATTGCTCCGTTGCTGTTCACTCAGCAACTGCGCGAAACCGCACTCAATCAGTGGGTTACTCACTGCACGCTCGGCATAGATCAGCTACCGCAACCGAGCCAAGAAGCAATCGCGGCAACCGGCGATCTCGCTCTGCTGCACGGCACTCACTCGGCGCCGCCAGCTTTAGATGCCAACGCCGCCGAGTGGAAGGAGCTGCACCAATGAGCAGAATCGTGGTGATTGGAGCTGGCCTTGCCGGGCTCACCAGTGCATTGATGCTCGCCGAACGGGGACATCAGGTACGTATCGTCACTTACGGCTGGGGAGGATTACTGCTCAGCAAAGGCACAGTTGATGTGCTCGGGTGGAATACACAACGTGAGCACCTGCCAACTCGTGCCCCTGCCACAGAAATCTTGCCGGCATTCACGGAATTTGTGAACACTCACCCAGACCACCCTTATGCGCACATTGGAGCTCATCACGTGCTCGCAGGTGTGCAGTGGCTGGTGCACAAACTCCCCTTCTTCTCGCCGCAGGAGCTAACAGTTGTAGCCGAGCGGGAAGAGCGAACTGCTCTGGCCAACAAGCTACTTCCCACTGCAATCGGAGCAGTGCAACCCTCAGCATGCGTGCCCACATCGATGACGGCGAGCGTGCTTGCCAATGGAAAGCGCTATCTCGTGGTTGGAATCGACAATCTCAAAGATTTCTATCCACAGCTCGTGGCAGATAATCTCAATGCATCGCCATATGTGCAGGTGCATGCTCGGGCAGCACATATTAAATTGCCGCTGCGCCATGCCGAAACAGACACCACTGGCACCACAATCGCTCGCTGCCTAGATAAAGAGTGGGGCACCGCCGATTTTGACGCCCTGCTCGATCAGCTAAAAGGCCTGGCCCATGAGGGAGAAACCGTGTTGCTGCCCGGCGTGCTCGGGCTCAAACCAGATACTTTCACAGCGCTCAGGGAACAGCTCGGCACTCCCGTGGGAGAAATTCCACTGCCCCCGCCATCAGTGCCGGGCCGGAGGATCAACGATTTCCTCGTACATGCCTGCCGCGAGATGCGGGTAGATATTATGCTCAACGCCGGAGCTGTGGGGGTCACAACTGATAGCTCTCCCGCCGCACATACGCAAGGTGCACCAGCCACGGACGAGGCCACCCCACAGCTGGTGACGGCAGTGGCCGTTCGCGTGGCCGGAGCGGTGAAACAACTGCCAGTAGACGCCGTCATCTACGCCGGTGGCAGCTTTGATGCTGGAGCGCTGGAACGCGATTCATTTGGCACTATTCGAGAGCTTCTGTGCGACATACCGGTATGGAGCCCCGAGGGAGAAATCTTTGGCTCCGGCGTGCGCGTGGATAGTGCGATGCGACCACTCGGGAATACTGCTGACGGCGTTCCAGGAGCACCCATTTTCTCCAATCTCTACTGCGCTGGCTCCATTATCGGCGGTGCGTTGCCCTGGAATGAAGGCTCTGGTGAGGGAATTGCGCTCGGAAGTGCCGCCGCCGCTGTGGAGGCACTCGATTCTTTTATCGCCGCCCGCCAAAGCACCTCAGCGCAGCAGCCAGCGGCTAGCACGAAGGAGAACCACTGATGGCTGTTCAATCTAAAGCACCTCAGGCAATTGATTTCGCCAAAGCATCACTCGCACGAGCTTCTCTAGATTCGTGCGTGAAGTGCACGATTTGTGAGAGCCAATGCCCAGTGATGAGAGTAACTCCGCTTTTCTCAGGGCCGAAATATGTGGGCCCCCAGGCAGAGCGATTTCGCCACGGAGCTTCTGTAGATCATTCGCTCGATTATTGCTCGGGTTGCTCAATCTGCACCACCACCTGCCCCCAGGGTGTCAAAATCGCTGAAATTAATGCCCAGGCGCGAGCCGTGATGAAAGCCGAGCACATGCCATTGCGAGATCGGCTCATCACTCAAACCGAGCTCGAGGGGAAACTGCTCACCCCATTTGCCCCTATCGCTAATGCCGCGCTCTCGGCAAAGCCGATTCGCGCCGCCGTGCAAGCAGTGGTGGGCGTGCACAAAGATGCTCCTATGCCCACTGTGCAAAAGTATTCTTTCCCTGCCTGGTGGAAGAAACATCAGCAGCTTGGAGTGGCTGGAAAACACGTGCGTGCTGGCTCCACAGCAGGCGAACGCGGCCCACTGGTGTTTTTCCACGGCTGTGCAGGCGGCTATTTTGAAGTAGCCACCTCTATTGCCACAGTAGAGGTGCTTGAATATCTCGGATACGAGGTAATCGTACCGCAGCAGGGCTGCTGTGGCCTTGCTCAGCAGTCGAACGGACTGTTCAAACAGGCCACCCGCAAAGTGCGCGAGCTCTGCAACCAGCTGCGGGCTGCAGGAAAAGAACTCACTATTGTGAGCTCCAGTGGCTCTTGCGCGGGAATGCTCCGCCACGAAGCACATGAGATTATGGGCATCAACGATCCAGAACTCATCGATGTGGGCTCCCGCATGGTAGAGACGTCAGAGTTCTTGCTAGAGCTGATGGATAGCGGAAATTTCCCCATTAGTGATCTGCAGCGGCGCGATCTCACAATCCCCTACCACCAACCTTGCCAGGTGAAATCCCAGGGAATCGGCAAGCCTGCCATTCGCATGATGGAAATGATTCCAGGCGTGAAAGTGGTGGAATCCGAACAAGCATGCTGCGGGATCGCTGGCACTTATGGGCTGAAAAAAGAAAAATACGAAGTAGCTCAGCAGGTTGGCGCACCACTCTTTGAGATGGTTCGCCGCACAAATCCGCAGCTCGCTGCCTGTGAAACGGAAACCTGCCGCTGGCAAATTCGCAAAGGCGCTGGCGCTGAGGTGATTCACCCAGTACAACTCATTCACCATGCACTCGGGCTCGCCGGCACTGGTGAGTTGCGCGGTATAGCGTGGAACGAACTTCCTGAAAAAGGAGAACATCATAGGCGGAAATAGCTCATCATACACACTAGCTTTCTAGCTAGAAAACTCTAAATATTCTCAATCGTCGGAGTAGTTTCACCACACTCCGAGGCTATATGCAGCTGCGAAATGTGGTTCGCGCTGTGCGCAAAAGGCTTAGACGCGCGCAAAAAGCACAGGAGCGTTTTACAGGCGTGCCCGAGTACACCGTGCGAATCCCCCACCAGCAAGGCACAACCAGCCAAAACGACTGGCGTGCCCGAGTACACCGTGCGAATCCCCCATTCCCTAGCAGCATAAGCCCAAAAAATTAATATGGATGCACAACGATGTGTATCCCTTTTTAGAAAGGGGACATATGTCTCTTCCTCAAATTTTCCTCTCCGAGTTTATTGGAACAGCTTTTTTGCTCCTCCTCGGCGTGGGCGTTTGCGCAAACGTCACGCTGCGCAAATCTAAAGCAGTGGGCGGCGGCTGGCTCCTGATCAACTTCGGGTGGGGGCTCGCCGTATTCGTGGGCGTCTACGTGGCCTACGCCACCGGAGCTCATCTCAATCCCGCCGTCACACTGGGATTCGTAGTATCCGGGAAATCTGAATTTATGCCGGGTATCCCGATCACCGCTGCCACCACAACCACTTATATTGTGGCTCAGCTCCTCGGCGCCATCGTGGGGGCAATCGCAGCGTGGCTAGCGTTTAAGCAACTCTATGACGAGCATGAAGGGCCAGCTGATAAGCTCGGCACTTTCGCCACGAGCCCAGCTATCCGCTCTTATGGCTGGAATGTGCTTACCGAAGCGATCGCCACATTTGTGCTCGTTGCATGGGTGATGCTCTCTGGCTATACCCAATCTGGCCTCGGGCCTCTCGGAGTTGCTCTGGTGATCGTCTCTATCGGCGCATCACTCGGCGGCCCCACAGGATATGCAATCAACCCAGTTCGTGATCTTGGCCCGCGCATTGCTCACGCTATACTCCCCATCAAAGGCAAGGGCGGCTCCGATTGGGGCTATGCATGGGTGCCTATCGTAGGCCCGATCGTTGGCGGAGTGCTCGCGGGAGCTATTTTTGGCCCCGCTTTCGGAGTGCTCGCCAGCTAAAGCACATACTATTCAGATATCTAATGTTCACAACGACGTGCAAAAGGATTTAATAATGTTAGAAAAGAAATACGTGTTGGCTATCGACCAAGGCACCACCTCCACCCGTGCTATTCTCTTCAATCACGCTGGAGAGATTGTATCTGTGGGGCAGCTTGAGCATCAGCAGATCTTCCCACATGCCGGTTGGGTGGAGCATGACCCTTCTGAAATCTGGGAGAACACCCGAAAAGTGGTTGGCGAAGCGCTCTCCACAGCAGAAACCAACCATCACGAGATTGTTGCTGTTGGAATCACGAATCAGCGCGAAACCACGATCGTATGGGATCGGCTCACTGGCAAACCAATTTACAACGCAATCGTCTGGCAGGATACCCGCTCGCAGGATATCGTAGATCGTTTGGCTCGTGACGGTGGGGAAGATCGCTTCCGCTTTATTGTGGGCGAAACTCTCTCTACCTATGCCTCAATCACGAAGCTCATGTGGATTTTGGAAAATGTGCCAGGGGCCCGGGAGAAAGCTGAAGCGGGTGATCTTCTCTTCGGCAATCCAGACACCTGGGTGATTTGGAATCTCACTGGTGGCCCTAATGGCGGTATCCATGTGACAGATGTGACGAACGCTTCTCGCACAATGCTGATGGATTTGCGCACTCTCAGCTGGCGCGAAGATATTTGCGAAATTGCAGGAATCCCCATGAGTATGCTTCCTGAGATCAAGAGTTCAGCGGAGGTGTACGGATATGGGCGCCAGAGCGGCTTGCTACCTGGTGTGCCGGTGGCCGGAGATCTCGGCGATCAGCAAGCAGCCACGTTTGGCCAGGCATGCTTTGATCCTGGTATGGCGAAAAACACTTATGGAACTGGCTGCTTCATGCTTATGAACACCGGGGAAGAGCCGCAGTTCTCCAATAATGGCCTCATCACCACAGTCTGCTATCAGATTGGAGATCGCAAGCCTGTTTACGCACTAGAAGGATCTATCGCCGTCACCGGATCTCTCATTCAGTGGCTACGCGACAACCTGCAGATCATCAAGAGCTCTGGAGAAGTCGAGGCACTTGCCAGATCGGTAGCCGACAACGGCGGAGTGTATTTTGTGCCAGCGTTCTCAGGGCTCTTTGCTCCCTACTGGCGCGGCGATGCCCGCGGCGTGATCGTGGGTATGACCCGCTACAATACGAAAGCACATATCGCCCGCGCCGCTCTGGAAGCCACCGCATTCCAAACGCGCGAAGTTCTCGACGCGATGGAAGCGGATTCCGGCGTGAAACTTGGCGAGCTTCGCGTAGATGGCGGCATGACGGCGAACAATTTGTTGATGCAATTCCAGAGTGACATTTTGGATACCACCGTTGTGCTCCCTAAAGTGGCTGAAACAACGGCTTTGGGAGCCGCATATGCGGCTGGAATTGCGGTGGGATTCTGGAGCGGAGAAGCAGATGTAATCGCCAACTGGCAAGAAGCACGGCGATGGGAGCCCGCAATGGACGACGCTCAACGCGATCACCAAATTCACCAATGGAGGAAGGCCGTGGATCGCACGCTTGACTGGGTGGAGTGATACCAAATTGCCGCTGTAGTGGCGGCAGCTAACAAGTGGGATCGGTGAGCTGAGTTATCCACGCGCAGTGCAGATAGCTGAGATTCTCACCGATCCCACCTTTTCAATCAGCGGCTTGCCCACGCACTTTTCCCAGCGTCTGACGTGTAGTTTGAGGGAAAACAAGCAGCCTTTAGAGGGCCTTATTTCTGATTTTAGCGCTGCAAAATTTCAAAGTTTCCTCGCCTGAGAGGCATAATAGTGCCGTTCGTTAGCGGTTTTCTGCGTTGAGATGAAAGATTTCACTGCTGTACCGCATTCACTGGAAAGAACAAAACGTATGACGCAACAAACGAAACCTCGCAGTTCCGTTAAGGAATTGACGATTCGAGCAGTGATCATCGGTGGCTTAATCACCTTAGTATTCACTGCAGCTAATGCATATCTTGGCCTGAAGGTGGGCCTCACGTTTGCTACCTCTATTCCAGCAGCTGTGATCTCTATGGCTGCTTTGCGCAAGTTTGCAGACCACACTGTGGTGGAAAACAACATTGTGCAGACGATTGCTTCTGCAGCTGGCACGCTCTCGGCAATCATTTTCGTATTACCAGGTTTGGTGATGGTGGGCTATTGGAGTGGCTTCCCATTCTGGGAGACCACCGCCGTCACGCTCGTAGGTGGCATTCTCGGCGTCACCTATTCAATCCCACTACGCCGCGCACTGGTGACTGGTTCTGATCTTCCATACCCGGAGGGCGTAGCCGCCGCTGAAGTGCTCAAGGTGGGCGATACGAATGGATCTGCTGAAGAAAATCACCGCGGCCTACTCATCATTATTTGGGGAGGCATCGCCTCTGCCGGATACGGTTTGCTCGCGGCTATGAAAGCTGTGGCTGGCTCAATATCAGTACCGTTCCGAGTGGGCGCTGGCGCCACGATGGTAGGTGGCTCACTCTCTCTCGCTCTGATGGGCGTGGGGCATTTGGTGGGGCCAGCTGTAGGCTTGGCAATGGCTGTAGGGTTTGTGCTCGCCTATGGAATTCTGCTTCCAGTGCTCACAGTTCCTGCTATGGCACAGGGCGGCGATCTCGCAGATATCGTTGGTAAAGTATTCAGCTCCGATGTGCGTATGATCGGCGCTGGCGCCATGGCAGTGGCTGCCGTGTGGACGCTTCTCAAGATTATCGGCCCCATCATTAAGGGCATTAAAGAGTCTCTCGCTTCATCGAAGAAACGTGAGGCCGGAGAAACCTTGCCGATCACCGAGCAGGATATCCCCTTCAAGTATGTAGCTCTCATCACGCTTGTTTCGATGATTCCGATCGGAATTTTGCTCTGGCTCTTCTTGCAGGGCTCACCCATTTCACACCACACCGGCGCACTCATTATGCTGAGCATTATCTTCGTGCTGCTTATCGGCCTGATCGTAGCCTCGATCTGCGGCTATATGGCTGGATTGATCGGCGCTTCTAACTCACCGATTTCCGGTGTGGGCATCATCGTGGTGGTGGCTGCAGCACTGTTGATCTTGTTCGTCACTGGCAACGAGGCCCAGACGCACCCCACTGAGCTCACGGCATATACGCTGTTTACTACAGCAATTGTCTTTGGCATTGCCACGATTTCTAACGACAACTTGCAGGATCTCAAGACTGGCCAACTGGTTGGCGCTACCCCGTGGAAGCAGCAGGTGGCTCTGATTATTGGCGTGGTGTTCGGGTCAATCGTGATCCCACCAGTACTGCAGCTCTTGATGAATAGCTTCGGTTTCCTCAGCGTTAAAGGCGAACTCATTGGCCCAGCTGGTGGCGATGTGGCAAACGCCCTCCAGGCTCCACAAGCTACTTTGCTCTCGGCTATTTCGAGCGGTATCTTCGGCGGTTCTATGCAGTGGAACCTCTTCGGTATCGGAGCCATTATCGGCGTGGTTGTGGTAATCGTTGATGAGATTCTCGGCAAAACCACCAAGTATCATTTAGCTCCTCTCGCTGTGGGCATGGGTATGTATCTGAATATCTCCACCACGTTGATGGTAGCTATCGGCGCATTCACCGGCTTTGCCTATGATCGCTGGGCAGCTAAACAGGCTAATCCAGAGCGCTCTAAGCGCTACGGCGTGCTGCTGGCTACTGGCTTGATTGTGGGCGATTCGCTCTTTGGTATCTTGAATGCTGCTTTGATCGGCGCGAGTGGTAATCCTGATTTCCTTGGCGTGATACCAGATTCCTTCGGCAGCGCTGGCAAAGTGATCGGTTTGATTCTCTTCATCGCTGTAGTAGTGGTGAGCTACCGCTGGGTGAAACAGAAGTCGAATCAGCCTCTCCCCTCGGAGCTGGCTGCTCATCAGTGAGCGACAGCTTTATAGCTGATAATGCGTGGGTGTGGGAGAAATCCTCTGAGGATTTCTCCCACACCCATATCAGTATGCACAGCGCCAGCACCAGAGCAGGAGCTTATGGCAGCCGCGCATATTAGCGCTCGGTGGCGGCATCGAACTTCGCAATCAGCTCTTTCACGGCAGCCACGCTATTGGGCAGCTCCAGCACTCGCCGTTCCCCCTGCTCAATACCGGCAAAAAGCGCCGGCGTTGGCGGCACTGAGCCGATAGCTTCACGGATCGTCTGTTCAAACTTCACTGGCAATGCCGTTTCTAGCACCACAATCGGGGTATCTACGGAATTAGCAAACTGGCTTGCCACGTGCACACCATCTGCCGTGTGCGGATCGATCAGAACCCCATACTCTTCCCATAGTTCTCGGATATGCGCGATCCGATCAGCGTGGGTTGAGGCCCCAGATATGAATCCATAATCATGCTCAATTGCCGCAAACTCCGGCGTGCCCGCGAGTGAAAACTCTCCGTTCCGTGCAAGTGCTACCCCAAAGAGCTCGCGCACCCGAGCGCCGTCACGCCCAAGAAGATCGAACACAAAGCGCTCAAAATTTGAGGCTTTTGCAATATCCATTGATGGGCTCGAAGTTTTCGCCACCTCGCTTGCGGCGCGCACCCGATAGCACCCCGTGCGGAAAAATTGATCGAGCACATCGTTTTCATTGGTGGCCACGATCAGCTTATCGATCGGTATCCCCATTGAGCGGGCAATATGCCCCGCACAGATATTGCCGAAATTACCGCTCGGCACCGCGAAGCTCACTAGCTCGCTGTTACGCTCAGTGAGCTGGATCCACAGCGCCACGTAGTACACCACCTGTGCCATAAGCCGAGCCCAGTTAATCGAATTCACCGCCCCAATGTGGTGGCGCATTTTGAACTCCGCATCGGCGTTCACCGCTTTCACGATCTCTTGGCAATCGTCGAACACTCCATCAACAGCCACATTCACAATATTGGGATCCATCAGCGAAAACATCTGTGCGCGCTGGAATGGAGTCATTCTCCCGGCTGGCGTGAGCATAAACACGGCAATCCCGTTCCGCCCACGCAGCGCATACTCTGCTGCAGATCCGGTGTCTCCACTTGTGGCTCCCAGGATATTCAGAGTGGCACCGCAGCGCTCTAATTCGTATTCAAAGAGCTCACCGAGCAGCTGCATGGCCATGTCTTTGAACGCAGCTGTGGGGCCGTTAGATACGTGCCCAATCCAGAGCGAGCTCTCCCCCACACGAGTGGCCGTTACTACGCTGCTCGAACCAAATTTTTCTGCTGTGTATGCCCGAGCAGCTAGCGCTTCTAAATCTCCGCGCGGGATATCATTCACAAAAAACGCCATCACCTCGGCCGCAAGGCCCGCATACCCGCGCTCATAAAACGCAGAGCGCAGTTGTGTGAGTGCCGCATCGGTGAGCTGGGGATATGCTTCTGGCACATAGAGCCCTCCATCTGCCGCCAACCCTTCAAGCAAGATATCTGAAAATGCGCTCGATGCGCCGTAAGTTGAACGAGTGGAAACGTATCGCATGGCGCCATTCTCGCACACCAGCTCCCCTCGATACACACCGCGCCACACAGCGATGTAGCGCCGAGTGATGGCTCCCCTTTTTTTCCACATGCTAGCGCCATTGGCGCGTAAAATATCTAGTAGCAAACTATCCAAGCGGTAGGAGGTAGTGCTAGGCAACGGTGCTCACTGCAGAGCCTCAAATATGCCGCTCATCGGGAGGAACAATGCACAACGAACTCACAATTTCCGGGGCACACCCCACCACGCTGCGTTACTACGAGTGGACGCCAGCGCCTGCAGACGACGGCTCAGCTCCTGTACCACTCGCCGTCGTACAGCTAGCGCACGGCATGGTGGAACATCTCGGGCGCTATGCCCCACTCGCTGAATATCTCACGCAGCAAGGCTACACCGTTGTTGGAGCTGACCATCGCGGCCATGGCCTCAGCGCCAATAGCCGCAACCCCCTCGGCTATTTTGGAAACGGCGTCACTTGGAATGACATAGTGGACGATCTGCACGCGGTGCGCACCTATGCAACTGAGCGCTATCCCGGCGTTCCATATGTGCTGTTTGGGCACTCGATGGGCTCCTTTTTAGTGCGTAGTTATCTCACTCGCTATGCGGCCGGGCTAGCGGGAGCAGCTATTGTTGGCACTGGAATCTGGCCTGGAGCATTAGGCACCGTAGGGCTGTCTCTGGCACGTATGCTCAGCACTATTCGCCCCCGCAAGCAGGCTATGTTGCTCAATGCGCTCGCCTTTGGGCCCTACAACAAGCCGTTTGAACACCGCACTCTCTTCGATTGGCTCTCGCGCGATCGCAGCAATGTGGATTCTTATATTGCCGATCCGCTGTGTGGGTTTGTGGCGAGCAATGCGTTCTTTTTCCATCTACTGAGCGGAATTCGTGCTGTGAATGAGCCAGCCGCCTTTGCTGTGCCAGCGCAGCTGCCGCTCTATATCGCATCTGGGGAGCTCGATCCTGTGGGAGGCGCGCGAGCCGTGCGCGCCATTGCGCAGCAATATCAGCATGCAGGCAGCAAGCAGATTACGTCTCATATCTATCCCGCTGATCGACATGAAATTTTCAATGAAACGGATAAAGCTCAGGTGTGGAGTGATTTCTCTGCCTGGCTTGCCACTCTCACCAGTTGATTGTGTGCTGAGTGTGTGTGCTGAGCAGATTATGCACCAACTGGTATTTTATAGCAGCTAATTTGTTCCTGGAACAGCCGTGATACTCTGCTGCACTAGTTTTCATGCTTAACTCACTAGAACTAGTGCGGTATAAAATAGACGTGATACAGCAGAAATCAAGGGGCGCACTTCGAACGCGAATCTGCACTCTAGCCACTTCTCTCGCTGTGGGAGAGACTATCCCTCTCGCGGCATGTATCACGTCTGCACACTAGCGCTATTGCACTGCCTTATGCAGCAACCATAACCTATCTGCGTAGGAGTTGTTCTGCTTCGCAGGCCACTGCTTAGGCAAATGCTAACGGCACATCGAGGAAATAGAGGAGTTCATATGCCTGTGAGCACAACAAAAGATGTGGTGTTTGATTCAGAGCGCAGCTTAGCCGCCGATATCTATGAACCAAGTGAGCCAAACGGAGCGGCGCTGGTGGTGATTCACGGAGGAGGCTATGCGGGCGGCGATAAATCAGCCGATGAAGATTTGGGCATTTTCTACGCCGAAGCAGGATATCTCACCCTCATTCCAAACTATTCGCTCACACCCGATGCTTATTTCCCGCAGCCCATTGAAGATATTGCGCATGCTATCGAATGGTTCACAGCTAGCACATACCCCTTCGATCGAACCCGCTTGGCTGTGGTGGGCTATTCGGTGGGTGGCACGATAGCCGCTGAAATGGCTATTCGATTTGGTATTCCAGGAGTGTCGCTCTCTGGCACATTCCAAAATGATGTGTGGCTGGCCGCGCACCCCGATCTAGAGGCCAAACCACTAGCAGAGGTTGTGAAAGAGCACCCAGAAATTATGGGGCCTACCGGCCCAATCGGGCCAGTAGATCAGTTCTACAAGTGGTTTTTGTTGAACTATTTCAATGGAGATTCAGCCAAGGCCACCGATTCTTCACCGGTATACCGCGTGAATGGAAAAACTGGCCCTATGCTGTTCACAAACTCATATTACGAGATCACTCCGGTGAGTGAAGTACTAGCAATACAAGAAGCTTTCATCGCTCATCAGCTCCCCGTATGGGTGCGCTTAGTGCCTGGCACTCGCCACGCCAAGGCATACTTCCACGACGTAAAAGCAGATACCCTCGCATTTTTGGCTGATGTGCTTGGAATTTAGGAATCTGGGGTAGGAAAAATCTATCGCGCAAGATCCTGGCTGGGCGGCTATCTGAGCCTGGGCGGCTATTCTGGGTTCAGGCGGATATTTGGGGCCTAGGCAGTTATTCTGGGTTCAGGCGGCTGTTCTGCTTGGGCGTGTCTAATTTAGCCGCGCCTTTTACATCTTTTTAGAGCCGCGTCTTTTACATCTTTCGCTGTCTTTTCCTGCCCCTGGCTCTTTGGGCTCTCTAGTTCTCTGTGATAGAAGCGCCCTGTAAAGGCGCCTCTGACGCGCCTAGCCTTTAACCCACTCGCTATCACGTGGAATCCTGTGCTGGGATCAAAGGAGCTCGGCACGTATGAAGTGCCGAGCTCCTTCATTGCAGCACAGTAACTACAACAAGACCAATAGTGTGTTGCGATCAGTTTTGTTCTGAGCTATCAGTTTTGCTCTGAATGATCGCTGTGGGATTCGCTTTCAGCAGAGCTACTATTGATCACTTTTTGCGCTCCAGCGTGCGAAACAGCCACTTTACGCGGCTTCGATTCCTCAGCCACCGGAATCGTGAGGGTGAGCACCCCATCGGTATAGTCGGCTGTGATATTAGTGGTATCTAGCCCATATCCAAGGCTGAGCTGGCGGGCAAACGTGCCAACAAAGCGCTCCCGAGAGAGCCATTTGATGTCGTCTCCCATATCTCCTTTACGGGAGGCGCGCACTGTGAGCGCGTTCTGATCAACATCGATATCAATAGATTCAGGATCTACCCCTGGCATATCGAATTTCGCCACAAAGTTATCTCCCGAGCGGTAGAGATCCATACCCATTGCAGAGCCGGTGGCAGCAGTGCGCATCGCTTGGTTCATCATACGTTCAATTCCACGGAAAGGATCATTTGTAAACATTGCCATGATAATCACTCCATTCATACACAGTTTCGGGGAGACGAAGCACCGCACTTCATCGGTTTCCCGATCCGTTAAATAGAACGCAATAGTTGAGCTTTTATTCCACAATAATAGTTGAGTTAAACAAACTCATGTTTGAGCACTCTAGTCCAAGCTTTCTAAAGTCTCATCGGCCTTCTAACATGGCTCATTGCACCTCAACGAGCACATCGAGTATTCCCGTCCTAGAATAGCTATTATGAATGAACAACATACCCCCACATCAGATTCGCAGAGCACAGCTGCGCCCCGCACCGCTCCTTCCACCCCAGTGGTCGTGGCGATCAATGTCATTGGAGATTCAGTGGGAGCGGGCCTTGGCCGCGCTCACTCGATGGCCGTAGCCACCGTGGCAGATGGCGCTATCTCAGAATGGAAAGAATATGAAGTGAACTGGGATACTCTGCACGATACTGGCCCTGAAGGCACTCACCACGGGCGCATCGTACGCTTCCTGCGTGAACACGGAGTGAATGCCGTCATCACTGGCCATGCAGGGCCACCAATGGTGAACACTATGAGTAAGCTCGGTGTGCTCCCACTGCTTGGAGCAGCTGGCCCTGCCCGCGATGCCGCGCTCGCAGGGGCGCAAATCTGGCTGGAGCAGCAGCGCTAACAGCGGTTTTGGCAGCTAATAAGTGGCGTCTAGCTGCGCACAGCTGCCTTAAAATTTGCCTTTACGGCAGATCTTAAGGCTCGTACGGAGTGGCGGGTGCCTAGCTATTTCATGCTAGGCACCCGCCACTTCCCCTTCTCTTACTGCTGAGGCTGTGCTGGAGGTTCTGGCTCCGCGGGCTTCTCTGGCTGCCCAAAGGGCGGAACGTATGGCTGAGCAGCCATGCCTGGCTGAGCCATTGAGCTGGGCTGCGGCGGCGCCCACGGCTGCCGAGCTGGCTGCTGTGGCTGAGCCGATTGAGCTGGCTGAGCCGGCTGCGGTTGGGCATTCGCTGTTGGTTGTTGCCACGCTCCTTGCTGCATAGTGTGGCCTTGCGGAGCTCCCGACTGTTGCCACGCCATAGGCTGCTGTGGCGCGTTCTGCTGCTGGGCCCATTGCTGTGGCCCAGCCTGCTGCCACGCACCATATCCCTGCGCCGCCGCTGCGCTAGCGCGCTGTTTTCCTCGCACGTGGCGAACGATCAACCAAATCACGCCCACAAGGAAAATCACGAATCCCACGAAACCGCCCAGAAACCCAAATCCAAAGCCGGCTCCAATCCCTACCATTTCTTTAGGATCTGGCATAGGCACGAGAGCCACCGGGTTTTTATCCTCGCATTTCAGAGAATAAGTATCGCCCCGAATTGTCTCAAAAGCCCCCACGGCCACCCAAGCGTTTTCACCAGTATTGAAGTGGATATCTGGCACAGCGGATTCCGTAATCTGATTCGCGGCATCAGGCCCACTCACACCAGAGATTCGGCAAGTGCCAAGATCAATTTCGTGATTGGCATCGGCAAACACCACCACTTTATCCCCGGCATCTACGCGCACAGTGGCACTGCCATTGCCGGCATTCATACGCTGCGCATAGTGAGCTATCCCTCCTGCAGCACCAGTGAAAGAGACGATAATGGCCACCAATGAAATTAGGCCAATCACCGCACCAACGATCACAAGAATAATCGGAACTTTGCTCTTTTTAGGGCGAGGCTGGCCGCTCGCTGCAGGATTCACACTCATTTATCCACCTCAATATCTGTAGGCGTACATCGCTTAGCTTCTGCTCAACGCCACACTCTTTAATGAGCTACTATCCACGTTAGAGGAAGATTCCCCGAATTGGAAATGTTTACGCCATTTAAATTGGAAATGCCCACAATTAGCAGCGCACAATATCTCTGTGCTCATCGAGATTTCTAGCCTGGCAGATCAGCGGCTTATCGAATACACCAGTTTGAAAGATGTAGCGTTGCGCCGCGCGCTCGAACCCGAGCATGGAATTTACCTTGCCGAATCCCGCAACGTGATCGAACGCGCATTGATGGCCGGCCACCGCCCTCGCTCGGTGCTCACAGAACGCCGCTGGCTACCAGAGCTCAACACGCTCTTTCATGAACATCTTGGCTTTGGCATTGACGGCGTTATCCCCATTTATGTGGGGAGTGAAGCCGATCTCGAGAAGCTCACCGGATTTCGAGTGCACCGGGGAGCACTCGCAGCTATGGAACGCCCGCCTCTGCCAGACCCCGCACAGCTGTTAGCCAATGCCCACCGTGTGTGCGTACTCGAAGATTTAGTGGATCACACAAACGTTGGTGCAGCGTTCCGCTCGGCTGCAGCTCTTGGTATCGACGCTGTGATCGTAACACCGCGCTGCGCCGACCCACTCTATCGACGAGCAGTGCGAGTATCTATGGGCAACGTCTTTATGGTGCCGTGGACTCGTCTCTCCACCTGGCCCGCCACCGATGTACTCCACGAGCTCGGTTTCACCACGCTTGCGCTCGCGCTGGCACCAGACGCCGTCAGCCTCGATAGCTTAGAACAATCTGAATTAGTGCGTTCCCCCGATTCTCGGCTCGCAATCATTATGGGCACCGAGGGAGATGGATTGAGCCACCGCACAATTGCGAGCGCCGACTACGTGGTGCGAATCCCTATGCTCCATCACGTGGATTCACTCAATGTGGCCGCTGCTGCCGCCGTCACGTTCTGGGCTCTGCGTCGGCGTTAATCCGCGCTCAAGTTGCCTGAAGTTTTGAGGCTTTTCGCGTCTTCGCTGGGTTCACTGCCACTCAATACACTCAGTAGCAGTATATTCGTATCCCCTATGCTGCCCGGCCTATATCTGAATGGCAGTGGCTTTCCACGCACTCGTTTGGCCGTTTTGGAGTGCAGTGAAGCCTCTCACTGAGCAAGTGATAAACCTGAGAGAGCTGCGCCAGCGGAGAGTATTTGCTCCCTCTGTGATATTTACATCTCCCAGTAGGCTGCGAGTAGCGCGGCAAAATCTTTGAGGTCGCTCGGAGCAGACAGTTCTCGTACAGAGTGCATAGAGAGCAGCGGGATTCCGCAATCTACCGTGGCAATCCCGAGGCGAGTGGCTGTGATTGGGCCGATAGTGGAGCCGCATGGCACATCGTTATTCGACACAAATTCTTGAATCGCCACATCAGCGCTGGCTGCAGCACGGATCAGCAGCGCCTGCGTGAGCGCATTTGAGGAATAGGCACCACTGGCGTGAATTTTGAGCAATGGGCCAGCTCCCAGCAACGGCCGATGAGCCGGATCGTGCAGCTCAGCACGGTTAGGATTGACGGCGTGCCCGGCGTCTGCGCTCACACAACTCGAATTTGCAATCACGCGCTCGAAGATTTCATTGCCAGCTCCACAGGTGTGCTCAATGAGCCGGCGTAAAATCGACTCGAGGAATCCACCAGCGGCTCCCGCATAAGTACGTGATCCAATTTCTTCATTGTTGAGCGCCGCGAACACTTGGATATCGCCGCTTGGCTCTGCTCCCACAAAGGCCGCGAGCGCCGGAAATACGCTCGAGAGGTTATCTTGGCGCCCACTCGCAATAAAATCTGTGCCTGCACGCCCGCCAAAAATCTGCGGAGGCTGGGCATCGTAGGCAAAAACGTCCATCGCTGCGATCCGCTCGGCTGACACCGCCGCAGTGCGGGCGAGATAATCCACGATACTGCCCCCGCTCACGCTCCAGATTGGGTGATAATCATGCTGCGCAGAAAGCGCGAGCTCTTTGTTCATAGAGCGGTCTAGGTGCGGTGCCACTTGGGGGATCACCATCACCGCCTCGGTGCGCACTAAGAGCTCTGCACCGTCAAGTAGCACAATTCTGCCCGCAAGCCCAAGATCGCGGTTGAGCCATGAATTGAGCAGCGGGCCACCATAGACTTCCACGTTTACCTGTTCATAGCCAAAACTTTCAGTATCTGGCACCGGTTTGAGATGGAAGCTCGGCGAATCGGTGTGGGTGCCCACAATGCGCACGCCAGCGCCATGATCAATCTGCTCTGGTACTCGCCAAGCTATCACAGCCCCATCACGTACAGCATACCCCTTGCGCTCTCCTGCCCACGGTTCGCCTTCTATCTGCTCCACAAACCCGCTGCGCCCCAACGCTTGAGCGATCTGATCAGCAGCATGATAGGCCGTGGGGGAAGCAGCGATAAAATCGCAGTATTGTTGGGCAAAAACGAGAGCCGAATCGGCCGTGCTAGCGCATTTCATCATGATTCCAGCCTAGCAGCGATTTCCCCGGGCAAACTACAGCAGCTACCGCAGCTGCGCATCGCTTAACGCCATACGTTTTGCCCAAGCTGATCAATATGAGGCGGCACCGGAGTTCTGCACATATCGACTGATCACGCGAGTTAGCTTCAACGTGCCCCTTCAGCGCACCGCTTCACTGCAGCACCACTCATTGATATCCAGGCTTCAGACACCGCAGTTTCCTGAGTGGCCTACTCAGCGGCCTCGCGCACATATCCAAGCAAATCTCCCGGCTGGCACTCCAGCTCACGGCACAGTGCAGCTAGCGTGGAAAATCGGATACCTTTCATTTTCCCGGTCTTGAGGTTGGAGAGATTCACGCTGCTCATGCCGATTCGCTCTGCGAGTTCTCCGAGTGAAAGTTTCCTATCTAGCATCACGCGGTCTAAATGCACCACAATCACTTTCGAGCCTTTCACGCGATGTAATCAACGTCGTCTTGCAGCGCTTGCCCATAGCAAAACACTTCACCGATCATCATCACAGCCACTCCAAGAGCCAAAAGCACTGCCGTGATGGGAGGGAACTGCGCATTTCCTTCACCAAAACGAGCCATATCAGCAAGCAGCCTCAGATTGGGTGGAATCACACACGCCATTGCCACAATAAAACCGATCACACGGAGCTTGCGGATCACTGATGTGGAAAAGGTTTCCCCGTGCGCACAGCTTCACGAAAGAGCGCGAACATAACGGCCAATGCTAGCGCCCCAAATAGGTACGCGCTGCCAACTTCCACAAGATCTCCTCGGGAACTCGGGTCAATGAAAAACTGTGTAACTTGCACGATTCCCAATATTGCGAGAAAAGCGGCCAATCCTGCACACACCCAGATGTCAGTGCGCGTGCGCCATTTGAGATTTTCGAGAGCCTGCCGCTGCGAGATCGGAGCTACATCAAAAACCGCGTTGGAAGCCGATTTGAGAGCTGGGTGCTCTGCTTTGAAAGTTGTGCGCTCTTCCATATTGTTCTGGGGGTCTTTCTGCATCACATACTCCAATCCTCGCTGATAGCTACAAAGCTGGCAGCCGAGCAACAAACCACTCTGCGTATGCAGTGTGCCCGAGCTCCGCCGGCCACTCCCTGCTAAGCCGCACTCTGCCGTGGGCCTTTCCCCTATTGCATTCCGTTGGCTGCCAGCGTGCGCCACAGCACACCGTTAGCCTCTTTGACCCATATCCTAATAGCAAAATTAAAGTTTTACATTAGTTTTTTAAACTCTAACTTTAATTATTAGCACTCGCAGCGACCATTGAGATTGCAGATAGGTAGCCTGAGCCATTGCACAGCAAAGCAGCAGCCTCCACAACACGCCGAGCAACACACAAAATCGCAAATAACTTCAGCGCCATGCCCCCCATACTCAATCGGCACACACCCAACCCAAGCGCAACTAAGTACACCCAGCCATGCCCAAACCATCATTCGAGCGGCGCACCTCACACAATGAAAGAGAATTAATGCGGTTACGTGCACGTTATACACCTTCAGCGTATGAACGTACCACTGCTGCAGAAGCTCAGCGTACTGCTAGCTAGCTGCACGCGAGCGCCTGCTCAAGAGCGCGGAAATATCACTACAGTGAGGATAAAATAAAATGGATTCTCTCAATCTCGATGTGTTGATCATTGGCTGGGGCAAGGCCGGAAAATCAATCGCCAGCAAACTGATAGCAGCTGGGAAAAAAGTTGCGCTCGTGGAGCGCTCTACCACGATGTATGGTGGCACCTGCATCAACATTGCCTGCGTGCCCACTAAGAAGCTAATCACGCTCGCTGAACGCCGTAGCGAGCACGATGATCCAGCACAATATTTCATGAAATCTGTGAATGAGCGTGATGCCTTCATCTCCAAGCTCAACGCCGTAAACTATTCAATGCTCGACGGCAAAGCTCTGCTCATCGACGGCGAGGCACGTTTCACAGGAGCACATGAGGTGCGTATCACTCCCACGGCTGGCAAGAGCGCCCCGGTGGGTGATGCCCATGAAGAAATCACCCTGCACGCCCCCACAATCATTATCAACACTGGCACAGTTCCAGCCACTTTAAAGGTTCCAGGTGCCGATCTTCCCGGCGTCTACAATTCCACCACGATCCAGCATGCCAATCCATTCCCTCAGCGTTTGGCCATTATTGGCGGGGGCATGATTGGGCTGGAGTTCGCCACTATGTTTAGCGGCTTCGGATCAAACGTAACAGTGATCGATCCGGGCGAACGTCTACTGCGCATGTTTGCACCTGATATAGCTAGTGAGGCACACGCTAATCTCGAAGCTCAAGGCGTGAAATTCGCGCTGAACTCGAAAGTTCAGGAGATCACGCAGAGCGCTGAGGGATCACTGCAGGTGCACACCGACCAAGGAACGATTGACGCCGACGCCGTATTAGTAGCGGTTGGCCGCGCTCCTGCCACTGCTGGGCTTGGCCTTGATGCCGCAGGTATCGCCGTCACCGAGCGCGGCTTTATTCAGGTAGACGAACATCTACGCACTAACGTTGCGGGAGTGTATGCCGTGGGCGATGTGAACGGGGGGCCACAGTTCACCTACATTTCTTTCGATGACCACAGAATTCTAGCCGATGAGCTGCTCGGCGAAGGAAAGCGCACCACCACTGACCGGGTGGCCGTACCACACACGATCTTCCTCAATCCACCACTAGCGAGCGTAGGCATGAGCGAAGCCGAAGCGCGCGCAGCTGGGCGCGCCGTGGCTGTAAAGCAAGCTAAGATCGCCGATATTGCCGTTATGCCCCGCCCCAAGATTGTGGGCAATCCAGCTGGCTTAGCGAAGTTCGTGCTCGATGCGGATACCGATGAGATCCTTGGCGCTGTGCTCTACTGCGTAGATTCCCAAGAGCTCATTAACACCGTAGCTCTGGCTATGCGCCTTGGCGCACCAGCCGCTATGCTGCGCGATGGCATCTGGACCCACCCTGCCAGCACCGAAGTGTTCAATGGAGTGCTCTGAGTGAGTGCCCGCTTGGAGCGCAATACTCATTGCGCTCCAAGCATAGCTACGCCTCTCCTGCTTGTAGCTATTCGCGCGCGCAGCTACCACATACACACTTCTTCCCGATTGCCGAACCCTTAAGATATTTGCGGGAGCCCACATCGGAAGTGTGCCTTCACACCATCACGTTCTAGCGCACTTCCATCATTGTTCCTACGCGCTCCCAGATATCGCCGTATAAACAACGCAAGAGTATCTGCGAAGCACCACCGCAATCACCCATACCGGTGCTCCCACTCCCCCGCCCTCAACATCTTGACACCTACACATTTGTATCAATACAATTTTTGTATTGATACAAATCACTGTTCCTTTGGTAGTACACGAATTGTGTGTTGGCCAGTAGGGAGAACTTATGCATCACACCACCTGGGCTTTTATCGGCGTCATAGTATTAGTTACCGTGATCATCTACGCCGGATTCGCCCTCGATCACGGCACAACAAAGCTCAATCGGCTACGCGATGAAATCGTTCCTCGGGGAGCACTCCCCTTGCCTGTGATCACCCCAGAATTCACGCAGCGTTTTCAGCGCCGCACCCGCACTGAAAATCGCGCCGTTGCACTCTCACTCGTACTCTTTAGCGTGATTGCAATCGGCACTTTTAACGGTTTCCACACCGTCCCATTCCTCATTCCTTTCGCATTAATGCTGGTATTGAGCTCTCAGGCGATTGCTAATGTGATCGATCGCCACCGTGAAATCCGCCAAGCTTCACGCTCCGAGGTGCGCTATTCGCGTAGCCGCTACACCTCACTCACAGATTATTTCGCAGCGAAATATGCCGTCGCTTTCTGGGCTGTTCTCATCCTATTTGAAAGCGAATATCTATCGCTCAACCGCGCCTACGCACTCAGCAACGCAATACAAATCACCGCACTGATACTGATGCCCATTCTCTGTGCGCTCACCTGGCTCGTATCCATGTGGATCGCACGGCAACCTGTGTACGCTAACTCCGAAGCTGACCTGCGGTGGGAAGATAAACTCATTGCCAACGACGTGCAGTTCCTTCCCCTCTACGCTTTTCACGCTTCAACTCTCACCCTGCTCACAAGCCTCGATCCAGAAATTGTATCGAAGAACGTCTGGCCTTTCTTGCTTCCCGCGGGCACGGCAATGCTAGCGCAGACCGCCATCACTCTAGCTGCTGCCCGCCATGCCGCACGCCACTTATGGCCCGATCCAGAGTACCTCAGCACAGCGAGTGGCACGCACCCATGATCACAATCGATCCACACCTCCCTATTCCGCCATACGAACAGCTCAAAGAGCAGATTATCGCAGCGCGAGCAACTGTGAACTCCACCCTCCCTGAGCCCGCTAGCGACGCTCCCGTACGCCGCCTCCCGCCCGTGCGCCGCCTCGCTCTAGAACTCGGGATTGCTCCAGGCACAGTAGCTCGCGCTTACAAAGATCTCGAACACTCCGGCATTGTGGCCACTCATGGCCGGCGCGGCACCTTTATGACGCCACCGGGCACCACCGACTCCACAACCAGCACTTCCCCAGCTGCGCTCGTTGAACAATTCGTTGCAGCCGCCCGGCGCACAGGCCTCACGCCGGAGCAAACCCTAGATCTTGTGGCCGCTGCACTAAGGCACCGCTAGCGCATCTCAACGATGAGCAAGCCAGAATGCGTGCACTCATGGCTCGCGAAGAGGCAGAGATAGAGGGAGCACCGCTCCCGATACAACTTCGTCGATTTTTGATCTCGAGCAAACACAAACCCACACACCTCGTGTGCCAGCAACCGCTCCGCGATTGCACAACTCAACGAAGAGCAAGCCAGAATGCATGCACTCATGGCTCGCGAAGAGGCAGAGATAAAGGGAGCACCGCTCCCGATACAACTTCGTCGATTTTTGATCTCGAGCAAGCACAAGCCCACACACCTCGTGTGCCAGCAACCGCTCCGCGGTTGCGCACAACTTCGTCGATTTTTGATCTCGAGCAAGTACAAGCCCACACACCTCGTGTGCCAGCAACCGCTCCGCGGTTGCGCACAACTTCGTCGATTTTTGATCTCGAGCAAGCTCGGATCAAAAATCTCCTCGTTGTGCTCCCGGCAGGACTCGAACCCGCGACCAAAGAATTATGAGTTCCCTGCTCTAACCGTCTGAGCTACAGGAGCGAACGCCCACTATCGTAGCTGTTTTCGG
>JALELI010000116.1 GCA_022768785.1 Arcanobacterium sp. | reverse complement strand
CCAATTCACATATAAGCATGAAACCACGCGAAAATATGCAGAAAAGGAAACCTAGCCCTACAGTTTTCACCCTAGCGGGCAGCTCCTCGCCCCTAACGGAGCCACCTCCCAGCTACTTCTGCGGAGGCAACGCCGCCACAGCGGGGTGATCTTTGCCGAGTGCACCGAGCTTGCTTGCGCCACCCGGTGAGCCAATCTCGTCGAAAAAATCCTGGTTAATCTTCAAATAATCGGCAAATTCAGTGGGGAGATCATCCTCATAATAGATAGCTTCCACCGGGCACACTGGCTCGCAGGCGCCACAATCCACACACTCATCCGGGTGGATATACAACGTGCGATCCCCCTCATAAATGCAATCCACGGGACATTCGTCCACGCAGGCGCGGTCTTTCACATCCACGCACGGTAGCGCAATCACATAAGTCATGCCAGGCTCCTTCTCAGCTAGCTTCACGTTGCCAGATACTTTTAGTATCGTCTTTTTTGGGAATCCCCATCAACTCAGCTGCCCCGAATTACGGCATGATATGTGCACACAATTCGCATCGTGCACCCCAGCTGTGCACCCAATTGTGCCTCAGTGCGCCTCCAGATCAGCAGCTCGAGAAAGGGCGCTTGGCGCCTTTCGCAAGAGCTTCGCCACCGAAGTAACAACACCACCGAGAAGGGCACCACAGCGGGGAATAAGCTACAGCGAAATGGCGACGGGAAATAAGAGCTACAGCGGAAAAATAACTGCAGCACAATAGCGGTAGCAATGCGATGAAAAGAGCGGCGTTACGGAGAGGAGACGACATCTTTGAAAGGGCCTCCTGAGGAAAAGGAGCAATCACGTGAAAAGGAGTATTCACGCAGCCCCATGTGAGTTTGAAAGGCCGTCCGAATGCTCATCACTCAGCTTCACTGCTGTACCGGCACCACTTGCATCGCGCGTTGAACTGCTGTTCTGCCGCTGGCGCGGCACCACCCACGCCGGCCACGTGGCCGCCACAGCTGCAGTGAGCGGCCACAGCCGAGATTGCCAGCTACCGGGCATAGCCAGCAGATCCCCGGCAGCCGGAAAATTCGTGATCCACACCGTTGCCACACCCACTGCCAAAAAATAGCTAGCCACTCCCGCGAAAGAGGCTGCTTCAGCGCACACCGCCGCACCCGCCGCAATCATAATAGCGGCAAGCACAAACCCAATCCACGGCGCCGCTAGCGGCCCGGCATTCACCACCGCGCCAAGAGCCGCAAGCGCCACCCCCAGCACCAGACACCCAGTTAATTTCGCAATCTGCTTTCTCATACGCTGCCCAGGCTGCTAACTGTGCGCCTTCTGATTATTTGCGCGCCGGCGGCGGCCAGCCTCACGATAGCGCTCAATCGAATCTAAAATCACTTTACGAATCCGCACGGTTTCCGGCGTCACCTCAATGCATTCATCTTCCGCGGCGAACTCAATTGACTCTTCGAGTGTGAGCGTGCGCGAAGCCTGCAGTGTTTCAAACACATCTGCTGTAGAAGAGCGCATATTGGTCATTTCTTTGGCTTTTACCACGTTCACGTCCATATCTTCATTGCGGGGATTTTCACCCACCACCATGCCTTCATAGACGTCGTCTCCAGGCTTCACAAAAAATGTGCCGCGATCTTCCAGGCGCTGCAGCGAAAACGCCGTCACTGCGCCAGCGCGATCTGCCACCAGCGATCCGGTGGTACGCGATTCGATATCCCCAGCCCAAGGCTTATACCCATCGCTAATCGAGGCGCTGATACCGGTGCCGTGGGTCTGCGTGAGAAATTGCGTGCGGAAGCCGATCATGCCGCGGCTAGGCACCACAAACTCCATACGCACCCACCCTGTGCCATGGTTCGCCATCGTTTCCATCGTGCCCTTGCGCGAAGCCATCAGCTGCGTCACTGCCCCAAGATATTCTTCTGGCACATCGATAGTGGCACGCTCCCACGGCTCATACACCTTGCCATCAATAATCTTCTTCACCACTTGCGGTTTGCCCACAGTGAGCTCAAAGCCCTCACGGCGCATAGTCTCCACCAGCACTGCGAGCGCCAATTCTCCGCGGTCTTGCACCTCCCAGGCATCTGGGCGATCCGTGGGCAACACCCGAATCGACACATTCCCCACCAGCTCTTGCGTGAGCCGATCACGCACCATGCGCGCTGTGAGCTTATGCCCTTTCACTTTCCCGGCAAGCGGCGAGGTATTGATACCAATCGTCATCGAGATAGCGGGGTCGTCCACGTGAATCGGTGGCTGCGGGCGTGGATCGTCCATATCCACAAGCGATTCACCAATCGTAATATTGGGGATCCCAGCAATTGCCACGATATCGCCAGCCGTAGCCGACTCTGCAGGCTCCCGCTGTAATCCTTTAGTGCGCAGCAATTCCGTCACATGCACCCGGCTCAGCTCGCCGTCAGCGCCATTTTGTAAGCCAACCCACGTGTTTTTCTCAAGTTCCCCACTGTAAATACGCACGAGTGCAAGCCGCCCTAGGAACGGGCTGGAATCCAAGTTCGTCACCTGCGCCACGAGCGGCGCTTGCGGATCGTATTCCGGGGCGGGCACATATTTGAGAATGGCGCGAAATAGCGGCTCAAGGTTTGGTGACGCCGGCAACTCGCCGTCTGCTGGGCGCTGAATATCAGCTCGGCCCGCTTTTGCGCTCGCATAGATCACCGGAATTTCTAAGATCCGATCGAGATCCAAACCCTCGGCGTCTTCGATATCAGAGGCCAAGGAGAGCAACAAATCTTGAGTTTCCTCCACTACTTCAGCGATGCGAGCATCTGGGCGATCCACCTTGTTGATCACTGGAATCACCGGAAGATTGGCTTCGAGCGCTTTGCGCAGCACAAACCGGGTTTGCGGCAACGGCCCCTCACTGGAATCCACCAGTAGCACCACGCCATCTACCATCGAAAGGCCGCGCTCCACCTCGCCCGAAAAATCCGCGTGGCCGGGAGTATCCACCACATTGATCACCACACCCTCAGGAGCTCCAAACTCTGAAGCGCTCGGGCCATGGTATTTAATAGCAGTGTTTTTAGCGAGAATCGTGATGCCCTTTTCTCGCTCCAGATCCCCAGAATCGAGAATTTGCGTGCCCGTGGATTCCACAGTGGCACGCTCAGAAAAAGCTCCACCCTGCCAGAGCATCGCATCGACCAACGTGGTTTTCCCGTGATCCACGTGCGCCACGATAGCCACGTTGCGAAGATCTTTGCGTTCTGCCATGCACCACTTCTTTCTCTCATTCTGCACTTGCCAATAGCTCCTTTGAGTTTATGCCGGCGCAGCAGCCAAGAGCTAGGCACAGAACTGTGGTATTGCTTGCTATATAGCTGCTTCCCACTACGGAAGTGGCCACTACTACGATAAGCTCTCCACTTTTCGCCGCGCAGTTTTACGCTGCTCCCCATACAATCAATATGTGCATGTGCTTAATCTGCTTCCATTCGGCCCATTAGATTATCTCGATGTAGACGCTATCCAGCGCGAGCTCCACCGCCAAGTGGCTGCGCTGGAAGCCCCAGATGTGCTGATCGCATGGGAGGCACGTGGCATTTACACCGCCGGCCGCCGCACTCATGACGCCGATATCCCCGATTCTTCCGTGCCCGTGATCCGCATGGATCGCGGGGGGTCCGTCACCTATCATGGCCCCGGCCAACTCGTGGTGTATCCCATCGTGAAAGTGCGCCCACCCAAAGATGTGGTGGCATTCGTCCGCAGTACAGAGCTGGCAGTAGCCCGCGCTATGGAGCGTTCCTACGGAATCCACACCCAACAAGTGGCCGGCCGCTCTGGCGCTTGGATTGTGCAGCCTGGCCAGATAGACCGCAAGCTCTGTGCTATCGGCATCAAATTTGCACGGGAAGCCACAATGCACGGGCTCGCGCTCAACGTCTCCACAGATCTCAACCAATTTCATCGCGTGATTGCCTGTGGATTGGCTGATGCAGATGTTGCTTCGTTAGAGAGCCTCGGCATTTCCACTTCGCTGTCACACGTGGCAGCCACACTTCTTCCCGAATTAGCAAGTAGCTATCAGCGCTTTCTCTTGCGCCCAGATCGCTGCACCGGCGATCTGGGCGTGTGGAGAGCACTCCACCCTGAAGAAGTTTTCGCTGGCCCGGAGGAATTTGCACATATGCCACAGCTCGATGCCGATGAGTGGATCACTGCCGCCCCGCAGCTACGCGCTCAACAGGAATTGCCGAGGGTAACTGGCGTAGCATGGAGGCCAAGTGATCACAGCGGCCAAACGGCCACAGCGAGCTAGCAGCAATGCCCTCCCCAGCACAACTAAAAACGCGCTGCACGGGTGAGTGCAGCAAAGCTGTGCGGCGAGTGCAAAGCGTGCCGGCCCACGCCTAGCCGCCGTATAACGGCTAGCGCCGGTGCCAGCGCACAGCCAGAAACGCGCTGAGCGAACGGCACACAGAGAGGAGCTCCTATGGCGATTGCGCAACGAGTGGATCCAGAAGCGCGCAAACTACTGCGCGTGGAAGAGCGTAACCGCGAAGTTCCAATCGAAAAGCAGCGCCCTGAGTGGCTCAAAACCCGAGCTGTGGTGGGGCCTGAATATGCAAAAATGCGTGAGCTCAACCGCGGAAGCTCGCTCCATACTATTTGCGAAGAGGGAAACTGCCCTAATATCTACGAATGCTGGGATTCGCGGGAAGCGAGCTTCCTCCTTGGAGGGGATATTTGCACGCGCCGCTGCGATTTCTGCTTTGTAAAAACCGGCCGCCCTACTAGTTACGATACCGATGAGCCACGCCGTCTAGCTGAGCGGATTGCCGCAATGCAGCTCACGTACGCCACAATCACTGGCGTCACCCGTGACGATCTCGACGACGGCGCATCGTGGCTCTACGCCGAAACCTGCCGGCTCATACATGAGCTCTCTCCCACCACCGGCGTTGAGCTGCTGATCGACGATATGCGCGGTGGTGCTGCTGCGCTCAGCGCAGTGTTTGAGGCTCACCCTGAAGTGCTCGCGCACAATCTGGAAACCGTGCCCCGCATCTTTAAGCAGATTCGCCCCGCTTTCCGATATGAGCGCTCACTCGGCGTGATTCGCTCCGCACATGAAGCCGGCTTAATCACAAAATCGAATTTCATCTTAGGCATGGGAGAAACCTCGGAAGAAGTTCTCTCTGCTATGCACGATCTGCGCGAAGCCGGCTGTGATATTCTCACAATCACTCAGTATCTGCGCCCTTCTCCGCTGCACCACCCAATCAGCCGATGGGTAAAGCCACAAGAATTTGTGGAATTGCGCAACGCTGGCCTCGCTATGGGCTTCGCTGCGGTGATGGCCGGCCCCCTGGTGCGCAGCTCCTATCACGGCGGCACGCTGTGGGCACGCGCAATGGCTGCCAAAGGGATTCCGATTCCCGAGCACCTGCGCGGAGTTGGAGATGGCACCGCCGTGGCACGCCAAGAAGCCAGCGCAGTACTCGAGCGTCTCGGTAGCTGAGGCCGCATAAACTAACCGCTGAAGCCGAGCGATAGAAACCAAGCCGTGCAGCTGGACTGCATAAGCCGCGCGATAAAAACCAAGCCGACGTCAGATTTCTCTAAACGATACAACTTTCCTATATATATATTTCCCCCCCCAACAGTTCATTTCCAGCAGCTCAGCCAGCTAGCCGCATTGGCATCTACTGTGCCTCAGTGTCCCGCGAGCGCTGCTCTATCCCTTTTATGAGCTAGAAAAGCTGTGGAAGTGTTGTCACTTTCCCCGTGAACGCTGTTATACCCCACCTCCCCTCGAAACACCCGCTGTACCTCATTTTCCAAAGCTCTAGCTGTACCCCATTCTCCACAAGCACCGTTAAACTATTTTTATGCTCATGCTGATTGTGGTGGTCTGTTTACTCGTGCTCACTGTGGCATGCGTGGTAGTGGGAGACCGCGTGCACCTGCCATATCCCATTTTAATGCTGCTTGCGGCAATGATTATCGCATTTATTCCGGGTTTCCCTCCCGTGCATATCGACCCTGATGTGATTTTGCCGCTCTTTTTACCGCCACTACTCTTCGCCACTGCCCAGAACACATCATGGGCAGTGTTTAGAGCACGTTGGAAAGAGCTGCTCATGCTGGCACTCCTGCTCACTGCAATCACGGCATTTGCCACAGCAGGGATTCTGTGGGCGCTCATGCCTGGCATGGTTTTCCCAGCAGCACTCGTGCTCGGAGCTATGGTGGCTCCACCCGATCCAGTTGCGGTGGAAGCCGTAGCAGAGCCCGCCCATCTTCCGCGACGCCTGCTCACCATACTCTCCACTGAGGGGTTATTTAACGACGCCGTTGCTATCGTGCTTTTCCAAGCAGCACTTGTAGCCACGATATCTCATCAGAACCTCAGCTCAGTTATCCTGATCAACTTTGTGCTCGCTGCGGGGGCAGCCATTGCAATCGGATTCGTAATCGGCTGGCTCTATCGAATCGCCAGCCGGGTAATCACCAGCTTAGAAGCCGGAGTAGCTATCTCAGTGGTAGCTCCTTTTGCCGCATATATTTTATCCGAACAAATCCACGCCTCCGGAGTGATTGCAGTAGTGGTAACAGCGCTCGAAACTAATCGAAACCGCATCGCCGCAGATGGCGAAACTCGCCTCACCCGTATGATTTTCTGGAAAATAGCCAATTTGATGGTCACCGGCGTGGCTTTCGGTTTGATGGGGCTCGAAATCAGAGGCCTCTTCGCAGCAGAGGGCTGGGGCATGCTGTACTACGCCGGCCCCGCGCTTCTCACATGTGGCATAGTGATCGCCATACGATTCATCGCCATGCTCATACTCACGTTCCTTCTCTCTCCCAGCAGTCAAGGCAAACGAATACGCGAAGCATCTTTGCTCACATGGTGCGGAATGCGTGGAGTGGCAACCCTCGCATTAGCCTTAAGTCTGCCAGAAACTACAGCGAGCGGAGCTCCATTCCCTATGCGATCTGCTGTGATTACAATTGCGGCTGCAGTACTTCTCGTCACCCTTGTCCCTGCTGGTCTCACCCTTCCCAGTGCTGCCAAACTCCTGAAAATCCGCCAAGATCCAGATGAAATCCGGGCCGAATTTGCCACGATCGTGGAGCGCATGCAACTCGCCTCCTGGGAAGCGGTACGCCTCGCATACCCCGGGGCAAAACTCACCACAGAGCTACGCGAAATAATGCGCTCGCGCTTTATTATGATCCGGTACGAACTAGGCCTCCCCATTAGTGAAGAGCCCCAGCACGCAAGTAATATGGGGTTTCCCACGTCTGTTCCCGAGGTGATTGACGTCTACGATCCTGAAACCTCTCCAGACCCTGAAGCAGCTACGGCCTCTGAAGCGATTGCAGAAGTGAATACGCGGCACCACAACCACCAACACCCCTCCCAGCAAGCGCTCAATCCCATCATGAATATGCTCATGATCTTAGGAGAAGCGTCCCGCTCTGAAGTGCTGATCGCTCGTGAAGAAGGAGCTGTAGATCCCGTAGTTGCAGATGTTGTGCTGCGCAAACTCGATCTGCGTATGATGGCCACTCCAAAGAGAGGCAAATAACATGGGTGCACCACAGAGCATACCGACTATACAAGTGGTTGGAGCCGCCATTACCAATGACGCCGGAGAGATCCTCTGTGCAAAACGCGGGCCTGGGAGATCCCTTGCAGGCTTTTGGGAATTTCCCGGTGGAAAAATAGAGCCAGGCGAGAGCCCTGAGGAGGCACTGCGCCGCGAAATTTCCGAAGAACTCAACTGTGAAATTACAGTTGGTGCCCATGTGAGCACAGTTCGCCATAGCTATCACTTCGGGGTTGTTGAACTCAGCATTTATAGAGCCACACTAATCAGCGGAACTCCCCAACGCACCGAGCACTCTGAGCTACGCTGGGTGCAGGCCCAGGATATGCCGCGTCTCACATGGGCTCCTGCAGATGCGGAACCAGTGGCCGCCCTCGCTCGAGAATAGAAAAACCAGCTTTCTTTGCCACCTCTATACCGGCGCTCAACAGCACCCCTATATCATCATTCAACAGTGCCGGCCACAGTTTCATAGCAATCATTGCTGCGAAAGCCTCACCGCAATGGCCGAGCGTGCGGCGCCAAGATAGCGGAAAGATAATCTTATGCGCAAGGGCAAACAGCAAAATGGCACGATCTTGTGCACCTGTGAAGTGTACCGATCGCCTCGCTATTCCGTTTCGTGCGCCCCCCCCCAAAAAAAACACACGTTTCTCAATCAATTCAGCGAAGCCCGCCTCAACATGCCACAGGAGAGCCGAGTGACTGGCTGCGCAATGCATTCGGTTAAAACAAACTACCAGAGCACATGGTACTTTCTGCCCGGAATTTTCTTGAGCAACTCCCCGATTAGAAGCCTCGTGAATAGGCATCTCCAGAGCTGATTGCTCTACGATTCCATTTTAAACGCAACACCGCACCAGCGCGACACCGCACCAGAAAATTTAGAATATGGCTCTCTGGATCACTGAAGATCATCAGCAGCCCTTCTGGGAACGATATTAGGGAAATAGGCATTTGAAGTACCACAGCCAACCCTAGATACGCACTCAGAGCGGTACGCTGATGGCAGTTACCCTTCCAAAACTTTGCTTATTCATTGAAATCTCTCAACAACCTGATACAAGCTGATACCGACATTTCGCCACTCATGCGATCACATGAACTAAAATATACAAACAGGCTTGAAGCTTTTCCTTCCACCACTGCACTCCGGCGTAGCACAGATAGAAAGAGACCAGCATCGTGTTAAAGAACCCTTTTAGAAGCACTCCTAATAAGCGCGAACAGCTCCTTGCCGATATCGACAGCTGGCACAAGAACGGCGAGCACCAAAGGATTATCGATGCAATTACTGAGATTCCAGAGAATGATCGCGGATATGAGCTAACGTGTTTACTGGCACGTGCCTTGAGCAATCTGGCAAAACCCGGCACTAAACAATATCGGGCGTTGCTTTTGCGGACTGAAGAATTGCTACGTTCAGTTGAAACAGAGGGGCTTAATGATCCACTATGGCATTTCCGAATGGGATGTGCCCTGTTTTATCTGGATCGAGAGGAAGAAGCTCTCCCATATTTCCGCCAGGCAGTAGCCCTGGACCCTGACGATTCAGAAGCACTCGAACTGATTAAGAAAAGCGAAAGAATCATTGCTCGTTCTCATGATATTGCTCCAGTGACGCTTGAGCGCATTCAGATTTTCTTTGACGAAAATGAGTGCTCCTACGATACGGAAGATTCAGCGACCATTAAAACCGGTTTTAATAGCAACACCTTCGCATTCAGAATATTGGATAATAGCTCAATGCAGATGTGGTCAGTGTGGGCACCGGATATTCCTATCGAAATGCGCAACGAATTACTCAATATCTGCAACGAATGGAACAATACTACGAAGTGGCCAAAAGTATATTTGCAAGTTAAAGACAACGGCGTCCTGTGGGCGTGTTGTGAACATACTGTTCTAACCGGATATGGCTATACCACCAATCAGCTGTTCCAAAACATAGACATGTTCATTCAAACCTCGCTGGACTTCTTCCGAGAATTAGCTCAACGCTTCCCACAGTTCACCGCACACAGTGAATCCGAATCTACAGGTGAGTAGCGTATATTGCATTGATCTGCTCAGTAGGCTCCGCACGCTAGGCACGTTATATTCCGCCTCTTCCCTCAGAAAAATAGCACCGGTATTTCACCAGGAACGCTAAGGGCATTGCGTAATGCGAAAAATAAGGTGGTGATCATCAGCAGTGCACAACTCCACCTCTCGGATATGCCCTTCATATGCTGCGTGTAGATCATGGGTTCGTAAACGCTCTCTAGTAATCTCTGCGGCCACAAAAGGTTGCCAACTAGCACTTCGCTACCAAACCAGCACTTCGCTATCGACTAACACTTCGGCTATCGACTAGTACTTCTGAAGCGTCCTGAGTTTTGTTCCGCTTCTTATACGGGGGTCAGCTTGGCTGACCGGGTTTGATTGTATCTTGTGATGACCTCCTCGGGGGTGGTGTAGTCGAGTGATTCGTGGAGCCGTTCAGTGTTCCACCAATGGACCCAGTTCAAGGTAGCCCATTCGACCTCGGTACATGAACTCCAGGACTGGGAGTAAA
>JALELI010000114.1 GCA_022768785.1 Arcanobacterium sp. | reverse complement strand
TTGTTTTACCCAAACCCACCCCACAACCGCCCCAGAGAATTCCGGCGGTGTGGCCTACGGCAACTTACGCTAGCGCGACGAGCACTTTCCAGGATTCCTCTGAATTCTTCGCTGTTTCGAATGCTTTCACTGCATCATCTGCAGATGAATACATGCGTGATAACGGCGTCTGCGATCTCCGGTTTCCGTGCAAGCAGCTCCACGGCTGCCTCGATTTCGTTATCAAAACGGAACGTGGGGCGGATCTGCACAGGTGTATCACAGCGTGCAACCTATCTTTGAGGCTATTGCCGCCAAAGCTGCAGACGGCAGCAGCTGCGCCGTATTCGTTGGATCAGACGGCGCAGGGCACTTCACCAAGATGCTCCACAATGGCATTGAATATGCAGATATGCAGCTGATCTGTGAAGTATACGATGTGTTGCACCACGGCTTACAGCTGCCCAATAAAGATATCTCACGCATATTTGCACAGTGGAACGAAGGGGATCTGAGTTCCTATCTGATGGAGATCAGCTCAGCTATTCTCACGTATCAAGAAAATGGCACAGATTTTATCGAGGTAATCTCTGATCATGCTGCCCACAAAGGTACCGGTGCGTGGTCGAGTATTAACGCTATCGAGCTAGGGGTAGACGCCAGTATGCTAGTGAGCGCACTCTTTGCACGCTTTGCTTCCGTCTCTCCAGCTCGCGGAGCAACCACTCTTCCCGCTTCCCAAGTGGAGCTATCCACACATACAAAAGAGACGAGCAGTCTATCGGATCTTTCTCTCAACGATCTTCACGATGCACTTTTTCTCGCTAAGCTCGTTGCCTATTCCCAAGGATTCGAGGTAATCCAAGCTGCTTCGCACTCACATGGATGGGACGTGGATCTCGCAGCTATCTGCCGCGGCTGGCGCGCCGGCTGTATTATTCGCAGCGCTGTGCTCGATGATTTCGCTGCCAAGCTCACTAACGATAGCTCTACCGGGGCACTGCTACACGCATATAGCGAATTAATCGAACGCTATCTACCAGCACTGCGCAACGTGGTGGCAAGCAGTACACTCGCGGGAATTCCCACCACCGCACTGAGCTCTGCGCTGAACTATCTCAACACTCTGCAATCTAACCGCCTCCCCACCGCACTCGTGCAGGCGCAGCGAGATTATTTTGGCGCCCATGGCTTTGAGCGAGTGGATAAGGACGGCACTTTCCATGGCCCGTGGCATGCCGAGTAGAGTGAGCATTTCTTATCTGTTTAGGCTCACCCTGAATTCCATACAGGAAAAATGTGTGAGCTTCTACTCTACGTTGCGGTAGATACCTGCACATCACACTGTGGTCCTCACGTGCTACACTCTGGTGGTGTAACTACAGTCACACCACCAACTGATGTGAGCTGAGTAAGAATCTCTCAATCTCAAATTGAAATCAATAAAAGGAGAAAGCGATGGCATGCTTCTTAGTTCCTGGCACAGAGGCAATCGTCGTGAGCGCCGTAGCGCACACGCTCAAGAAAAAGGAACGCCACGAAGCTGAAACGCACAGCACCGCGCACACATTACTCACTTCTACCGGAATGAAGCTGGCGCTGCTCGCCAACCTCCTGTGGGGTGGCACAGTGTTGCTTGCTTTCGAGCATCTCTGGCACGGTGAAATCTCGCCATTCTTCCCATTTTTAACAGCAGTTGGCACTAATGCGATGGCCAGCACTGTGCAGGAAATGGCCACTGTAGGTGTGGGTATGGCACTCGCCGTCACCGCAGTGTGGGGCGTGATCATCGCCGTCATCAAGCACGTAGGTCGCAGTGCTTCCACTACCCCCCAGGAGGCTTAAACATGCACCTCTTGCTCACTGTTTTTGCAGCAGTCATTGCCACAACGGTGTGGTATCGCACCGCACCGCAATCTAAGATGCAACTCGGCTTGCTCTGCTGGCTCTTCTGGGGTGCCTCAATTATGTGGTTCGTAGATGCGCTAGCAGAATACGTTGAGCTCCGGGCTGAGTATTTCACTCCCGCTCCAGCAGATATGCTCAACGATACATTCCTCGGGCTCTCCGTGATTGCGCTCGCACTCGTGATATGGCTAGTGCGGCTGCTTATTTCTGATCCGCGCGGTGTTATTAAAGCTCGCTTAAATGACGTTCACACGGCGTCTTCTCACATTCAGGCCACGCCCGTCAGCCAACCGCCAGAGCGGCTCGTGCTGAAAAATTGATGAGCTCTTCATGCATGAGCTTTCACTGTGCTGCTCTATCTATAAAATTGCTCAACGTGCCGCCCAAGGGCGGCAGGTGCGAGAAATTGGCTTAGACATCGGGGAACTCCGCCAAGTGGTGCCGCAAACTCTCATATACTGCTGGGAAACCACCACGAGGCGAACAACCCTTTCGGGTGCGCAGCTAGCCGTTACCTATATCCCCGGCGTTCTGGCGTGCTCAGACTGCGGGCATCGTACTGAGCTGCATGATGAGTTAATTTACCGCTGTGAACAGTGCGATTCGATCGCCGTCACAGTAGAATCAGGCAATGAGTTTACGCTCACCTACATTGATGTGGGATGAATGATTGCAACCGCAGAGTGAGGAAGTAGCACCCCTGCGGTTGCGATGCCACCGCACCACAACTGCATAATAATTACAGAGCAAATAACCACGCGATTGAACCGCGGTTCGCACTCTCAATCGTCAATCGTGTGCACGTAGTCTCACGTGCACACATAGTGCGAGCCACATTAACTGGAGGTTTTTCATGGGGCGTTTTCATCGGCACGACGACGGCACCGTACATTCGCACGAGCATAGCCACACACACGAGCATGGTGAGCATACGCACGAGCATGGCCACACACACGAGCACTCGCACTCAGATGTGCATGATGTGTATGGCGATCACTCTGGCTATCAAACGGGCTTCGAGCGAGTGGAAGTGCTGGAAGATATTTTCCAGGAAAACGATGAATTAGCTGAACAAAATCGCAACGACTTTGCCGATCACGGCGTGATGAGCGTGAATCTTATGAGTTCCCCTGGCTCTGGCAAAACTGAACTGCTCGCTCGCACATTAAAAGAACTTGAGGGAAAGCTGCGCATCGGAATCGTAGAGGGCGATATCGAAACTGATCTCGATGCCCAGCGCCTCGGAGGTTTCGGGGCTCAAATCTCGCTGCTCAACACTGCACACGGGTTTGGGGGAGAATGCCATCTCGATGCCCCTATGGTGGCGCACGCCCTGGAAGGATTAGATCTTCATTCGCTCGATCTGGTGCTCATCGAAAATGTGGGAAACCTTGTGTGCCCAGCTGAATTTGAAGTGGGCGCAGCGGAGCGCGCGATGGTGTATTCCGTGACGGAGGGAGAAGATAAGCCCAAGAAATATCCGGTGATGTTTTCCACCGTGAGCTTGGTGATTATCAACAAAATTGATCTGCTCCCCTATCTTGATTTTGATATGGAGCTCTTCCGGAAGAATCTACGCGATGTGAATCCCACCGCTCAGGTGATTGAAATCTCCGCCAAAACAGGCGAAGGGGTAGAACAGTGGATCAACTGGCTCGTGGGCAAAATTCCTACGGCCGCATAGGTTACATCGGTTTCATATAAAAACTGCACAAGTAGAAGAAACAGCACACAAGAAAGAGCGGCACCCCGATCGTTGACGGCGAATGCCCGCGGCGAGCTAGAGCTTCCTAGGGCTTCGTGATTTCAGCGCACAGATGCTATATCTCAGTGCGCGCAGCTTCAATGTGCGCGCAGCTTCAATCGGCAGGATTTACTGAGCCTCTAACTTCATCCACGCATCGGTGTGAATTCGCACCCCTAGTGTGAGCCATCGCGCCGCAAAGAACACGCCACAATAGCACGCCCACAGCCACGCCAATCCTGCAGCACCTCCTGGTGCCCAGATCCACACAGCTGCCAACGCTGGGGCGTAGATCGCCACATTCACTAACCCCGCCTTGGCTAGATACCAAGTATCGTTAGCCCCAATGAGCACCCCATCATACATGAATACGATTCCTGCGAGGGGTTGCAGTGCTGCACCGATCACTAAGGCGAGCGTGGCCGCATGCAGCACCTCTAAATCCGAGCTGAAAATCCGCGGCCACCACGGGCTCACCGCCGCCGTGAGCACCCCGATCACCACTCCGGCGCCCACTCCCCATCGCGTGAGGCTCCGCAGCAGCGAACGCACCCGCCGGGCACTTCCTCTCCCTAGCTCAAACCCAATCAAGGCCTGGCCAGCAATAGCCAGCGCATCGAGGATATTAGCAGTGAGCCCCCACGTGGTATTCACAATCTGCCGGCCAGCCACTGCCACAGTGCCCTGGCTAGCTGCCACCCACAAGGTGCCCATAATCACTGCGTGCATAGTGGCCGTGCGGATCATCAGCGGCACTCCTTGCGCAAAAGCATGCGCGATACCGCGGAATTCTGGGCGGAGCCGCACATGAGCTCGGCGCGCACCGATCATCACGCGCCACACAAAAGCACCTCCCATAGCTGTGGCAGCAATACTCGTGCCAGCGCCAGCTCCCGCCACCCCTAGGCCGGCGGCGAAGATCAAAGCCGCGTTGAGCACCACGTTGAGCAATGCTCCCGCCAACGAGATCACGAAAGGAGTGCGAGTGTCGAGCTGGCCACGCAACGCGCCCGTGCCGGAGAGCACAAGCATCATTCCGATGAGGCTCCAGCAGCTGGTGTGTAAATACCGCACGCCTTGCTCAGATACCGCCTGCTCGGCTCCGAAAAATTGCATGCACCACGGCGCGCAGACAAACACTAATCCGGCGAGGATCACCCCAACTATCACGCCTAGCCAGACGCCGTCTATCCCCGCTTTAATAGCGCCTACCTGATCGCCTGCTCCCAGTTTGCGCGCCGCCACCGCCGTGGTGGTGTACACCAGAAAAATACACATGCCCACAATGAGCACTGTGATTGAGCTGGCCAGTGTGAGGCCAGCGAGCGCTGCCGTGCCCACGTGCCCCACCATCGCTGAATCGGCAAGCACCATGAGTGGCTCTGCGAGCAGCGACCCCAGTGATGGCACCGCAAGCTCAAGGATCTGTTTCGCCAGCGTTTTGTCTGTCAGCACTCCTGATGGTTCTGCCGTTTTCTTCTCTGCTGGTGCTGCTACTTTTCTCGGAGTTTTCTGTTTTTCAGGTTCGCTCTCCGCACACTCCCCGTGAGGCGGAATCTCTATCTCGCTCATTCTTCGATAGCCACCGCCTGCGCAGTGGCGGGATCGATACGGCCAAAGTTATAGTACGCCGCGCATGCGCCCTCTGGTGAAACCATGCATGTGCCCACCGGATTGGCGGGAGTGCATGCCGTGCCGAATACACCGCACTGCCAAGGCTTAATCTGCCCTTTGAGCACCGCTCCACATTCGCATGCCGGCGGATCGGCCACCCGTTTCCCCGGCACAGAGAACCGAGGCTCAGCATCGAAATCGCTGTACTCTGGAGCAAGGGCGAGCCCACTGTGCTCAATCCACCCCAAGCCTCGCCACTCAAACGTTTCGCGCTCCACAAATACTCGTTTCATCAGCTCTAGCGCAGCTGGATTCCCTACTTCACGCACCACCCGCGCATATTGGTTCTCTGTATGTGCCAGGCCGCTCGCTACCTCTCCATTCGCATATTGCGCCACTAGCATATCCACTGCTTGAAGCACATCGAGAGGCTCAAAACCGGCCACCACCACAGGTAATCCATAATCGCGCGGGATAAAATCAAAAGCCTGAGCTCCGGTAACTGCGGCCACGTGCCCCGGCCCAATAAAACCAGAAATCGCCGTTTTACCATCGTTGAGAATCGCGCGAATTGGCGGTTCGATCCGCACATGATTGCAAAATACGCTGAAGTTTTTTATTCCTTCACGGTGCGCTTTATCCACAGCCACCGCCGTAGAAGGGGTGGTGGTTTCAAATCCCACAGCGAAAAACACCACCTGCTGGCTCGGATTTTCGCGGGCAATCTGCAGTGCATCGAGCGGTGAATACACAAAACGCACATCACACCCTTGGGCCCGCGCCTGGAGCAGCGATCCTCGAGTGCCCGGAACCCGCATCATATCACCGAAAGTGGTGAAAATGACGCCGGGCTGGTGCGCGAGCCACACGGCGTCATCAACCCTTCCCATCGGAATCACACACACTGGGCAACCCGGGCCGTGGATAAACTGCACGTTCTCGGGCATCAAATGTTCGAGGCCGTGGCGGTAAATCGTATGCGTATGGCCACCACAAATCTCCATGAATCCTAAGGGGCCCTCAAAGCTAGCTGCCAATTCATGGATATGCTCAATGAGAGTGCGCGCAGCTGCCGGATCACGATACTCATCAACGTATTTCATCAGCACACCTTTCTTGCGGAGCTAGTGAAGAAAGCTTGCGCTCCTGCCACGCCCCCGCGCCGCCGTCTCCTTTATTCGCACGAGCCGAAACGCAAACTGAGCAGCCACAAAGCTCGCGGCACATCACTGCTCTGCTGCTCCTACTCCAGCTTGGCTCCATTGATTTCGGCGCCGCTGCCTCGCGGCGCCATACGCTATCGAATTGAACTGCTAGCAAATGAATCTAACTCGGTTTCAAATGTGCCCCCGCCGAGCTTTCTAATTTGATCGAGAGTGATAGCAGCTTCTTCCGCATCAATTTTTGACAGCGCAAAGCCCACGTGCACCAGCACCCAGTCACCCACAGCGAGATCCTCATCGAGCAGAAGATCAATAGAGATATCGCGGTTCACCCCGGAAATAGCCACTGTGGCAATGGCTGGATCGCTGTGATTCAGCTCCACCACTTGCGCTGGCACACCTAAACACATGCCGCTATTCTAGCTGCTGGCTCCACACAATGCTCGTTGCGAGAAACCCCGATCAGATCATTTAGAAGTTCGGCGCAGCTTGATACAGCAGCCCTATAAAAATCGCAATGCCGATAACTGTGCACACAGCTCCCACAATCACTGAGACGAGCGCCCCGATGCCAGCTTTCTTAGCGCTGAGCGGCTTGGTATCTTTCCACACGAGGAAGAGAATCAACCCAACGAGTGGGATAAAGAAGCCGAGCACCGCCCAGCCGAGTGATCCTGAATCTGCCGCTGCGGGCATCTGTGGAGAGCCATACTGCTGCCCCGGCTGTTGGAGAGCCGTTGGCTGCTGAAATGCCGTTGGCTGCTGGAAAGCCGGCTGGGTGGGTTGAGTGGATTGGTATTGGTTCGGCTGCTGCCAATTATTCGGCGCCTGTGGTTCACTCATACTCTTCATCTCCTCATAAACGAGCTCGATAGCTCGAACACGTGGCAATTCAATGTAACTTGAGACTACCAGTAACGCACTCAGAGAGCAGCTCGCCGGCGCGATAAACAGGCTAACGAGCTACACCAGATCTCTGCGCTGCTCTCCACGCCCCACAGCCTACGCCCGTACCGCCATTTTCAACTCCATATTCTGAGTAGCCGCACACTTTGCCCGGTGCTCAGCGCCGCACCCGCCGCAACCACGGCAAATCGAGCTGGCTCACCAGCATTGCCCCCACGATAAGCGTGCCACCCAACACTACACGCGGTGTGATGAGCTCATGGATAAGCACCACAGCAAACAGCGCAGACCACACTGGCTCACTCGTCATCACAATCGCGGCGCGAGTGGCACTCATATGCGACTGCGCCCACGTTTGCAGCAATAGCGATCCAATGCCACTGAAAATTGCCATGTAGGCAATCACTGCCCAATCGCGCACCAAAAAATCGCCATGTGGCAACTCCACACCTCCAGGCAAGGCAATCAGCATAGAGAAGAAACCCACGACGATCATCTGCACAGCGGTGAGCACGATCGGATCAGCGTGTTTCACAAATCGCTCGATCAGCACCACGTGAATTGCATAAATGACGGCGGAGACGAGCACCGTCACTTCTCCGATACCGAGTGCAAAACCGTTGAGGCTCATCACAGCCATGCCCACTGTGGCTAGCCCCACGGCAAACCACAGTTTCGGATTTTGGCGTGTGCGAAACACCAAATAGGCCACCACTGGCGTGAGCACCACATACATACCAGTGAGAAAGCCCGTCACAGAAGCCGATGTGAACTGTAGCCCCAAAGTTTGTAGCTCTTGACCAGCGGTATACAACGCTCCCAAGATCAGCCCGTACTTCCACGCCCCCCAACCGGCACGGCGTAAGCGGGGCCAAAAAATCACTGCTGCCACCACACCGGCCATTGCAAAGCGCACACCGAGAAAATCAAATGGGCTAATCCGGGTGAGCAGATCTTTTTGGATCGCAAATGTGGATCCCCACATTCCTGTGGCACCCAACAATGCGAGCACCGGAAGGAGTCGCTTGAAAAATCGTGAAGATGGCTTTTGCTGATTATGCACCCACCGATTCTCACTCACCTTTTCGCATGGGGCAAATTCGGGGTATAACTCCAGCACGCCGCCGTGAAAGCGACCCAACCTCGCCAGCCTCTGCTATCTCCACGCATTTCCCAGAGCGCGAGATGGCTACGCTTCGCTACGGCTCGGCAGCGCAGCTATGGCTCGGCAATACACAGAAATTTAGCAGATCCGCGGCAGTGGATCACCCACTAGCATGTCTACCAGCCGAGTGCCGCCAAAACCCGTCACCAGCACCACTGCGGCTTCTGGCTTAGCCACAATTTTTCCGGCTAACCGTGCCTCTTCTCCTCCCGGCTCGGCCTGCACAGCAGCTAGCGCCGCCGCTGCCTCATTCTCCGGAACCACCGCCGCAAACATTCCCTCATTAGCCACATACAGTGGATCGATGCCGAGCATATCGGCAGCTCCGCGTGCCATATCATGCACTAAGATCTGATCTTCGTAAATTGCCACCCCATAATTGGTGGCGCGCGCAAGCTCATTGAGCACAGTGCCGAGCCCGCCACGGGTGGCGTCTCGTATCCACCGAGTGTGCGGAGCTGCGCGGAGCAACGCCGCTGTGAGACCGTTCACGGCGCGCGTATCAGATTTAATAGGAGCGTTGATACCCAGCTCTCCTCGCGCCATCATCACTGCCATGCCATGATCTGCGATTGCGCCTGAAAGCAATATCCGATCTCCGCGCTGCACACTGCTCGCCGCCAAATGCACCGATAACGGGATCACTCCCACTCCAGCAGTTGTGATGTAGAGCTTGTCTGCGGCACCTTTGGGCACCACCTTGGTATCGCCCGTCACGATCTGCACTCCCGCCCGATCGGCCGCCGCATGCATATCTGCCACAATTTCACGCAGCGTGGCGATCGGCAGCCCCTCTTCAATTACGAACGCCGCAGAGATCCCATAGGGCACAGCTCCCGTGACTGCCAGATCGTTCACCGTGCCGTTCACAGCGAGATCGCCAATAGATCCCCCAGGGAATTTAATTGGGTTCACCACATAGGAATCAGTGGAAAAGGCAAGGCGCGCCGCAGCGCAGTGCTCACGATCTGTTTGCCTCGGAGCGAGGTGCGCCGCCTGAGCCGAATCTGCTTGGGCCGAATCCGTATGGGCTGCAGCCAGAGGGGTTGAAGCCGGTACCTCCAGCTCACAGCGAGATTGCGCCGCGGCCACCATATCTGCGAACGAGAGCACCCCCGCATCGGTGAGCTCCCCCAAGATTTCGTTGCCATACTCTGCCACAAACACCTGCTCAACTAGTTGAGCGCTCGCTTTTCCACCAGCTCCATGAGCGAGTGTCACAAACTCATCTTTGAGCTTGTCTCCATGCCGGCGCGCACGCTCAATTCCATCGAGCACTTCACTTTCGGAGCGTTGCGATTTCACCACTTTTCATTCCCTTCCACACAATCAGGCTGAGCACAATCCACTTCTGTGCAATCACACTTTCGCTATCGCAGTTTTCGCATGCGCGAGCACCCAATCACCGATCTCCACTGGCTGCACGAGCGTGATATCGATCTCCTCGGTTCCGCCGTCGCCAGCGCGCACCAGCGCGCGTGTGGGATCTCCAGCGATAGCTAACTGCACAATCTCTACCCGCACTGCTACATCTGAGCAGGTGATGCACATGGGTGATGGATCGTGAGCGCTATCCGGAGCGAGTGAACTGAGCGGCAACCCGCTGGCCGCTATATGCGCCTGCGGAATTCCCGCGTGGTTCTCCACCGTGCTAGCCGCCGTATTTCGGGCAGTGCTCTCCACTAAATCCATGGGATCAGTGTATGCCACCAGATGATTCAATGCCGACGCTGCGCCCACAGCCAACCATAGTAAGCCTGCCCCAGTGAGAGCCCACCATCGTTGGGAGGCACTTTTTGATGCACGTAGAGCGTGAATCCGCGCTCTGCTAATTTGCTTCGAATGAGCTCTATGAGCAGCACATTCACACTGGAACCTCCCGTGATTCCACAGGTGCGCACGCCGTTGCGCTGAGCGGCAGCGCTGAGCGCGGTGCTCAGCGCTGCCGCCAGCCGCTCATGGAAGAAAAAGGCGCAGCGCTCCGCCGTGGCAGAATTCGGGCAGGCAGCAAATGAGCGTGCCAGCGAGCGCACTGCCGCCCCGATACCCTCGGCAGCTGCGCCAGCGCTCTCCGCTATGCCGCCGCTGCATTCCGATATCCCCACTGATATACCCGATATGCCACAGCTCCCTGGAGCCAAAGCATCATCTGCACGCTCCACGCAGTGGCGCAGATAGCGCTGCGCCGCCTCTTGGAGCTGCACAGCGGCGTCAGCTTCATAGCGCGCCACTTCGCATAGCCCCAACATAGCTGCCACCGCATCGAAATAGCGGCCCACTGAATCCACGGGCACTCCGGCATGCGCAGCGAGCTGCGCATGCACCGCCCGGCCTGCCGCGCTTCCTGCCCAATCCACTAGCCCCTGCCCACCGGCACCAAGCCCCGCTGGATTAATGCCAAATGCCTGGCACATCGCGAGCGCCAGCCGCCACGGTTCTCTCACTGCAGTATCTCCGCCCACGAGCTGAAAATACGGCAAGTGCCACAATCGTGGTATCGCCTCCTGCTCCGGAGCGATCCCCAACTGGTCACTGTGGATACTGAAGATTTCACTACCCCAGATTGCCCCATCGTCTCCGTACCCCGTGCCGTCTACCGCAGCAATCACCGCTCGCTGAGAGCTCGAATCGCAGGGCACAAATGGCTTTCCCCACAAAGCTGCACCATGCTCTGCCAGCAGTGAAAGGGCATGGGCGCGGTGATGCTGCACCTGTAACACCGCAACGTTCGCTCCCGCCGCACGTTGCTGTTCGGCGTAGCGCTCCGCCCATGCCGTTGTGGCGTAGTTTGGGTGGGCATCGTGCACAATCACGCTTGGGTGTTCATGGTGCATCGTGAGCAGTTGTTCAATCGCAGTTTCGTACGCCTGCTGGGATTCGAGTGAGCCCATATCGCCAATATGTGCAGACACAAACCCCATGCCATCACGCACGAGGGTGAACGTATTTTTCAGCTCTGCGCCAGCACCCAACACGGAGAGAGTAGAGCGATGATCCGCGCTCGAGCTAGCCTCATGAGAAGCCGCTAGCACCGCAGCTGGTTTCTGGAATGGCGCTACGTGGGATATCGACACTGGCACAGATCGGAGCCCCCGGATCTGCGTCGATTTGGATTCTGGTATCGCCGCCGGCATAGATTGGCCTCTCTGCCCCGGCCCTGGCACCGGCCCCAATTGCGGCATCTGCACCGGCACCGGCGCGTAGCCACGTGAGCGCCGCACCGGTGTGAGCGTGCCGTCTGGATTAGCCTGCACCACAGAATCTTCCACTGGCACAGCGATATCGCGATTGTGCATCAGAAATACGTCTGCAATTCCCGATAGGCGCAACAGCGCTTGCTCGTTGGTGTAGCACAACGGCTCTTGCGAAAGATTCCCGCTCGTTGCCACCACTGGCGTATCTAATCCAGCCAGCAGCAGCTGATGCAACGGGGAGTAGGCGATCATCACTCCCAATGTGGTGAGCCCAGGAGCCACAGCATCTGCCACGAGGTCATTTCCCAGCCTCTTATGCGAGCGCTCTTCCCGTGAGAGCTCCCCCCTGGCTCCCTCACCTGAAGATTCCTTATCCGCCCCGTCGCCCGAATCACCGCCAGTGGCTATACGCTGGGGAGCTCTTACTTCCTGGACACCAGCTATCTCGCTCTGCCACGCCCCAGCCGCTTGCTCGCCCAGCACGCGCGGTGAACTAGCGCCGGATTGCACTGCGCGTGAGAAGCTAACTGACACACGCGGCGCCAGCACGATCGGCCGCTGCGGCCCCGCTATTGCCTGCGCCGCCAATGAATCTGCCGCTCCCAGTTCCACAATGCGGCGCGCCTGCTCTATATCTCGCACCATCACCGCAAACGGTTTCCCATCTCGGTGCTTGCGCTCTCGCAACCGTCGCACTGCCGCTTCATCTGCAGCATTCACAAGCAGGTGAAAACCACCGATCCCTTTCACAGCCACGATTTTCCCTGCGCGCAGCGCCTCCTGAGCGGCGTGCACCGCCGCTTGCTGAGCTTCCCGGCTTCGCCCGCCCAGCGCGCCATTCACAAGTTCTTGCGGCACGGGCGTTGCCTGCTCAAAAGGATCTCGAGCAGCCTGTATCCATTTTAATGGAAGCTGTTCGCTCCACACCGTCCACAGGTGCGGGCCGCAGTTAAAACACGATATCGGCTCAGCGTGATACCTACGGTCTTGAGGATTTTCATATTCTTGAGCACACTGCGGGCACATGGGAAAATCCCGCATTGTGGTGAACGGGCGATCGTAGGGAACGTCCATAATAATCGAAAGCCGTGGCCCACAGTTTGTGCAGGTGGTGAAGGCGTATTCATAACGGCGATTCTGTGGATCGCTCATATCGGCCACGCACTGCGGGCACGTGGCGATATCCGGCGGAATAAGCGTGCGCGCTCCAGCCACTCGCCGAGAGGCTACAATCTGGAATTCTCGCTCTGTATCAGTGAGGGGGAGCTCGCTTTCACGCACGTGGTTAATGTGCGCGAGCGGAGGAGCTTTCGCCACCACGGCCTGAATGAACTGGGCCAACACCGAAGCCTCTCCTTGCGCTTCGATAAATACGCGAGCGTCGTCATTCCCCACAAAGCCGGTGACGCCGAAACTCGCAGCCACTCGGGCCACGTGCGGGCGAAACCCCACGCCTTGCACAATGCCTTCAATCAGCCATTTTCGCCGCTGCTTCATAGCTGAAGCTTAGCTCTCCAGTTCCTTGCACTGCAGCCCGAAGGCCGCACCCCTTTTCCCGGACATTGCTTCACGCCATCTATTAAACTGGCCTCATGGCAACTTCGATTTCACCCGCGCAGCTATCCACGCCTACCGCTAGTCAACCAAAGCCCGCTAGTCAGCCAAAGCCCGCTAATAAACGCATCCGCAAACCAGTGGCACATGCCACCGCAGCTTCCCGTACTGCCACCCCAAAGCCGGCTCCTTTCGCTCCGATCACTCGAATCCCGATTGTTGATGTTTCGCCAGTGGTGGAAAATGGGGCCTGGCCGGCAAAAGCCGTGGAGCGGGAAGCTTTCCCCGTGCAAGCCACCATTTTCCGTGAGGGGCACGATCGATTTGGTGCCGAGTGCGTGCTGTTTGATGAAAAAGGCCACGAAGTGCAAACCAGCCCGATGGTAGATGTGCACCCTGGCGAATTCCGCTATGAAGGCTGGCTCACTCCGCAGACCACCGGAAACTACACGTTTGCCGTACGTGCGTGGAGCGATCCGATTGCCACCTGGCGGCACACCGCCGATATCAAGATCACCAACAATCAAGATGTGGCACTCGTATTCCTCGAAGGAGTGGCCCTCTTCAAACGAGCTATGATGCACATGAAACGCGGCTCCGAAGCCCGCGCCACACTGCGCGATGCCGTCGCCGTGATGAATCGCAAGCGCTTGAGCGCTAAAACACGCTTCGATGTCGCCACTTCTCCCGCCGTCGATGCCGCGCTCGCACAGTATCCACTGCGCGATCTCCTCAGCGAATCCGCACACTTCAAGCTGCGAGTGGAGCGCGAAGCAGCGCTAGTGGGCTCCTGGTATGAGATGTTCGTGCGCACCACGGGAGCCCATTTCGATCGCAAGCACGATCGCTGGATCTCGGGCACTTTCGCCACCGCTGAGAAAGACCTCGAGCGTATTGCAGGCATGGGATTCACCGTAGTGTATCTCACCCCTATTCACCCGATTGGCACCACTGCCCGCAAGGGGAGAAATAACTCCCTCACCGCGCTCCCTGGAGATCCAGGCTCGCCGTATGCAATCGGATCAGCAGCCGGCGGGCACGATGCGATTCACCCCGATCTCGGCACTTTTGCTGATTTTGATCACTTCGTGGCACGTGCCCATGAGCTCGGCTTAGAAGTAGCTCTCGATATCGCACTACAGTGCTCTCCAGATCACCCGTGGGTGAAAGAGCACCCAGAGTGGTTCACTCAACGCGCCGATGGCTCAATCGCCTACGCAGAAAATCCTCCCAAGAAATACCAAGATATCTATCCGCTCAATTTCGATAACGACCCCGAGGGAATTTACCAAGAAATCAAGCGGATTCTAGAACTGTGGCTGAACCACGGAGTGACGATGTTTCGCGTGGATAACCCGCACACCAAGCCGCTGAATTATTGGCAGCGGCTGTTCGACGAGTTTCACGATCAACACCCAGAGGTGGTGTTTATGGGGGAGGCACACACTAATCCGCCAATGATGCAAACTCTCGCTAAAGTGGGGTTCCAGCAGAGCTACACCTACTTCCCGTGGCGCAACGAGAAAAAGGAACTAGAAGATTACCTCTGGGAGGTGTCGCGGATTTCGGATTCACACTTCCGCCCTTGCTTCTGGCCCACCACCCACGATGTGCTCACTCCCTATATGCAACGCGGCGGAGTGCCTGCTTTTGCTATCCGCGCAGTGCTGGCTGCCACTGGCTCCCCCAGCTGGGGCATCTACTCTGGCTATGAGCTGGCCGAAGATATCGCACGGCCCGGCTCTGAAGAGCAGATCGACAACGAGAAGTACGAATATAAAGAGCGCGATTATCGCGCTGCAGAAGCGAACGGCATCGCTCAGCTACTCGGCACACTCAACGACATTCGCTCGCGGCATCTCGCCTTGCGCCGGCTACGCGATCTGCGGATTCACCCCACTAGCTCCGATAAGATCATTTGCTTTTCGAAAGTCACCCAACCGCAAGAATCTCCAGATGGTTCCGTGGATATGGTGCTCGTGGTGGTGAATATGGATCCGTACACCTCCAGAGATGCCACTATCTATCTCGACCTTTCGCATTTCGGTGCACACCCGCGCTGGGACGGCGCTCCTGTGCTGGAGGTGCACGATGAGATGAGTGGAGCCACTTTCGAATGGAATCAAACCCCCTATGTGCGCCTCGATCCGCACGGCGCAGTAGCACATATCTTGAACGTGAAAGTGATTAACCAGTGACTTCTCAATACCTCACTCCACTCGAGAATCTCGCTACTGACTCTCACAGTGAAGCACAGTGGTATCGCACTGCGATTTTCTATGAGGTGTTGCTCAAGGCTTTCGGAGATTCCACCGGATCGGGCATGGGGGATCTCCGCGGGCTCACCGCGCACCTCGATTATTTGCAATGGCTCGGCGTGGATTGCCTGTGGATTCCACCTTTCTATCCGTCCCCTATGCGTGACGGCGGCTACGATATTTCAGATTTCACCGCTGTCGATCCCACATATGGCTCGATGGAGGATTTTGAGGCGCTCGTAGCTGGAGTACACCAGCGTGGAATGCGGCTAATCATTGATCTGGTGGTGAATCACACATCTGACCAACACCCGTGGTTTAAGGCCTCTCGTGAAGATCCTGAGGGGCCTTACAGCGATTTTTATGTGTGGCGTGACGACGCTGCTGGATATCCCGACGCCCGCGTGATTTTTGTAGACACTGAGGAATCCAACTGGAGCCTCGATCCGGTGCGCAAACAGTACTATTGGCACCGCTTTTTCTCACACCAACCCGATCTGAATTACGAAAATCCAGCTGTGCGCGAGGCAATTCTCGATGTGGTGCGCTTCTGGTGCAAACTGGGCATTGATGGGTTTCGGCTCGATGCAGTGCCCTACCTCTTTGAAGAAGAGGGCACTAACGGTGAAAATTTGCCGGCCACCCACGATTTCTTGGCGCAAGTGCGCGAATTGGTAGACGCAGAATTTCCGGGCAGGATCTTGCTCGCTGAGGCAAACCAGTGGCCCCTCGATGTGATCCCTTACTTCGGCACTGATGAGCGGCCTGAATGCCATTTGTGCTTCCATTTCCCACTAATGCCACGAATTTTCTATGCACTGCGCGATCAGAAAGCCGATGCGATTCGTGAAATTATGGCAGCCACCCCGCCCGTGCCAGCTGGCGGGCAATGGAGCACTTTCTTGCGCAACCACGATGAGCTCACGCTCGAAATGGTGAGCACTTCTGAGCGGGCGCGTATGTATGAATGGTATGCCAAAGATGCCCGTATGCGAGCAAACGTGGGAATTCGCCGGAGGCTTTCACCACTGCTCGAAAATTCCCGAGCGCAAATTGAACTTGCAAATGCTCTGCTCTTTTCGCTGCCTGGCTCTCCGTGCCTCTATTATGGCGATGAGATCGGCATGGGCGACAACATCTGGCTCAACGATCGCGATTCTGTACGCACCCCTATGCAGTGGACTCCCGATCGCAATGCTGGCTTTTCAAAGGCCGATCCAGGGCGGGTGTATCTCCCACCCATACAGAGCCTGGTGTACAGCTATCAGGCAGTGAACGTGGAAGCACAGCTGGAGCAGCCGGCCTCTCTCTTGCATTGGCTGCGCAATATGATCGCTATGCGCAAGCGTTTGCCGGTGCTCGGGCGCGGCGATTTCACACTGTGCGATGCTTCGCGCGCTGAGGTGCTCGCATTCACTCGTTCTGATGAGCACCAACACGTGCTGTGCGTAATGAACATGAGCGATCAGCCATGCGCCACACGCATAACAGTGCCGGGATTTGAAGGGTGGGCGGTGAACGACGCTTCCAGCGGAGCTCCGTTTCCGGATATCGCGCCAGACGGCACATACACCCTCACGCTCGGAGCTCGCGGATTTTTCTGGCTAATTCTCACTGCTGCGCACCCACTCTCCAATGCAGTTTCAATTTCTGCGGCACCAACCACTGCCACTGATCCTGCACTGGAGACCCACCATGAATAACTCTGATCACGATTCACTCGCCGCTAGTGCCGCAGACGCCTCTAACCTCGCGGGTCTTACTCCCCTCACTGGCGCTCAGCGAATTGCCGCAGCTCTCAGCACTTCGCAAACCCCTACCCCTGGGGAGTGTGCAATCGCTGCACGAGCCGAATTGGAAGAGCTGCTCACTCCATGGGCATCTTCGCAACGCTGGTGCCTACACTCAGACAACGCAGATCGCGCAACAACTACTGCACATATCGTGCAAGCCACCGAAATTTTCCGCTCAGCCGCCGGAAGCACCCTTTTCCTGCTCGTCGATATTGCTGGGCGGCTCTATTCCGTGCCACTGTTTCTCCAAGAGAGCAGTGATGGAGCGCCGAAGAGTGATGTGCCGGTGCAAGCACTTGGCACTCTGGCAGTATCACCGCACTCCCACCCCGTACGAGTGTTTGACGCCACCGAGCACCCCGATGGGCAACTCGCTTTGCTGCATGCCACCCTGGGCGACTATGGCGCGTCTAGCGAACACCACACCACAGAGCACGGAATTTTCCAACCCGATCCCTGCGGGCACCCAGCGCTCGCAGGCCAATTCTTTGGAGTTCCCCTGAGGCTGAAAGCCGCAGAACTCCCTCCGCTAGCCCGCTCTTATAAGCTCACATCAGAGCAGTCGAACACATCGGTGATCTACGAATTTAGCTCTGGATCAACTCCCGCTGGCGTGATTGTAAAAGTACTCCGGTTGGTGCAGCCGGGGCGGAATCCAGATGTGGAGCTCGAAGCGCTGCTCGATCAATCGGCGCAGAGCGAGCAGCGCGTGGTGCCGCAACAATACGGCTATGCCACGCTGCGTTATTCTGAGCCAATCAGCGAGAATTCCGCTTATCGTAATTTTGCTCACCGCGATTCCGTTCCCCACAACTCCGCTAGCCGCAATTTCGCAGCGGCCGATGTGCTGGTGGCTGCCGAATTTTTAGCTGGCTCCACCGATGCCTGGCAGCTCATCACTAGCCAGCTTCTCTCCGCCGCGGGCCACGGCACCAACAGCTCAGCTGATCTCCACCCAGAGCTCACCGCAACGATTGCCAGCATTGCCCGCTTAGGCACTCTCACACGCGCTATGCACCAACAGCTAGCTGAGCAGCTTATCCTTCTCGATCCCACTGATACGGCTCGTGCCGCGCAGCTCGAATCGTGGAAATCTCGAGCAGAGCACGCGTTAGTGCTCGCTCCTGAGCTCCGCGAGCTAACTCCTGCGATCACCGCTACTTTTGAGCGTGCTGCACGTGCGCATTGGCCACTGCTGCAGCGTATCCACGGCGATTATCACCTCGGCCAAGTGCTCGGCACAGCCACTGGGCAGTGGCGTGTGATCGATTTTGAGGGCGAGCCGCTGCGCCCCCTGAGTGAGCGGATCCAACCCGATCTAGCTTTGCGCGATGTGGCCGGTATGCTGCGCTCTATCAGCTATGCCGCTGGATTCGCAGAAAAGAACGGAGCAGATCCGCGCGAGATGCACGCGTGGGAGCGCTCTGCCCACAAAGCTTTTCTCGAATCCTACACACCACTGAGCTCAGATCCCAAGCGAGCTGCAGACTATGAAACTGTGCTGCGGGCACTTGTCTTAGATAAGGCACTCTATGAGGTGGCTTATGAGGCAGCCTACCGCCCATCTTGGGTGGATATTCCGGTTAGAGGAGTTCACGAAATTTTACAAACCCATCTTTCATAGTTCAAAAACCAGGTCAATCACCTCAAAACGTGGAAGTATATAACCATGAACGCGAACCCCATTCCCATCTCATATGACATTCTCGATCTAGTTTCAAATGGGCTCTACTATGCCCCTCACGAGATCCTTGGCCCACATCTGCACGAGGACGGCGAACACGTCACTATCCGCGTAGAGCGCCAGCTAGCTGACGCAGTCTTTATCTGCACACCTGCCGGAGAATTCGAAGCACAACACGAATTCAACGGAATCTGGTTTGTAGTGCTCCACACTTCAGAGGTGCCCGATTATCAGGTGCGCGCCGTCTATGGAGAATCTTCTTACACCTCCGATGACGGCTATCGGTTCCTTCCCACTGTGGGAGAAACCGATAAATATCTCTTTGGTGAGGGCCGCCATGAGCGCCTCTGGGAAGTGCTCGGCGCACATGTGCGCTCCTATGAAACTGCGATGGGCACAGTGAACGGTGTGAGCTTTGCCGTGTGGGCTCCCAATGCGCGGGCGGTGCGCGTGGTAGGCGATTTTAACGGCTGGAATGGCACTGCTTCCTCCATGCGATCACTCGGAGAAAGCGGCGTGTGGGAGCTCTTCATTCCAGAGGCCCATGAGGGAGAGCGGTATAAGTATGAAATCCAATACCGCGATGGCAGCTTGCACCAAAAAGCCGATCCCATGGCGCAACGCACTGAGGTGCCGCCCAGCACCGCAAGCGTGATCACCGCCCAGCATTTTGAGTGGGACGACGCCGAGTGGCTCACCACACGCGCCCAGAGTGATCCTCACAGCGGGCCGGTGAGCGTCTATGAAGTGCACCTAGGCTCTTGGCGCCCTGGCTTCGATTACCGTTCTCTCGCTGAGCAACTGATCGGGCATGTGAAATACTGTGGGTTCACACATGTGGAATTCATGCCATTGGCAGAGCACCCATTTGGGCCAAGCTGGGGCTATCAGGTGACGAGCTACTACTCCCCTACTGCCCGCTACGGCACTCCCGATGATCTGCGCTACCTCATCAATGAGCTGCACAAAGCCGGCATTGGCGTGATTATGGATTGGGTGCCGGCGCATTTCCCGCGCGACGAATGGGCACTAGCACGTTTCGATGGCACTCCGCTCTATGAAGATCCCAATCCGTTGCGTGGTGAGCACCCCGATTGGGGCACTTATGTATTTAATTTTGGCCGCAATGAAGTGCGTAATTTCTTGGTGGCCAACGCACTCTTCTGGCTCAGCCAATTCCATATCGACGGGATTCGGGTAGATGCCGTGGCCTCAATGCTCTACCTCGATTATTCCCGCCAGCCTGGCCAATGGCAGCCCAATATCTATGGTGGGCGCGAAAATCTCGAAGCAATATCCTTTATTCAAGAGGCCAATGCCACTGCATACAAAGATAACCCTGGCATTATGATGATCGCTGAAGAGAGCACCTCATGGGGTGGGGTCACTGGCCTCACCGAAAATGGCGGCCTCGGTTTCGGCCTCAAATGGAATATGGGCTGGATGAACGACACTCTGCGATACCTTGAAGAAAAGCCCATCAACCGCCGCTGGCATCATGGAGAACTCACGTTCTCACTGGTTTATGCATTCAGTGAGCATTTCCTGCTCCCGCTCTCGCACGATGAAGTGGTGCATGGAAAAGGATCGCTCTATTCGAAGATGCCTGGAGACCACTGGCAGAAGCTCGCGGGAGTGCGCTTGCTCTACGGCTACCAATGGAGCCACCCTGGCAAACAACTGATCTTCATGGGGCAGGAATTTGCGCAAATTGACGAGTGGAATGAAGGGCGCGGGCTCGATTGGTGGCTCACCCAGAATGAAGGGCACGACGGCGTGATGCGCTGCGTGCGGGATTTGAACGCGGTGTATCGCGCTCACCCAGCGCTGTGGAGCGAAGATTTCACTAACGCAGGCTTTGAGTGGATCGAAGTGTCTGACGGCGATCATAATGTGCTCTCGTATCTGCGCAAGAGCCACGACGGCGGTGAAACGGTGGCCGTGATCTGCAACTTTGCAGGAGTGCCGCACAACGATTACCGAGTGGGGCTGCCATTCGGCGGAGAATGGGAAGAGGTGTTTAACTCTGATTCCACACTCTATGGCGGCTCGGGAGTGGGCAACCTCGGCAAGGTGCAGGCAGAGGAAATCAGCTGGAATGGCCGGCCGTATTCCGCCAACCTACAGCTTCCGCCGCTCGGCGTGATCTACCTCGTTCCGAAGCAGTAATTCCCACCAACAGAGTGGCTCTGTGGTTAAGCGTTGGGGTGTGGCGAGCTCGCCACACCCCAACGC
>JALELI010000104.1 GCA_022768785.1 Arcanobacterium sp. | reverse complement strand
ATCTTACAGAAGAATAAAGAGCTGCAGGATATCATCTCGATTCTGGGCGTTGATGAGCTCTCCGAAGAGGATAAAGTGACGGTGGCTCGCGCCCGCCGCATTGAGCAGTATCTCTCGCAGAACACCTACACTGCGGTGAAGTTCACTGGCGTGGAAGGCTCTACCGTGCCGATTGCAGAAACTGTGGAAGCGTTCCGGCGTATCTGCGACGGCGAATATGATCACGTGCCAGAACAGGCATTCTTCAATATCGGCGGGATCGACGATATCGAGAGAGCTTGGCACAAGATTCAAAAGGATATGGCCTGATGAATCTGGAAATCGTTTCGCGCACCGGCACAATTTTTCACGGCGATGTGAAAGAAGTCGTGGTGCCAGCTGCAGAGGGGGAGCTCGGAATTTTGCCTGGGCACACCCCACTGCTAGCTATTCTCGTGCCGGGAACTGTGCGGTTTGTGCAGCCCAATGGAGAGGCCCACACATTTAACACCACCCGGGGCTTCGTCACGTTAGAAGAAGATCAAGTGATGGTGGTCGTTGATGCGGGTACTGAGGCAGAGCAGGTGAAATCAGCCTAGTGCGAGTGGTGATTGCACGCTGCGCTGTGGATTATTCGGGGCGTCTCGATGCGCATCTGGATCCCGCCACGCGGCTCCTCATGTTGAAGGCAGATGGCTCAGTGCTGATTCATTCAGATGGCGGCTCGTATAAGCCGTTGAACTGGATGAGCCCTCCAGCTGTGATGCGAGTGCGCGAGCCGGATAGCGATGAGCGCGAAGCAGGCGTGCAGGAAGTGTGGGACGTACAGCACCAAAAAACCAATGACCATCTCGCTGTGCAAATCTTTGAGGTGTATGCCCAGATGGAGCGTGAGCTTGGATTCGAGCCAGGGCTTGTGAAAGACGGCGTAGAAGCGCATCTGCAAGAACTACTGGCCGAACAGGTGCAACGTTTGGGCACGGGATATCGCTTGGTGCGCCGAGAATACCCCACTGCGATTGGCCCTGTGGATCTCATGGTGCTCGATCCAGAGGGAGCGCACGTGGCTGTGGAGGTGAAGCGCCGTGGGGAGATTGACGGTGTGGAGCAGCTCACGCGCTACCTCGAGTTGCTGGGGCGCGATTCCACGCTCACTCCGCTGCGGGGTATCTTTGCCGCGCAAGAGATTAAGCCGCAAGCCCGCACTGTGGCAGAGGATCGCGGTATCGAATGTGTAATTTTAGATTACGACGAGATGCGCGGTTTTGATCGCCCAGAAGATCGGTTATTTTAACTCTGCTTAGGCAACGTCTAGCGGCGCGTTTTTGCAGCTGTAGTGCAGCCAAGAGCCGTATTCAATAACTCTCGCACTCACTGTGGCAACTTCTTTCGCACTGCAGCTGTTTCGCAGTTTCGTGCTGTATCGGTTGTGCAATTGGCTAGCGTCTGCTGCCGCAGCATCAGCCGTGGCCTTATCTGCCCCGCGCCCGCTATGGGCGAGGGCAATGCTGCGAGGATCAATCAGAATGCGCTGCACTGGCTGCACTATAGAAAGCGCGCACTGCACGCGCTAGGGCCTCCGGCTGCTCATTCGCTGTGAAATGCCCAGCCGCAGGAATCTCGATAATTCGTGGCTGCTGAGCCGCGAGCGCTAGCTTCATGAAGTATTCCAGCGAACTCGTGGCATCGGCGTCGCCGCGAATAAAATACACAGGCCCATTCACTAGTGTGACGGCGTCATCTCGCCCCTCGCGGGCGGCCATGGCGCGCAGTTGCCACGCCAACCCCTCATTGGGAGCGGCTTGCAGCAGCGCTGCCATCTCAGAGCGCACCTCTGGGAGCACGGTGGGGGAGAGCATAGTGGTTTCCCAGTTTGCAATGGCATCGTAGCCGTGGCCAGCATCTGCCTGCTCTACGATGGAGAAGCGGTAGGCACGCTGCTCTTCGGTATCGGCTGAGATATTGGTATCCATCAGCGCCAGGCCAGCCACCATATCTGGATACTGATGCACAAATTCGGCGGCCACTGCCCCGCCCATAGAGAGCCCACCGAGAGCGATACGCTGCACGCCCAAAGAATCAAGAGTGGTTTTTAGCGCCTGGGCGTAGGTGAGGATAGCAGGCTCTCCAAAGGTGCCCGCGAGCCCAGAATTGCCAAAGCCAGGGGCGTCAGGAGTGATGATATCGATATCAGAAAGTTCAGCGCGCACCTTATCCCACATTGTCGAATCGAGTGGAAGCGCGTGCAGAAGCACAAGCGGGAGATGAGAAGGAGCACCAGTGCGGCGGAAAGCGAGTTGATGATTCACCTTCTCATCGTATCGCGCAATCGAGCGAGCTGTGTTTAATCGGAGGCGGATTTCTTTAATCAGCTCAGTCGGTTTAATCAGTGGCGGATTCGGCGTGTGAATCTGTGTGCGGCGCGGCGGTGTTGAGCACGATTGAGGCCGGCGAAGTGGCGAGTAGGGCTCGCATATCCTCCACATAAGAACTGAGGCTGGCGCGCTGCTCAGCGAGTGAATCCACGTAGGCTTTGGCTTGGTTGCGCTCTTGGGTGGCCTGTGTTTCAGCTGCAGTGCGCAGCGCAGCCGCTTCTGATCGGGCGCTCTCCAGAATCTCTGCCGCTTCAGTGCGAGCTCGTGCCACGATTGCCTCTGCTTCCGCCGCGGCTTTACTCGTGGTGGCATTGGCATTTTCAACCGCCTGCTGAGATTGCTGTTCCGCCTTTTGGCGGGCTATTTCAGCAGCGGCTAACTGCTCTTGGGAAGTCTCTCGAGCTGTGGCCTCTTCGTGGGCGAGCTTATCAGCGAGCGCAGCGTATTCTTGCGCCGCACGAGTTTCGGCTGTTGTGCGGATCTGAGTGGCAGCCTGCTCAGCATCGCTGCGCAGTTCTTGAGCCTGCTGCTCCGCCTCAGCTTTCAGCTGCGCGCAGTGTTTCTCGGCTTCTGCACGTAGCTGGGCCAGCTCTTGCTCCGCTGTTGCGCGCAGCTGAGCGGCAGCATTCTCGGCAGTGGCGCGCACCTGTGTGGCTTCTGCCTGTGCCTGGGTGCGTAAGCTGTTGGCTTCAGCTTGTGCCTGCGCCACGAGGCTTTGCGCTTCGCGGGCGCTGCGTTCACGCAGTTCTTCCGCTGAGCGCTGCGCCGTTTCGGTGAGAGTGGCAGCTTCTGTTTCGGCAGTGCGCTGCATATCTTTGGCCGCTGCGTGCGCAGCAGCCAAAGCGTTATCACGCTCCTGCTGGGCGGTATGATCCATAGTCTGAGCTTTCTCTTCAGCCTCAGTGATGATGGTGTCGGCTTCAGCGCGGGCGCGGGTGACGACGTCGAGCGCCTGCTCTTCAGCAGAGCGTAGCAGCCGTTCTACTCTGGCTCCCAAGCCAGAGTACGAGGGGTGGTTCACTTCCCCAATTTCATCTTGGGCTCGTGCGAGTTCGCCAGAAATTTGCAGCACTTTGGCGTCGAGCTGAGCCACTTGGGCTCGCGCCTGATCGAGTTGGTGGGTGAGATCAGTGATGCGGTGATCCACTTGGGCGCGGTCGTATCCGCGCATCACCACTGAAAAAGCTGTTGCATCGCTCATGGTGTGCCTCGCGTTCCTTCGAGAGTTGCTTCACTAAATCCTAACAAATCGTATACTCTGCGCTGTTGTACAGAATAACGTGAGGGTTGTTACCTTCGCCGTCGGTGGTGCGACTTATCGTTGCCTAATCGTTATAATTTCATCAGCGAAAGCTTCATTCTAGGCGCTGTGATGAAAGCGTGCTGCATCTTGTGGGCACAGCTGCGGGCGGGCGAGGAGAAAACTCAAGAATGCACGTGAAAAAATGGGATCCCAGGATTATTTTCGGCGTGTTGCTAGCCTCGATGGGGCTGGTGCTCACCGCCGTCACTATTGTGCATGTGGCCACGTTTAAACCAGAGAAAACGGTGGTGCTCACAGCGCAGCCGCATTCGGGAAGCACTTTTGTGTACACGGCCCCAGGGGTGCTCAACATCGTGGGCAACCGGCCGCACGTCACGCTCACTGCCAGCCAGCCCAATGCCACAATCGAGTGGGGATATGGATCATCTAAAGCAGTGGCCGGATATGTGGGATCTTCGGCTGCACTAGAAGTGCAGGGCTTCACAGCTGCTAGCCGCGGCAGATTGACGGCGTTGGCCACAGAGCATCACGCTAGCCCGAAAGTGAGCGAAGCTGATAAGAAAACGCTCAGTGCCGGAGGTTTCCATCTCGCTGCTTCGGATCAGTGGAGCCAAGCAGGAACAGGCAAGGGCAGCGTGACCTTTGATGTGGAAGTGGAACCCGGAGTGGATCGCTCGCTCATCGCCACTAGCTCGCAGGGAGGGGCTCCCACGCTTACACTCAGCTGGGTGCGCACTGAGCGGATGGCTTCCCCTGCGCCGTTTATTGCTATGGGAGTGCTGCTGGCCTTGATTGGTGCAGTGCTGCTGCTCACCGCTTGGCGGAATAACGTGCAGCGCACGAACGCTGCGCAGCAGCAGGCGCTAACGCGCGCTCGTAAAGAGGAGAGCGCTGCTGCGCTCACTGCGGTGCTGCCAGTGTTTAAGGGAGATCTGGCCAATCCAGAAACCGATAGGGCAGTGCAGCGCACGCACACTGATGGCGCCTTTGGGGCTGGAGTGCTGCCTGGAACATCGCGCACTGAGAGCTTGCGGGCCAGGGAGCTCAAGGCAGCTGATCGGATAGTGATTTCTGAGGCTGCCGCTCACACCGCAGCGCAAACGGCGCCGGTAGCTTCCGCGACAGCGCGTGCAGAAGAGGTGGAAACTGCTGCAGCTGATGCAAACGAAGCTGCAGCTGCAGGCGGGCAACAGTCTGCTCCCGGAGCAGACCACGCAGAGCATGAGGCAGAGAACATCACTCTCTGGGCATACACAGAGCCTTTTGAGAATGACGGCGATGATGAACTCACCGAAGATTCAGCAGCGTAGAAGGGAGGCCGTGATGCGTAAGAGAGTACTGCGTAAAGGATATGCAGCAGTGGCTAGTGTGGCCATTGTGATGAGTTTAGCGGCGTGCCAGGCTCCTGAAGTGCCTCAGCCACACGTGACAAACACAGCCGAGGAAGTGCTACCGCAAGATCGCTATAGTGCGATTGCACAGCAGACGCTTGCAGTGTTTGCCAAAGCTGATAAGGCGGGAGATGTACGGCAATTGGCTGAGCGCGCAGATCAGCCAATAATCGCCCAACGGGCTGCGCAATATAAGCTGCGTAGCCTCAAATCCGATTTTAAAGTGCCCGCGCTGGTGATAGATCCGAAAGCCACCCCAGTGGCTTCAGGAGCTGCATTCCCGCGCTCTCTCGTGACTTTCGGTGCCCCGGCTGAGGGGCAGAATCAGCGCACGCTCACCGCCTGGCAGCAGAAGAACGCTCGCTCAAACTACAAACTTTGGGGCCAAGTGAGCCTTTTCCCCTCAGCCAATCTACCCACGCTGGCATCTACGCTCGATTCTTCCAACGGATACCCTAAACTCAGCGCCCAGGCGTATGTGGCTGATCCAGCAAAAGTGGTGGCTGCGTATGCTGCGTATAACGCGAGCCAGAAGCGGGCGGGGGTGCCATTCCAAAAAGACGATCCGGTGTTTGCTCAGCTGAAAGGGCAGCTTGCCGCGCTCCGGCAAAACGTGGGTAACTTCGGCACGATCTCGATGGGCTTTGCTGATAGTGGAGTGCCCCCGGTAGTGGTGAGCACAGATGCCAACGGGCTCGTAGTGATCGGTGAGATGAAGTATTCCACAAAGTACGAGAGCAAATCTCGCTTGCAGCCCACCACGCTGGGGGCGGCAGAATCGGTGATGCTCACCGGCTCGAAAGATAAAACTTCGCAAGAAGTGGCAGTGGGTAAACCAGCTGTCAGCGAGTATTCGCTGCTAGTGGCGTTCTTCATTCCGGCAAAATCTGCTGGCGGGGAAGTTCAGGTGATTGGGGCAAGCAACAATGTGCTAGAGAGCGTTAAAGTGGGGTAGGGAACCCGCAGTGGCGGTTTCGAGAGGATTCTACTGGGCAGCTTTGTTGGGCTGTGATGAGGAAGCGAGAATATGGCTCCAATCGTTGATCTATCGCAATTCGCGCAAAAGCAACCGCACGCGTCAGGGGCTGCGGCGCACGGGAGTGGCCGCAGCGTGCCAGCTGGGGCAGCGCGTGCTACTGCCAGTGTGCCTAGCGCCAGCGCCCTAGCAGCCGGTGGCGAAAGCGGCGCCAGCAGCGCTGTGGTGCACGGGCCATGGGTGCTCGCAGTCACTAAAGAAAATCTGCAAAATGTGCTCTCCACATCGATGCAGCTACCCGTGGTGGCAGTGTTTCACTCTGCCCATTCTCCGAATTCTGGCACATTAGTGGAGCTGTTCACTGAGCTTGCTCACCGTGAGCAAGGGCGCTTTCAACTGGCTACGATAGACGCTGAAGCGCAGCGAGAAGTGGCAACAGCATTTGGAGTGACTGCAGTGCCAGCGGCAGTGGCGATTTTACAGGGGCAACCTATTCCACTGTTTCAAGGCCTTCCAGAGGAAGCTGCGATGGCGAGCGCTATGGAACAGCTGCTCGCTGCGGCCGCGCAATACGGCATGGTGGGTGTGCTCGATGGAGTATCAGATACGCCTGAGGAACAACCTGCGGTGCCGCCGCGCTATCAAGCGGGGCTCGACGCACTGGCTGCTGGAGATTTGGAGGGGGCATATGCTGCTTTTATGCAAGTGCTCAAAGAGAATCCTGGAGACGACGCCGCCAAGCGATATCTACACCAGGTGGAGCTCTATCAGCGGCTAGCCCAGCTCAACCCTGAGGGGACGCCGAATGGCGGGCAAGCAGTGGTGGCTGCCGCTGCTAATGCGCCTCTCGCTCAAGTGCAGCCGCAGCTCAATGCGGCCGATATTGAATTTGCTTTTGGGCAGCAAGAGAGCGCATTTCGGCGCCTCATTGCGGCGGTGAGTGCCACGGAGGGAACTGATCGGGATACTGTGCGCACTCGGCTGTTGGAGCTGTTTGATCTGGCTAACGAGAGCAACCCCGAGGGTGTGAAGCGGGCGCGTAAAGCGCTTACGAATGTGCTGTTCTAAACGATTCTAGTAGGCCGAGTTTTTTCAGCGTGCTCAGCGGGCCATGCTGTGTGTGCTGTAGCTAATAGCGGCACTTTTGCCTCAGTGGGTGGGTGGTTGCCGGTGCCGGCAACCACCCACCCACTTGGCTTCTGCGATATTCTGCGGGGATCACAAGTAATCTGGCTGTTGAATTGCAAGTGGTTAAGCGTTGGGGTGTGGCGAGCTCGCCACACCCC
>JALELI010000087.1 GCA_022768785.1 Arcanobacterium sp. | reverse complement strand
ACGTGCCATAATCAGCTTGTTACAGTTGCTCGCATGGGAAATACACCAGCACGTTTGTGGTTGAGCACGTTCAACAAATGCTCCCACGCCATGTGTTCTGGCTGTCGCGCGGCTGCCTGTTGCTGTTAAATTTTTAACTCCCCCCCCCTATAGCACATGCCATTTATGCTGCTGATTATTGCTACTAATTTGCGTTCCAACCTGTGTACACAACGGCTGAACTGCAGCTGAGCTGAGCATCGGATATCCCTTGAACAGGCTTCGTCTGAGCCAGTCTTTAGGAGCGAATAGGAAGTTTTATCGCAGCAACCACGATTAATCTAAAAACAAAAGGAAATAACATGACGATCCTCCCCTCAACCAAGAAGTCTTCCCGCAAAGGGTTTTCTGCCCTTCTTATTGCACTGATTTCCTTCTCGCTACTGGCATTGAACGCCTGCTCGTCGCCCAATCTGGACGGTGGGAGCGGATCAAGTTCCGCTACCCCAGGTGCGTCTGGCGACGCTCTTGCCAAGGTTGGCTCGCGTACGCCGGAAGAAATCAAGCGAGACGGCACCATCTATTTGGCCACCTTTGCCGATAAATCGCCGTTCGGTTCGCTGATTTCTGGCGACAAGTACGAGGGTTATGACATTGAATATGGCAACCGCATTGCCAAAGATCTGGGTGTTGCGGTGAAGTGGGTTCCAGCTGATGCGGCCGCTCGCGTTGAATACCTCACCTCAGGCAAAGTTGACGCGGTGCTGGCGAACTTCACGATCACCCCGGAACGCGCCGAAAAAGTAGACTTTGCCAATCCATACATGAAGGTGTCATTCGGTGCGGTATCTGCCAAAGATAAAGCAATCACTAATGAAGCAGCTTTAGATCACGCCAAGATCGTGATTGTTAAAGGCACCACTCAAGACGCCTGGATTTCTGCGAACAAGCCAAACTGGAATGTCACCAAGTATGAGCAATACACCGAGGTCACTAACGCCCTGGCAGATGGTCGCGGCGATGTGTGGATCACCGATAATACTGAGGCACTGGCTTATACCGCTAAGAACCCCAAGTTTGTAACCGGTATTCAGTCTTTCGGTGAACCCTCCTATATTGCTGCCGCTGTACAAAAAGGCAATACTAAGCTGTTGAATTGGCTAAACGAAGAGCTAGTTGCGCTGGGCAAAGAGCAATTCTTCCACAGTAATTTCGAGAAAACCCTGCGTCCGGTTTATGGCGACGTCGTTAAGCCCGATGATCTGGTGGTTGAGGGCGGCAAGACCAAATAGGCCTACAGCACGTTAAACACCAGCCAAGAAGCAGCGGCCTGTCAGGTCACCCGCTGGCAGGCCCTGCTGATCGGCAACGATTACCGGCTAGAAAGGGGGTACACGCTCTTGATTGACACAGAAGTTTTGCGGGCAGCGCTTCCGCTATTTTGGTGGGCTGGGGTGCTCACCGTACGCATTTCCATTATTGGCATCCTGCTATCTGTGGTTGTTGGTTTAGTGTGCGCCACTGTACGCGAACTAAACGTGCCCATTGCACGCCAGATTGCTGGCATCTATATTGAGCTGAGCAGAAACACTCCGCTGCTGATCCAGCTGGTGTTTCTCTACTACGGGCTGCCAAAAATGGGTTTGGTTCTTTCAGGTGAGACGTGCGCGATCGTCGGATTGGCGTTCCTGGGTGGCTCCTATATGGCTGAGGCATTCCGCTCCGGGCTTGATGCAGTTTCCAGCACACAGTACGAATCCGCCGTTGCGCTCGGCTTATCTAGGTTGCAGGCACTACGTACGGTGTTGCTACCGCAAGCGTTCATCACCGCGATCCCCGGCCTGACGGCGAACGTGATCTTCCTAATCAAAGAAACTTCTGTGGTGTCAATCATTGCGCTACCTGATCTGGTTTACCGAGCCAAAGAAATGATGGGGGTTGGTTACAACACCGATGAAGCGTTACTGCTGCTGATGGCGGCGTACTTCATAATTTTGGTGCCGGTCGCTATTGCAGCCCGCATTCTGGAGCGAAAGACGAGGGTTTACATTGATGCCAATGGATAGCCATGTTTTTACGAACACCGATTGGGTGCTGCTGTTTCAAGGCAACAATTTCAGCAATCTGTTGTTGGGACTATGGGTTAGTGTACGCATCGCCCTGATCTCAATGGTTGGCTCGATTGTGCTCGGCATCTTGCTTGGCATGGCGATGACTACCAGGAATCTCCTAGCCAAATGGCTGACCTTGGCGTATGTAGAAATAATGCGATTAGCACCCCAGATTGTGCTGCTATTCGTGGTGTTTTTCTGGGTCAGCCGCAAATTCCCGGTCAATATTGGCGGTGAGACTGCAGCTATCATCGTTTTCACGCTGTGGGGCACGGCCGAAATGGGCGATTTGGTGCGTGGCGCTATCAGTTCGATTCCAGCCCACCAATATTATTCTGCGAGCGCGTTGGGCATGACGCACGGCCAGACCATGCGTTACGTGACATTGCCGCTTGCTGTCCGGCAGTTGATTCCACTGACCGTTAACCTGACCACGCGCATGATAAAAACCACGTCGTTGATTTCGTTAATCGGGGTTATCGAGGTTTTAAAGATGGCGCAAGTCATCATCGACCGGGGGCGGTTCGATTATCCGAACGCCGCCCTATGGGTTTACGCCACTGTATTTTTTATGTATTTCATTGTTTGCTACACCATTTCATTGGTGGCTAAGTATCTAGAAAAGAGGCTCGCGCTATGACGTTAGATCAAGCCGCCACAGAGTTCGACACCACTGATTCAGACATTATTTTGCGTCTAGATAACGTTGAGAAAACCTACCGCAACGGCGTGCAGGCGCTGCGCGGAGTTTCACTCGACGTCAAACGAAGCGAGGTTTTGGCGATTATTGGGCCTAGTGGCTGCGGTAAGTCTACACTGCTACGCACTATCAACGGTTTAACGCCGATCACCAGCGGCAAGATCACGCTAGATGAACAAGATCTGTCTGCCCCAGGCGTGAAATGGGAGCAAATACGTCAGAAGATCGGAATGGTTTTCCAGAGCTACGATCTATTTCCACATTTGAGTGTACTGAAAAACTTGTTGCTGGCGCCTCGCGTCGTCAAAGGAAAGAAAGACGATGAAATACGCCAGCAGGCCCTCGCATTATTAGAACGAGTTGGGCTGGCTGACCGAGCAGACGCGTTACCCAGCCAACTTTCAGGGGGTCAGAAACAGCGCGTGGCTATCGTACGAGCGTTAATGATGCAGCCGCAGGTGCTATTACTCGATGAGATTACCGCTTCTCTCGACCCTGAGATGGTACGAGAAGTGCTAGACGTGATCTTGGGGTTAGCCAATCAAGGCATGACAATGCTGATCGTCACTCACGAAATGGCTTTCGCCCGCGCTATTGCAGACCGCGTGGTGTTCATGGATAAAGGCCAAATCGCCGAGATAGCACAGCCGCAAGAGTTCTTTACCCAACCCACCACCCAACGGGCACAGAGTTTTCTGCGTACTTTCACCTTCGACGAGACGCACAGCTAAGGAAAACCCAGCACACCCGGGACTTCAGATACAAACATAGAACGCTTCAGCCGCTAACTCTCACGAGGCTGGCCGTACTTTCGCGCGCACGGCTTTATCCATGATTTCAGCAGCAGTTCGCCCACGCCGAAGCAGACGAGCCATACCAATCACGTCTGGTCGAATTGTAGTGAAGAAGCTCTTGTATCCAGCACACAGGTAATTCATATGTTCCGTCTCTTGATCAAGATCGCTACCACCAGCCCCCACATTCAGCTCCACGAAGCGATCTTTCGGGCAACCGCCGTTGCAAAACCGCCGCACTGTGCACTGCCGGCAAAGCGCAGGCAATTGTGAATTCTTTTTCTTCGCAAACCTGCGCATCGTCTCTCCCTGAACGAGTTCAAGAAACGAAGCGTCCGATACATTTCCGAGTTTCCAATCAGGTTCCACCCAGTGATCGCAGGCATACACATCACCGTTGAATTCCATTGCTAAATTATTGCCACATTCAGGAGCATGGACGCACACCGTTGGCACACCAAACACCGCACCAAGCGCAGCATCGAAGTCTTGCACGAAAACCCGGCCCACGTCATTCTCAATCCACTCGTTGAAAATCGTGGTAAGAAACGCCCCATACTTCTCCGGCGTCACGCTACGAGAGGTGACGGCGTCACCCTGCTGCTGATACAACAACCCGGTTTCGCGCCACCCTCGTTCCGCGCGATCAATATCCCTGCGTTCGATTCGCTCGACTATCGGAATGAATTGGAGATATTCAGCTCCAAGATCATCACGGAAATAACGATAGACCTCCAGCGGGTAATCCTCGTTCGCTGCATGAACCGTGCACAGAATATTGCATCGCACATGCGAACGCTGCAAAATCTCCCAACCACGGATCACCATAGAATGCGTGGCACGCCCAGCACGATTTACCCGATAGGTATCGTGCATATTGCTAGGGCCGTCAATCGAAACGCCCACGAGAAAATCGTGTTTTGCAAAGAATCTTGCCCACTCTTCATTAACAAGCGTGGCATTCGTCTGAATAGCGTGATGTACCTGTTGGTGTGGGCGCCGCAGCTCCTCAGCGATTTCCACAGCTTTTTGGAAAAAGTCGATACCGCGCAGAGTTGGTTCACCACCTTGCCAAAGCAAAGTTACATCTCCATCTGGGTGGGTATCGAGGAAATTGTGAATATAGGTACGCAGCGTCTGCTCGCTCATGCGTTGTTTCTGCTGGTTGTACAACAGTTCTTTCGAAAGGAAGAAGCAGTAGGCGCAGTCAAGATTACAGGCTGATCCGGTAGGTTTGGTGACGACGGAGAGAGGAATGTGGCCTCGTTGAGATACAGTCATATGAGAATTTCTTTCCGATTCGTGTGATGCCGGTGGCTGCGAACCCACAGATGCGCTGCTTGGGCTGCACCTAGAGCAGATGCAAGGTGGCCGAGTTGAGCATAAACCACTTTCGTTTCATATTTAACCCTTGGCAACAGCTCACTCCTCATAGATGTGCGGATCATATCGAGAGTCTGTGGTATCGCATCGAATATTTCACCAGAACAGATAATTACCTGCGGATTGGTGACGAGAACAATTGAGCCACATGCACGGCCAATCACAGACATCGCTCGATAAACGGTCTGAGTAGCTCGCTCATCAGATGCATCATAGGCAGACTTCAACTCTGCAAGAGAGGAGACTCCTGCGGATTTATACAATGCCGGCAGAGAGGCTATTGTTTCGATGCACCCAGTTTTACCGCAGTAACATGGCTCTGAGTTACCTGGTACGTGTATGTGGCCTAGTTCCCCTGTATGGCCAGCTTGGGCCCCTGTGATCTGATCCAAAATGGAGAGGCAACACGCCACTCCCCCGCCTATTCTCAGATACATTTGGTTGGACGCATCCTTACCGGCTCCCCACACACTTTCTCCAATACCACCGAGCCGCACGGTGTTTTCAATGAAAACTGGCACATTCCAAAAAGATTGGAGCAAAGCGCTCAAAGTTTGGTACTCTTCGGAATCCTGGGATACGTCACTCTGTGTATGAGAGACAGGAACAGGAATACCAACTCCAATACAGGTAACGAAGTCCAGTAAAATACGATTTTGGCTAGCCCGTTCACGCAAGGAAGTACACATACGCTGAAGGTGCTCAGTCCAACTCGCAAAGTGTTCAATACCGAGCGTTTCTTCAATCAAAATATCGCTCACACGATTCAGAACTATTGCGCAACATTCAGTCCGTGAAATATCAATTCCGATTTGATAGGCCACTTTCGGGTTGAAATAGAGGCGCTGAGAAGGGCGCCCAGGTTCCTTGTGAGACTCGTAATACGTGGAGATAAACGGCCCATCTTTTTGAAGATTCGCAAGAGCCCGACCGAGAGAGGTGCGCGAGATATCTAGCCGTTCGCACAATTCACTGCGAGTAGCAGCGCTGCGCGAAAGTGATTGAATCACTGATTCTTCAAGCGTCCAATCCGCTGGATCAATTGTGTATCCCAACGCACCCCTCCTCGATCGCTATTCACATGAGAAGCATGTCTAACATTAGCTATGCATATTAATCAAAAGTAACCTCATCGAGATCTGATCGTGCTGTATTGACCAGCGGAATATCAAAATCAACCATCGCTGCCATCCACTTTGCGAACGAGTTATCTCCACGCTCACGAAGCTGCTTGTAGAGCTCTTTGGCTAGCTCACGGCGAATTTCGTCGTAGACAGGAACATTGTAAACATTGCTCATCTCTGCCGGGTCGTGGCGTAGATCATAGAGCTCGTTGATCGATTCGGGGGAAATAACCAGTTTGAATTCACGCGTGCGAAGCATTCGCTGTTGAAGCGGGAAGTGGTGACCGTGGAACTCGCAGACGATATTCTCGCGCCAATTTTCCACCTCTTCACCGCGGGTCATATCCACGATTGAACGACCGTCTTCAATCAATGCCGGATCGAGCCCTACTACGTCCATAATGCTCGCTGGCAAATCGAGCAAAGAGACGAAAGCATCAGAACGCCCTACCGTTGAAACTCCCGGAATGTGAGCAATAAACGGAACCCTATAGATTTCGTCGTACATTGCTGGGCCTTTATCATTCAGCCGGTGCGAACCAGTGAATTCACCGTGATCCGCAGCGAAGAAAACGGCGGTGTCGTCAAGAATTCCAAGTTCTTCCGCTGCTCGCATGATTCTGCCGATTTCAAAATCGATCATAGCCACATAACCCCAGTAAACGGCGATCAATTTCTTCCATTGTTCGTTTGAGAATGACGAGGTAGACCAGTACGTAGCATAGTTCTGCTGGATCGGAGGCTTTCCAATCAGAGAATCAGCAAAGTTTTCGGGTAGTTCCACGTTATCCGGATCAATGAGATCAAACCACTCATCAGGCAAAAAATATGGAAGATGCGGCCCAAAGAAGTGCACATCCAAGCTGAAAGGCTTACCTTTATTGCGCCAATCGGCTGCATATTCCTTCATTCGAGCAATCGCCGTATCGGCAATGAAACGCTCAAAGGTGGCCTCTTCAGGCTGCCGCAGACGAGCTGCAATGATGTGGCCGTCTCGATTACCTGGCAGTTTTCCGCGGTAGACATCGTGCGCCTGCACAGGTGGAAGGCTATTTTCTTTCAACCATGCCACGTAGCGCTCGTTTCCTACGGGATTTTCAGCTCCCCAGAAAGAATCGTCATCCATTCCGAATTTATCAGGGAGATTTGCTCCGCAGTGGTATTTACCAACCAGCCCCACGTTATATCCGTGATTACGTAGCTCTTGTGTGTACGTCCATGTGCCTAACGGAATTTGCGTTTGATAGGCGATATTCCATTCTGGGTTTGCTAAAACCTGATGTTTAAACGGAAACTTCCCAGTCAAAAGCGAAGAACGCGCCGGTGTGCAAATCGCTGTTGGCGTGAAGCAATGCGTGAAAGCAAAACCCTCTTCGCCCAGCTTATCGAGATTAGGAGTATGGGCGTGCGGGTTGCCCAAACACCCGATGGTATCTATCCGGTGTTGATCTGTCATGATTACCAAAATATTGCGCACGTTGTCGGGGATATCCCGTTTCCTCGGCTGCGCCTGCGAATCTGTTGCCATTATCATTTCCCTTTCAAAATCGTCATTTAAGCCCAGCAGCCGCGCGTTAGGCGCCCATCTCTTCAAGCTGTTTTCCAGCAGTTTCTTTCACGAATTTCGCCGTGAAAGCCACTGCAAGGATGCCGAAAATGCAATAGATCCAATATGTTCCTGCTGGCGACCAAGAAAGGAGGAACGGGAAAAACAGTACCACTAAGAAGTTTACTAAGAAATCAACTCCAGAGGTGATAGACATTGCTCCACCACGAATCTCGTTCGGGAACATCTCGCCCATGATAATCGAGAAGATCGGCCCCCACGAAGACGTAAACCCGAGTAAGAAGAGGCAAAGGCCGCCCACAGCCAAATATCCGAGAATTGGATTCGATGAGATATCGGGAGCGCCGTCCACTTGTGGTGCCACGGTGAACACGGTGGCAACGATACCCAAGGCAATGAAAATGAGTGTGCCTCCGTAAATCAGCATTCGCTTACGGCCAACGCGATCCACCAGCAAGATTCCTGTGGTTACGCCTACAATCTTGAAGAACGTGAGGAAGAGAGTTTGCTGGAATGCAGTATTCTCTGCAAAACCAACTGATTCAAAGAGCAAATTCGAGTAGAAGAAGATCCCGTTGGTGCCAGTGAGCTGTTGGAATGCTGCAATTGCTGAGGCTACGATAACGAGACCTTTCCAATCTGAACGCATGATCTGGGCGATCGACATCTTCTTCACTTCGCCTTCGCCAAACGAACGGCGAATACTCTCAATGCGATGGTCAAGGTCAATTTCTGCCGAAACTCGCTCAAGCACCTGCTTCGCCTGGCCGTATTTGCCCACAGACACCAGATAGCGTGGCGATTCCGGCATGATGGCTGTGAGAACGACGAACAGGATTGCGGGAATGAGGAGGCATAAGAACATCCATTGCCAGGCTTTAAGCCCAAAAGCGAGAACCTCGGTAGAGCCGCCAGCAGCACTTCCAACAATAAAGTTGATAAACCCTGCGAAGAACAGACCCAAGATAATGGCAAGCTGGCGGAAACCAATGAGCCGGCCACGAATATCTGCAGGGGCAATTTCAGCCACATATCCCGGCGCCACGGTAGTGGCAGCACCAAAGCCGATACCGCCCACCACCCGGCAGAACAGGAGGAAGAAGTAGCCTCCGAGCACCGGACTGAAAGCCCCGAAGATCGCTTCAAACAGCAGGAAAGGCCCTACAAAAAACAGTGTGGTCTTTCTTCCGATCCGATCTGAAATACGCCCTGCAAAAACGGCTCCAATGAAGCCGCCGATAATACCTGCCGCTCCGGCAATGCCAGCCGCGATCGGCCCAAGGTGAAAATCTGAGCCCACAGCTTTGATAGCACCATTGAGCACCATGCCTTCAAAACCATAAAAGAACGGGCCAAGCGTTGATATGAGAGCATAGAGAGTTGCACGCCTGCGAGCTTTCAGCTGAGAAGCTGTGAACAATTGCTTCTGCGGGGCAACCACTGAATGATTTTTCATGAAGTGTCCTTTTTTGATTGATAGAGAAACTTGCGCCATTGCGACGTCTCTTCACTGCCCTAGCATAGGGATAGTGGATTTTTGGCCGCATCGATGGGCACAATTATTTTTCAAGTTCCTGTTTTCACATCACTTATCGGAGCCACAGAGCCCACGTTATTGCTTGAAACATCTGCCCTTAATGAAGAGACTCCCAGTTCCTCAATCAAGGGCAAATCAGAAGCCACTCGCAAAAGCTATCGGAATGACCCAGGCGGCAGCGAGTACTCGCTGGTATGATAAGCGCCAATGGCAATTAGAGGATTTAGCAAAAGTGGCTGCCGTACTGGGCACAACTCCTTGGGAGTTAGTGCAACCAATGGGTGATAAAGAAAAGCTCCCGCAGTTGGATTCGAACCAACAACCGTTCGATTAACAGTCGAATGCTCTGCCATTGAGCTATGCGGGATCAACAGGGATTACTGTAGCAAAGATCCGTGAGCCACGTGAAATCTGTGGGCCGTGGCGCAGGGCACACCTCAGGAGAAACCGCGAACTAGCGCGCTTTACTCCCCCACAGCTTCTTTTACCGAATACTCAAGTGCTGCGAGAATTGCACGATCACCGCTCGTATGCGCCATATACCACGGCACTTGAGCAAACAACGTCCCATCTGCCCGCCGGCGCATCTGCGCACTTACTACTTCTCCCGAAACGAGTTGCGCAAATTCTTGATACACAATCGAATCATCTACTCTTTCCAAAATTGCCGGCACTAAGATTGCTGCTTGCTCTGGAGCTAGCTCAAAAAGCAACGGTTCACGAGCAGGATCAATAAAGCTGAGCTGCAACTGAGCCGTCTCCCCGCGATATGTGCCGCGCGCAAAGTCCACCCACGGATAAATGTGTAAAGAGCTCTCTAGCTCTGTGCTATTTCCGCTTTCTGCAGTTGGAAATGCGTTGGCAGATTCAATCGTTTGCCCACCGAGCTCTGCACTGGGATCAGCGCCAGCTTCGGGACTCCACACTCGTAATTCTCCAAAGCTCGCCGCTAGCCATTGCCCACTGTTTGTGCGCGCTGCCGCCTGCAATTTCTGCCCAAAGCATTTACGTAAGCCCTCAGGGATCTCGCTCACCACGTGCCGATTCTTCACTGCATCTCCTCCTGTCCGCCACATCATCTCCGATGTTTCTGCCAATCGTTCAATCACTCGTTGTTCTCTCAGTCCACAACGTTTCTAAGCCCACAACTGCCGCTCTTCCAGCTAAAGCCTCTTCGTCGAAGCCACCACGGCTCTTGAACTGAGATCACCGTAAATTTCGCACGCTATACCAGCTCTATATCTTCCCCGAGATAGCTGCCCACACCTTCTGCACCACTAATAACGCACACAATATCCGCACGCGCAGCGTGCTCGTGCCGGTCGCGCAAAGCACGCCCTGCAAAGAATCCACATATGAGCAGAATCACACCAAGTACTGCAGCCACCACGAGATTTCTCCGCTGAATCTTTTGAATCTTAGCGATATCTTCTGCGCTCAGTTTGCCTTTTTCAGAGAATTCACTAGTGGCGTGCGCACTGCTCGAGTGATCGTTTTGTACCCCATTATCGCTACCGTCACGATCGCAGAAAGCGCTTCTCTCCTGCCTCGCCGCACGCTCTCGCTCATCGCCATATTCTTGCCTCATCACTCTCCATTCTTCTCACCCAACCGTTTGCACTTCTCCTTATTGAAAATAAAATTATTAGCAACACCGCGTGCGAGCAGCGCCACTCCGACGGTAGGCCTCTATATTGCCTGGGCACTTCGAGTACCATCTCCATTAGCCTATCTGATCACGGCCACAGCTGCTTCACCGCGGCATCACAGAACACCAGCGGAGGTAATATGCCCAATGCCACACCACCTGTAGCAGCTACGCCATCTCCTGCACCCAAGAAACTCATTTCTCTTATCGGCCCGGCTTTCGTGGCAGCGGTGGCTTTTGTGGATCCAGGCAACGTGGCTGCTAATATCTCAGCCGGCTCGCGCTATGGATATCTGCTGGTCTGGGTGTTAGTTCTCGCCAACCTTATGGCGGTGCTCGTACAATATCAGAGCGCAAAGCTAGGGATCGTCGCTAGAGTGTCGCTGCCGCAGCTGCTCGGCTCACGCCTCTCTCGCCTGCCTCGGATCCTCTACTGGGCACAAGCCGAGATCGTAGCCGCCGCCACCGATCTCGCTGAAGTGGTGGGCGGGGCAATTGCCCTCAACCTTTTATTTGATCTGCCACTAATCTGGGGCGGAATCGTGATCGGGCTCGTCTCGTTACTTTTACTCGCTTTACAAAGCGATGGGAAACAACGCCTCTTTGAAGCCACAGTGATTGGATTACTGCTCGTGATTACGTGTGGGTTCCTCGCCGGGCTCTTCGTCGATCCCCCTCAAGCCAGCGGTGTGCTCGGCGGGCTCGTACCCCGATTCGCAGATTCTGACTCCGTACTCTTAGCCACCTCAATGTTGGGCGCCACTGTGATGCCCCATGCGATCTATTTGCACTCCTCGCTCGTGAATGATCGCTTCGCCGGCGGCTCCGAACCCACTCGTAAGCTGCTGCGCGCCTCGAAGATCGACGTCACGTGGGCTCTGCTCATCGCTGGTGCCGTTAATGTGTGTCTACTTCTAGTGGCTGCAACCTCATTAGCTGGCGTTCCTGGCACCGACACAATCGCCGGAGCATACCACGCAATTCATCACGCTCTCGGCCCAGTGGTAGCCACATTCTTTGCAATCGGCTTGCTCGCGGCCGGTCTTGCCTCCACCTCAGTAGGGGCGTACGCCGGCTCGGAAATTATGAAGGGGCTACTCCACCGAGAGTATTCGCTCGTCACCCGCCGTGCGATCACACTGGTTCCTGCTCTGGTTGTACTCGCTTTGGGCATAGAGCCCTCCTGGGCATTAGTGATTTCCCAAGTGGTGCTCTCGCTTGGAATCCCGCTTGCACTCATTCCGCTCATGCGCTGCACCCGCGATCGTACGATCATGGGAGAATTTGCCGATTCGCTTGCGGTGCACATTCTCTTTGGAGTGGTGACGGCGTTGATTATATTGCTCAACGTTGCACTTATTGTGGTGGGTATATTCGGATTCTAGCTAAGCTCAGCCACACAAATGGCCATCGCTAGCTCCAAGTAGCTCACCGCGGTTAGCTCGAACCCGTTCGACCACATCACCAGCCGCGGCCCTAGCTCAACTGCACGAATCGGCGCAGCACGGCAGCGCCGTCAATCAAACTCTGCACCGGAATACGCTCATTTGCCGCGTGGAACATTGATGGAAAATCAAAGCCCTCGGGAAGGTTCACCGGAACAAACCCGTACCCAGCAATTCCCAGTTGAGAAAGATGCTTATTATCTGTGCCGGCTGACAGCATATACGGCAGCACAACCGCCTCCGGATCTGCCTCTCGAATAGCCTGAGCCATCGCCTCTACCAGCGGAGCCTGCACCGGCGCCTCAATAGCAGGCACGTTCAAGATCGGCTCTGTGCTCACATCTCCCACAAGTTCTTTCACACGCAGTTTCACGCGCTCTTCTTCTCCTGGCAAAAAGCGAATATCCACTCCCCCTTCAGCACTGCCTGGTACCACGTTCACGGCATATCCGCCATTCATTTGCGTGGGATTAGCTGTGGCGTGAGTAGTGGCTCCCACAAAAGCGCGCGCCGGCCCAAGAGCAGCAATTAACTGCTCCACAGACTCTGGCGAATCTTCTTCAAACGGAATTCCAGTAATATCTGCCAGCCCTATCAGCAACTCGCGCACTGTGGGAGTGAGTTCATACGGCCACTGCTCAGCTCCGAGAGCCGCAAGCGCCGTAGCTATTTTAGTGACGGCGTTGTCGTCGTTTTCTAACGAGCCATGCCCAGCTCGTCCGCGAGCCAGCAGCCGATACCAGATTTGGCCTTTTTCAGCTGTTTGTATCAGATACACTCGCTTTCCATTCACATAGGTGGCGTAGCCGCCTACTTCAGAAATAGCTTCCGTACAGTCAGCGAAAACCTCGGGATAATCACGCACAATCAGCTGCGCACCCTCCCAGCCTCCTCCCTCCTCATCAGCGAAGAAGCACACCACCAGATCCCGTGGTGGCACCCATGAGTTCGTGGCCATATCGCGCAAGAGCACCACCATCATGGCCACCATGTCTTTCATATCCACAGCGCCGCGCCCCCAGAGCACACCATCTACGATCTCTCCGCCAAACGGATCACGCTCCCACTCAGATGGGTCTGCCGGCACCACATCGAGATGGCCATGCACAATTAATCCTGGCCGGCTTCGATCAGCTCCCGGCACCCGCACCACGATATTAGGACGGCCCGGCACCGGCTCAATCCACTGCGGGTGATAGCCCACTTCTTCAAGCAAACGCATCACATAGCGCGCAGCTGGAGCTTCTATTTCACGTATCTCAGGCACGCCACCAGAGCGTTCGGCGTCATTCTTATGGCTCTTGTGGCTTTGGCCGTAATTAGAGGTATCTATGCGGATCAGCTCTTGGGCGATGCGCACCACCTCGGGATATTCATCGCTCCCTACAGGCGGACAATCAACCTCTACACACGCACACTCAGTATCCGCACACGTATGCTCAGTATCCACACCCGCACAGCTCTGCTCTGAGCAACATTCACCCACGGCACACACCTCTCCACTTGTTACTATCCTGATGCGATCATACTCTGCAGCCGAACTCTGCTCGTGAGCTCCCGAAACTTCGGCTGCTCACGCATTCTCCGTGTGCGGGAACTTGCCTTCAAACAGCACCGCTGCAGCGGGCAGATCCGTCGCACTCCCCTGTGTGTGGGAATGGGCTGTGTGCATTATCCGCGAGCGGTTTTGGAGGCGTACATAATTCTCTAACCCTATGTGCGCAGAATCGCTCTCACTCTCTTCTATCCCAACTCTCTGCACCCATTTTCCCACACACAAATGCAGCACACATACAGCAACTAGGGGGCATCAGAGCTCTTGCCTGCTTGCCGCACCCGCAGCATACATTGTGCCGTTTTCTCCCCCCCTCCCCCGCTTTTTGTAGCCAAAGGCAACTTCCCGCACCCGCAGCATATATAGCTAACGCAGAAAGCCGCACAACACTAGGCCAAAAATCCACTGCAAAATTCGGAAATAATTATGAGCAGTTTCCTGTTGTGCTGCACGACAGACAAAATATAGCTTCTTCAAGATCGTGAGGAAGAAAAATGGAAAACAACATCGTTCGGGTGGCCAACGCCACCGAGTTGGCAGAAGCCATTGCAGCTGGATCTTTGAATATCGTAGTAGACGGCACGATCACCGGCTCGCCGTCAATCACTCTTCCGGAAGGAACTACCCTGAGCGGTGGCACGCTGGAATTCAAAGGCAAGGGCGTGCGGCTCACTCGGAATAACACCTTGCGCAATATCACCATCGCCACTCTCCCATATGAAGTAGCCGTCTATAACGACTTCTCTGTGGCTGACGCCGGCATACTGCGGCTCGACAACGTATCCACCATCGGGCAGATATATATCGCCGCTGAGGGCGCCGTCAAGAATATTCGCGTAGAAACTAGTGGGGTGTTTGTGAAAGACGCCGATGTGCGCGGGCGCGTAGATCAACCACACGGATATGGTGTAGACGTGCTTCAAGGCGGATTCACTCTTTGGAATCGCCAGGCAGATCCCGAAGCCATTTTTACGGCCACGTTGAAAGGCGTGAGTGTGGGCACTAAAGAAACTCCAGTACGCGGATCAGGCGTATTTGTGGCCGGCTATGCCGACCGCGAAGGGCACCTCACTGGCGGCGCTTTCAAGGCAGATCTTATCGAAACTGGTGCAATTATCACTGACGGCGGTATCGCCACTGGCACTCCGGATAAAATCACCGGCGGCGTGTTTGTGGTGTCTGGCGCCATCGTAGACCGCGTGGAAAACAACGGGCCAGTTATCACCAAAGGAGCCAACGATATGGTGCTGGATCTCTGGGGTGAAACCCCAGAGTGGATTGCCAACGCACCTATCACGTCTTATGGGCCTTCCGGTATCGGCTTTGTAAATTTCGGAAAGATGGGGCACCTAGAAATCAATGCCCCTATCGTCACAAATGGTGGTGGAGCACGTGGCTTTAACGTATACGATGGCTCTGTGGAATCTGCGGTGTTTGATTCCATCACCACCACCGGAGACGGAGCTATTGGTATTCAAGTTTCCAAGCCGATGGGCTCTATCACCGTGAAAGGTGACGTGCGCACCACTGGTGGCGAGGGCACGTCACTCGTTAAAGGGGTACAGATGGTGTTAAAAGCTATCGGCGTCTCTATCAAACCCGGTGGCGAGCTCACTGAGATTTCCATCGGCGGCACAGTGAGTACTGAGGGCGAGAACCTCACCTCATTTGAAGTGCTTGACGGCGCTAAAGTAGGCACGATAAAAGTGCACGCTGTGGAAGCACACGGAGCCGGATCCACTCGCGTCAATATCGTTGGCGAAGTAGATAGTTCAAATATTTAATGCATTTGCAACAGTCTATGGTTGCCGTAGATAGTTGTGAAATAAAACTGGATCTGCCGCTGTGTTCAGCGCAATTGCACTTTTGAGCCTCTCTAGCTCACATGCGGATTTCGCACCCTGCGCAGCGGCAGATCTTGTTCACAGCCGTTTATTCATAGCTGTTGAGCAGTCACTCACGCCGTTTTGTTCACAGTCCACTTACGTCACCTAGCGCTGCTCGCAACTTTAATATTGCCGTTATGCTTTATGGGGCTATGAGGCAACACATTCAAAATAAGTAGACAAAGCTGCTCGGTAAGTAGACAAAGCTGCTCGCCATCTGTGAAGTTAGCGCAGCAGCGCAGTACCTCACTAGCAGCGTCTAGGGCGCGTGGCAGCACAGCTACCCAAGCCTTGTTCAAACAGATCAACAAGACACTCATGTTGATAATCAGTAAGAGAATTATACGCCCTCATAGAAACACTCCCCACTAATCGAAAACTAATTTCTCAGTCCAACTAATGGGAAGCACTTCAAGCCCAGCGAGAAGGGGTCTTTATTTATCGAAAACAGCTCAAGCCCCTGCAACACGTAACAACTCCTAAGCCACAATAACGGCAGTGCCACTCGCCGTCACCATCAGCATATTGCCG
>JALELI010000071.1 GCA_022768785.1 Arcanobacterium sp. | reverse complement strand
AATCGCCATAGCCCTGGCGATTGCCACCCGCTGCGCCTGCCCACCAGAGAGCTGTGTAGAAGGCCGGCGAGCGAGATCCGTTAAACCAACTAGCGCGAGCTCCTGCAGTGCGCGCTTGCGAGCTTCCTCGCGGCTCAATTTCTGCGCTCGCAGCCCGAATTCCACATTCTTGAGCACACTCATATGCGGGAACAACAGCGGATTTTGCTGGAGCAACACCACTGTAGGATTTGGAATCGAGAAATTTACTCCCCCAGCACTCGGCTCTAACATGCCCGAGATCAGCCCCAAAAGCGTAGATTTTCCGGAACCATTGGGGCCCATTACCGCCGTCACCTGCCCCGCAGCAAGCTCCACACGCAACTGCACGCCACGCTCAAGCACCTCAGCATTCACCGTGATCTGAGGGGCACGGTGCACTGCTTGCTCGCTGTGCCCTTGCGGGCTCCGCGCCAACGCACCACCCAAGCTGTACCCACCGCGCTCTCGTGCTTCCTGCGGTATCGCAGCTGGCATTGCCGCTGTAGAGTTGGCTGCCTCCACGCCAGCAGCTTTCATCGCAATGCTCTCTGGCACAGTTTTCTGCGCTAGAGCGCCTTTTGCTCGGGAATCTTTTGTTCCGGCGTCCTTTGCTGCAACACCTTGCTCCTTTGCTGCAACACCCGGCACCGCAGCGAAAACATCAGTTTCCTGCTCCCACTCGTTCAGCTCATGCGCTGCAGCCCTCCCACGCGCTGCAGTTGCTCCGGCTGCGGCGGTGCGCAGGGCCTTATCGCCACGCGCCGTAGCCACATTTGCCACCGCTAACATCACCACTGCCAGCCCGATCAGAATCACAGCGAGTGCAAGCGCCTGATCAGTATCCGTCTCCCGTTGGAGATAGATCTGTAGCGGCATAGTGCGAGTGACCCCTTGCAACGAGCCAGCAAAACTGATCGTGGCTCCGAACTCGCCAAGCGAACGCGAAAAACTCAGCGCGAGTGCCGAGAGAACGGCTGGAGCCATAATCGGCAAACTCACTGTGAAAAATGTGCGAGTGCGTGATGCTCCTAGCGCTCGAGCCGTCTCGTCATATGCATTGCCCTGCGCCCTCATTGCGCCTTCCAGAGAGGTGATCAGGAAGGGCATCGACACGAATGTTTGTGCAAAGATCACCGCCAGCGTGGAAAATCCGATTGTGATGCCGAAAGCATTCAGCTCCCGCCCAATGAGCCCCATGCGTCCCCAAGCGAGCAACAGCGCGAGGCCAGCCACCACCGGCGGCAACACCATCGGCAGCAGCACCATCACGCGCATAGCACTGGCCCACCAAGTGTGCTTGCTCTTAGCCAATATCACGGCAAACGGCACCCCTAGTAGAAATCCCAATAGAACCGACACAGCGCAGGTGCGCAACGAAAGCCATAGGGCATCGAGTGCTTCTGACGTGGAAATTAACGCGAAAAAATCGGCCCAGGGAGTGCGCCACAGCACCGCGATCAGCGGAATCACGAGAAACAGCATTGCCACCACGGCCGGGGCAATGAGCCACGGCGCATAGCTCAACTGGCTTCGGTTCCCGCGGCGTGCTCTGCCACGCTGTGGGAACCGATTATCGGCAGCCTGGCGAGTGCCAACAGCGGCGCAGCGGCAGCTCTCATTGCGCCGCTGCGCGTGTCTATCTGCTCTCTGCCGAGGGGCACGATTGCCTGGAAGGCGAAACTCTCTGGGCATATGGCTCATCGCTGGCAAACGCTATCACTTGATCTTGGCCACTGGCATAAAACCATATTTCTCCAAAATCGCCTGCCCGGCGTCGCTGAGCACGGCGTCAAGCACCGCCTGGGAGGCTTTGGCGTTAGGGGCAGTTGCTGCGATAGCGATCATGTATTTGTTCACCACCTGATCGGCTTTCGGAATCTCGATCACTTCTACCTTCGCTTTGCGAAGCATAGCATCTGTTTTATACACCACACCTGCATCAGCTTCACTGCTCGACACCTTATCGAGCACATCAGTTACTTTCTGTTCTTCAGAAACTGGCCAAAGCCGCACGTTGTTTAGCTCCGAGAGTTTTTCAGTGGCATTGCCACACGGCACTCCGTGGGCACAGACCACGAGCCGCTTTCCATCGAGCGAACCATCGCCAAAACCCGTCACTTTTCCAGGGTTTCCTTTCGGCACCACCAGCACGAGAGTGTTGCCAGTGAAAATCTGTGGATCTTTCACGAGGCTCTTATCCACAGCTTTCTTCATATTCTTCTCATCTGCAGTGAGCAAGATATCAGCCGGAGCGCCGCCAGCCATTTGATCTACTAGATTCTGAGAACCTTGGAACTGAAACAGCGGCTTAGTGCCCGGATGATCCTTTTCCACCGTTTCTTTCACGATCTCTTTGAGTACTGTATTAAGTGACGCCGCAGCAAATACCTGCACATCACCTAACGATTCGCCAGTAGTTTGTGCGCCGTTGGCACTCGCACCAGTTTTCTCTGCTGGTGAGCCATGAGTGCCCGCACACCCCGCTGCCATTCCCAGGCACGCCACTGCAGCAATCATCACCCGAAAAAATTTTCTCACTGCCATAGAAAATACTCCTGCCGCTCAGTTATCAAAGCGATAAAGCCACAATAAGTAGCTCTGTATAGCTTCTTAACAAGAGAAATTCACGTGCCCAAATGTATTCCACAACTGTGCAATACATTTGGGCGCAGCAAGACTGTAGGATACAGGCATACCAATATGCGGCGCAGGGTGCTCGAACTATGCCGGATCGGGCGCTGCCACACCATTTCAACTCCGCGGCAAGAATAGGGAGAAACCATGAGGCCCGTTCACTTCTTAGTTGTTATTATCGTGCTCATCGTGATTTTTGGTGCAGCCAAACTTCCTCAGATTGCGAAATCAATCGGGCAGAGCGCCAAAGTGCTGAAAAAAGAAATGCGCGAGCTACAAGATGATGTGCCCCCAGAGGGCACTGCCGCTGCAGCCACAGCTAGCTCCACAACCGCCGCTGGCACCACAGCTACAGCTGGCATCGCGCCACAGGCTGAGGTAATCCCTCCCACTCCGCCAGCCCCGCCACTTCCTGCCGCGCAGCCCGCAGTGCCGCTGCAGACCCCCCAACAAATGGCACCTGGCCAACCTGTGCAGCCAGTGCAACCCAGCCAGTTGGCACAGCCATCGGCGAACGATCAAAGCACCAACGCCCAGTGAGCACTCACAGCTCAGCAAGCCCGGAAGGGCGCCGCCGCGCTCGCTCTGCGCACACTCATCGCCGCAATAACCCCGAAGCTCGAATGGGGGTGTTGGCTCATTTGCGGGAGCTGCGCAAGCGCCTAATTTACGTGCTCATCGGGCTCACAGGTGGCGCAGTGGCCGGTTGGTATCTCTACGATCCAGTGATGGCGTTTATCCAACGGCCACTGCACGAACTCGCCGGATCGCACGTGAATATCAATTTCCAAACCATCGGGGCCGCATTCGATCTAAAGTTCACCGTGGCACTGTGGATTTCCGCGATTATCACGAGCCCCTGGTGGATTGCTCAGATCGGCATTTTTATCGCTCCGGCCCTCAAACGCCGTGAGCGTCTCTTTGTGATCACTTTCGGCACAGCTGGAGTGGTCCTCTTTCTCGCTGGTGCAGCGAGCGGAGTGTGGGTGGCTCCACGCGCAGTGGAAATTCTACAGAGCTTTGTGCCAGCAGACGCCGTTTCGCTACTGCAGGCTAATTCGTACGTTTCGTTCTATATGCGGCTCGTGATCGCTTTTGGGCTCTCGTTCCTTGCCCCTGAACTTTTGGTGGCGCTGAATTTTCTCGGGCTGCTCTCAGCGCGCACTATGCTAAAAGGTTGGCGTTGGGCCACAGTAGCTGCGTTTATTTTCGCGGCAGTGGCTAATCCGCTTCCGAGCCCGTGGCCTATGATCCTCCAGGCTCTTGTGCTCATCGGGCTCTATTTTGGAGCAGTGCTCATAGCCTGGATTCGAGAAAAGCTGCTCACTCGCCGGCAGCGCCGTGCTGCGCCAACGTCAGCTTCCACAGCCACCCCGCCTCCGGCCGCCGCCTCGTCGGCGCCAAATTTTGTTCACCAGAGCTCCAATCAGCGAGCTTGATAGGGAGCTAGCCGATACACTGTTCCCAATGCCCCCTATTGTTTGAGGAACTATGCCACTAATCGCGATCATCTACGCCGCATTTATTTCTCTTGGTCTGCCTGATGGAGTGCTCGGCGCAGCGTGGCCTCAGATGGCCCCCAGCTTGCACGCTCCTCTCGCTGGAGCCGGAGCGCTGGCGCTCATCACCAGCGCAAACACAATCGTGGCATCTTTTTCCTCTGGCTGGATTTTAAAGCGCTTGAGCACTGTGGGAGTATCTATCAGTTCTGTGGCGCTCACTGTAACTGGCTTGTTGGGCTGTGCTCTGGCCCCGAATTTCTGGGCCCTCGCATTGTGGTGTATTCCGCTTGGTTTGGGAGCTGGAGCGATTGATTCTGCCTTGAATGCATACGTCTCACTGCATTTTTCTGCACTGCACATGAATTTTTTACACGCCTGTTGGGGCTTAGGTGCGATGACGGGCCCACTCATCGCTGGATTCTTTTTAAACTTCACAGGCCAGTGGCGCCCCACGTATGCCACTATTGCCGCCGCCCAAACCTGCCTGATGTTGCTCCTCATCGTCACTCGTGGCAGCTGGCCCAGAAAATCTCAGCTACCCGAATCAGATATACCTCCTGCTGAAGTTCCCACACATGAGCAGCCAATCGATCTCGGCGCTGGCCACGATACTCCCCACGCCAGCACCCTAGCAGGGAATCTGGCGGCCGATCCCTCCAGCACTCGATCTACGCCCAACCCCTCGGGTGCTCAGCCCACTTCTGCTCCTGCCCACACTGGCGCTCAGCCCGCCCCTGCAGCCTCCAGCACTCCGTGGTATCAAATCCCGCTCGTATGGCCCACTTTGATTGGATTCTTCTGCTACTGCTGTGCGGAAGGCACCATCGGCCTGTGGGCTAGCACTTTCTTAGCGCAGTATCACCACCTCACTCCGGCACTCGCCGCAGCAGCAGGATCTGCGTTCTACATCGGAATTACCGTGGGAAGATTTCTAGCTGGTCTCGCCTCCTTGAAATTCACGAACTCGCAATTGCTCCGGCTGGGAGCCACCGGTTTGATGGCAGGGATACTCCTCGCGCTGCTCGCACCGATTCCACTTCTAGCCGTGGCGGGATTTGCACTCTGTGGCTTGGGCTGCGCTCCGATTTACCCCGCCGTTATAAAAGAAACTGGGAGACGTCTAGGAGTGGCAAACGTACAGCGAGCCACCGGCCTGCAAATGGGGTTTGCTTACGTCGGTTTCATGCTCGCCCCTCCGGCCACCGGAGTAGCCCTCACCGCTATTTCCCCATTGGCTTTGCCCACAGTGGTATGCGCATTAGCTGCTGTGATGGTGGGGTGCCATGAATATATCGAGAGGCAGCTGCGTTAAAACGCGGGCTGCTTCTCACACGCTAAAATGCGGGCTGCTTTTCACTCAGCGAGCCCATTTACACTATCGAACTCATTCGGCGCTCGCCGTTGATCTTTTCTGAGAATCAGCTTTTCTGGCATGCTGCGCCGCGCGCAATGCCACCACTCCCAATGCCACGATCAGCATAATCAGGCTCACCTGCGGCTCATAATAGCTAGGCACAACTGCTCTCACCAGAGCACTCACCGCCGCTCCGAGCACCACCACAGCCAAAAAAGGCAGCCGCATACTGAGCGCCACAAGTGCTACAGCTAATGCTGCAGTCCGCGCATCGATCGTCACTCCTTGCCCAGCGCTAAACGCATTCGTAGCAATCAACGACGCAAGCAAACCGATCGTCACGAAGTTCGCCGTCCGCGCCACCGCAGGGCGCTCCAGCAGCTTTTCAGGCACTAAAAATCCAAGATATTTCGTGGCAAAAGCCACAGCGCACGCAGCTAAAATCCACCCCCACATCACAGTACCTCTCCCCGTTTACGCCGGCGTGTTCCCACGCGTTTACGCCGGCGTGTTCCCGCGAGCGCGGCCACCGCTGCAGCAATGAGAATCGGCATTCCCGCAGGCACAGCGGGCACGGCTATCAGCGTTATTCCGGCGCAGAGCACGGCGAGCGCCGCCGCATTTCCACTCTTCAGCCGCGGCCACAGTAACCCGCAAAAAGCTGCGACTGCCGCACCATCTAGTCCCCACGTGGCAGGATCCCCTATTGCTCCGCCGATCACCGCTCCCACCATGGTGAAAACGTTCCACAGCAGCCACACTCCCACGCCCGTCACCCAAAATCCGCGGCGTATCTCCTCCGGCTCACTCTGAGCAGACGCCACTGCCGTAGATTCGTCGATAGTGAGATGTGCGGCTAACAGTTTCTTCCCGCCACGCACCTTGAGGCGCGCATTATTCTGCATTCCATAGATCCAATTGCGCACCCCGAGCAAGCTGGCCGCTCCTAAGGCTGCGCCTCCGGTGCTCGCCACGTTTGCAAGCTGACCCACCCCGCCAGCTCCAGCGATCACTCCCACGAAAGCGAACTGTGATCCCCCTGTGAACATCAGAGCTGAGAGCGCCACCGTTTGCCAGAAGCTCAATCCGGCTGCCACAGAGATAGCCCCAAACGAAATTCCATAGAGCCCTGTAGCTAGTGAAACCGACAGGCCCATAGTGACGGCGGGCGTAAAGCGTTTAAACAATGGCACGTACGCATCGTAACATCAGAGCAAAAGAACCACCGGAAACATTTCACCGCGGGAATAGCTCGGGAATAGAACGCATTTCACCGCGAAATCCGCTCTCAAAATTCTGGCTACCGAAGAAAATTCCGAGGATATTAAACCAAAGACTGCGTGGGCATCACGCCGCACGCAGTCTTTGGAATAATCGGGAATAATCGCTGCTCGCAAACTGCGAAATCAGCCCTACCGAAATCACTCTTGCTCGATAGCAGAAATTTCAATCTCAAGCACAATCTTATCGCTCACCAGCACGCCACCGGCTTCCACTGCTTTGTTCCAGGTGAGGCCAAACTCTTTACGAGAAATTGTGGTGGTGCCCTCAAAACCAATGCGCTTATTGCCGAAAGCATCTGTTACAGCGCCCATAAACTCAAAAGGAATCGTGAGCGAATGGGTCTGATCGCGAATTGTTAGATCCCCTGAGATCTCAAGAGTCTCATCATCAAGCACTTTCACCGCAGTGCTCACAAACTTCACTCCAGGATAGGCTTCCACATCGAAGAAATCACCACTGCGCAGATGATCGTCGCGCATCTTGTTGCCGGTGTCGATCGATGTGGCTTTCGCGCTCACCTCCACATGTGCTGTGCTGGGGTCTGCACCATTTCCGCTTGCGGTACCCTCAAAATCCGTGAACGATCCACGCACTTTGGTGATCATTGCATGCCGCGCCACAAACCCAAGGCGGGAATGTGCTGGGTCGATTGAATACGTGCCGTTAATATCTTTGAGGCCTGCCATCTTTGTTCTCCTTTTAGAGTTGGGTGGCGCCCCTCTTCTTCGCATGAGGGCGAAGCTGAATTAGCCCAGTAGCGCATTGTGCCGTTGCTGGATCAGCATTGTGTGCTAGATCAGCATTGTGCCGCTGCCGAATCAGGCGCCAAGTTTTCCTTTCGCATTAAGCAATGCTCCGCGCGCCCGATCTATTCCCGCAGCTTCCGTAGCATGCGATAATTAGCTCTGAGTGAACACCGCAGCTATCTGATCTAGTGCCTGGCTTAGCACCGAACGAGGAGTGGCAAAAATCAATCGCACAAAATCTTCATAGCCCTTCCCACAGCCAGCACCCGCTGTGAGCGCCACACCCGCACGCTCTAAAATCCAATCGGCAGGCATTACTCCTGCGGGAATCACGCCATGCTCACGAGCCGGCCGGCAATCGATCCACGCAATATAGGTGCCCTCCATCGCCGCCATCTCCAGCCCAGGAATAGCATCGATCCGCTGCTGCAGCAGGTCTCGATTAGTACGCAGATAATCCACCACAGCTCCACTCCAAGCACGCGAATCCCGGTATGCCGCAGCGGCTGCTCGCATTCCAATAGGCGCGGTGAAAGCTGAGATTGATGCTAATTCAGGCTCCATGATGCGCTCATCACTCGGCCGGGTGAGCACCATTGTGCTCGCATGTAAGCCCGGAATATTCCACCCCTTGTTGGGAGCAAATGCGGTCACCGTTTGGCAGGCAGCCGAGTGCGAGATCGCCCAATAGGGCACATGCTTGCCAGAAAACACGAAAGGAGTGTGAATCTCATCGGAAAACACTCGCACATCAGGGTGGCGGCTGAGGATTGAATCTAACCGCTCTAGTTCAGCGCGAGAGAGCACCCTACCAGTGGGATTCCAGGGATTCACTAGAATGAAAAGTTTCGCTCCCTGCTCCTGCACAGCTCGTTCGATAGCCTCATAATCGAAGTGGTAGCGCCCATCTTCAGTAACGATCGATGGCACCTGAATCACCGGGTGCTGCAACTTCGGTGGAATTGTGAGCATCGGCATATATGCGGGAGTGGGCACCACCACCGGAGCCCCTGCCGGAATGAGGTGCCGCAGCACCAGCCCGAGCGCCGAGAGCACACTTGGCATATTGTGAACGCGCGCAGCGCCATCTGCCACTAATTGCTCCAAATTTTCACCAGTGGCAGAGCTATACCACCGCACCGCTTCGCCAGAAGCTAATTCACACATCTCGGTGGTGGGGTATCCCACTCCCACAGGGCTCTGAGCAGCTGCGCGCAACACATCTGCCACAGCGGGGGCTAGGCCGAAATCCATCTCCGCCACAAACATTCCAATAGCGTCTGGAAAAGTACTCCATTTCAGCCCGCCTGAGGAGCGCAATTCTTCCAATGTGGTGTGATCAAATTTTTCAGCCCAGTTAATAGTCATGGGTAGATTGTGCTCCCGCTCCAGCCGAAAAGCGAAAAAACTTGAATCCTGTACTTTCTGGTATTCTTCCACTTTCCGGCTCACCGCCACAGCCTTCGCCCCTCATATAAAGTGGGTGTGCCAAAAAGTCTCTCAATACAAAACGTTCTTATTCAAGCGACTTTCTTAACGCACCAAAATAACCCCGGATTACCCGCAGAAATGCCGCTACAAATGTAATATAGAAGCGAGAAAACGATTTCTTCTTAATTCGCACAATCTTGGAGCGTTAATGATTGACCAGACTCAGATGAGAGCCAACGAACCTTCCTACGATTCACTCCATCATCCCGCTGTTGCCGCACCTTTAGGAGGAATTGGCACAGGAAATCTAGCTATTGGAGTTGATGGCGGGCTGCGAAAATGGCAACTCCCCAACTCAATTAATCCGCGTGGAGACTCACCAGGGGCAGCTTTTTTCTTGAGAACTTGCAGCATTGAACCCCCTCTCAACGCAATTCGGATTCTTCAATCAACAGATGTATTGACGCCCCATGATGCAGTCCCTATGAGCGACGACCTTTACATTCCAGAGTGGCAAAAAGAAGCACTAAAAACAGTCGGAGGGTTTGCTCATTCTACGATGCATGGGTACTATCCGCGCACAACGATTTCTCTCACTGACTCTGAATTGCCAGTTCTGGTAGAAATCCAAGCAGAATCTCCTTTCTCTCCGCATGATAGTGAAATGAGTGGGATCCCAGCGGCAATCTTTAAAATCCGTATAACTAATACAGCCAGCACTCCACTCCACGGTTGGCTTGGTGCAACTATGCATAATTTCGTGGGATCAGATGGGCACATTAACCCAGTTGGGATTCAACACCCAGCCTATGGAATGAATGTCAACCAGCTAGAACGCCATGCGCAATACTCTCGAATCATTGGAACAAATACAGCTCTTACGGCGTCTGACCCTTGCTATGGAGAAATCGCGCTCTCATCTGACGATTCTCACGCTGAGGCTTTTCCTCAGTTTACACATCTGAATCAGTATATTGATTTTCTGAACGCCCTAGGCCCCGGTATTACTCAACCGCTAGCAAAAGGAGAATCGCGCTCCACCGCTCAAAACCAACTTTTTTCTATTCAACAGAAGCCGAGCGCACCAGGCTTCACATGGCTTGGATCCCTCACCACTTTCTTCGCTCTACAAGCAGGAGAAAGCGCCGAAAAGCAGTTCATTATCGCGTGGTATTTCCCCAACAGAACGGTTAATTTCAATCAATTTGGTTCCGCACAACCCCACTTTGGATCAACCCAATTTTGGTTAGGAAATCATTACGCCACAAGATTCGCTAATGTGAATAGAGTATTAGACTATGTTGAAAATCAAATCCCTCATATCGATCAGAAAATTGATCAATGGCAAAACGCCTTTACCTCTAGCACGCTAAAACTACCGCTAAGAGAGCTATGGGCAAATCAAGCAGTCATACCTCGCTCTCCTACGTGCTTCCGCGATCATGCAGGAAGTTTTTTTGGATTTGAGGGGACATCCGGCGCCTCTACCACAATGTGGGGTGCCAGCGTAGGAGGGTCATGCCCTCTTAATTGCACCCACGTGTGGAACTATGAACATTCACTCAGCTACCTCTTTCCTGACCTGGAGGATTCCATGCGGGAAACTGAATATTTAGTGATGCAGAATCCCGAGGGGGAAATCCCACACCGAGTAATTGTTCCTACCTACCTCGCACAGCTCTGGGATAAGCATGTATATGGCCCCGAAGAACCAGCTCTTGACGGAATGCTTGGCAGCATACTAAAAGCTTATAGAAGCATTAAAAACACTGGCGATCTCAACACTCTCACCCGATGGTGGGCTCACGTCACCAAGCTCATTCATTTTATTGATCGTTCTTGGAATACCGTCGGCGATGGGATCTTACATGGAGTTCAACCCTCTACGCATGATATAGATCTTAGCGGCTCAAATACCTATATTGGATCTCTCTGGCTTGCAGCCTTAAAAGCAATTCACACGATGGCCGATAGAATCGGGGATTTTGAAGAGCGGGATTGGGCTATTACACAGTTTCGCAAATCAAGCAAAGCATATGATGAAACATGCTTCAATGGAGAGTATTTTCAGCAGAAATTGTATCCAGAAGATACTGAAGATTTTCAGTGGAAGAGTGGCTGCCTTATTGATCAACTGATCGGGCAATGGTGGGCATACGAACTGGATCTCGGCCATATCTTCCCTAAAGAGCACATACGCGAGGCAATACGCCACATCGTTGCCTATAATTTCACTCCTGATCTAGGAAAGATTAAGCATATTTATCGCTCTTTTGGCACCACTGGAGACTCAGGAACTTTACTCTGCACGTGGCCGCACGGGGGACGACCAAAAGTCCCGACGCGGTATGCCGATGAAGTGTGGTCTGGGAGTGAATACCAGCTCGCTGCATTGTGTATCCGTGAAGGCTTCTACGAAGCAGGGGAGCGAGTGCTCACCGCCGTTCAGCACCGACATAATGGAGAGCGACGAAATCCTTTTAACGAGGTGGAGTGTGGGGATAATTATGTACGCGCAATGGCGGCCTGGACTATTGCTACTGCAGTGACAGGATTCTCATACGATGCTTTCAACTTCTATCTTGATATCGCCCCCATCCATGAAGCTTTTATCGCCGACCCCATATTCCCTTTCTTCACCGCTCACTCTTGGGGAAATATTGCAGTGCACGGCGAGCAAGTCACAATATCAGTGGAAGAAGGAACGCTCTTAGTACGACGTATTAGAGTGGCTGGAAAAGAAATCTATAACGGTTTGGAAATAAGTATGAGTACAGGGAGCGTTCACACAGTGTAATTCGTCTTAGTACCGAGCCTCGCTATGCATATTTCGTGGAACAGTGGAGTCACGTACTATAAGTTGTGGGTGTAGTACTACGGTTTCATACGGGAGATCATTGTTATTAGCCTGGGCTAACATTTGCCCAGCCCTCTTCCCTATTTCTGCCACCGGCTGGCGAATCACAGAAACCGAGGGGGTCACCATAGAAGTCCACTGTTCATCATCTACTCCCATCAAAGCAATATCTCGTGGAATCTGTATATTCAGCTCTTTTAGCACTCCAAAGGCTGCTGCAGTAAGCGGGCCATTCACCGTGAATATTGAATCAACATCGCTATTCTCATTCAAAGCCCTGATCACGGCGTCTCGGCCAGATTCGAACCGTAAATCAGAGGAATACACGCGCTTATCAGGAATTTCAATCCCCTGATCCGCAAGAGCTCGTACAAATCCCCCACGCCTCCCATGCGCAGAAGAAACTTCTTTCGATGAAGAAATTAGCAGCGGTTTAACATATCCGTTCTCCACTAAGTGATTCGCAGCTAGCCACCCCACCTGATTGTTATCAACAACTACACTTGACCCCCGGTAGCTCTTCACGTTTCGGTCTACTACAACCACAGGAATATGCGCCTCTGTGAGTATCGATAAATCAGTTTGTGATTCCGAAGCAGGGGAAATGATCACCCCAGCCATTCTCTGAGAGACTGCAGCAATGAGCTGGCGACGCTCTTTTTTAATATCTTCCTCACTCGTAGAGAGCATTACCCCAAAGCCATGCTGAGCTGCTACATTCTCGATATTCGCTACCATCTGAGTATAGAAAGGGTTCTGCAAATCCGAAACGATAACAGCCCATATATCAGAGCGTTGAAGCCGAAGAGCACGCCCTGCTGGATTCGGCACATATGAAAGGCGCTCAGCGGCCTTTTTAATTTTTTTTACTAATGCAGGATCAACCGTTTGTACCCCATTGAAAACTCGAGACACCGTCGATATAGAAACTCCAGCCTGTTCAGCTACTTCACGTATCGTCACTCGAGCTTTCATCTGTACCCCTTCCCCAATATGCGCACCTGCCATCTGTGATCCCGTACGCAGTCACAAGGGTTATTTAATCCCGGAAAGCTTAATATTGCCAATAATCTGCTTCTGAAATATCACAAAAAGAACAATAACGGGAGTAGCTGCGAGAGTTGAGCCAGCCATCAGCAGCGCTAGCTCAGAAGATCTTTCAGAACGGAAAGTAGCCAGATACTGCTGCACTTGGAACAAATCCGGGGAAGTGATCACCATGATTGGCCACACATAGGCATTCCAGAATGCCATAAATGATGTAACTCCCACTACAACAAAAGGAGCCTTTGAAAGCGGAAGAAAGAGTCTCGTATAGATTTGGAACTTTGATGCCCCATCAAGAAGTGCAGCTTCCTCTAGAGAAGAAGGGATATTGAGATAGAACTGCCGAATGAAGAACATCTGCATTGCTGAGGCAGCTCCCGGGATCACCAACACAGCCATACTATTCAGCATCCCCAACTCAGTTACTACCAAGAACGATGTAAGTAAAATAGTCATAGCCGGGATAAACATCGTGGTTATAGCGACGGCCCATAAAATCTTTTTAAACCGGAATTCCAACCGGGCAAAAGCATAAGCTGCAAGAGAATTTACCAAAATGCTTAACACCGTGAATAGAACTGCACCACTTCCAGTTACTACAAGAGTTCTCAAAAAGGCAGCATCTGAAAGAATATCTACATAATTTTGAATATTCCATACTTCGGGGAAGAACTGAAAAGGAGTTTTTACAACTTCTGTTTTCATCTTAAAGCCAGCGATAGTCATCCACGCGAGTGGAAACAATGCCGCGAACACAAACAGCGCCGCAATGAATAGTTTAATGATGTCTAGTGAAACAGAACGCAGAGTGAGCGGGCGATGCCTTTTCTTTACTGATGCCATATTAATCCACCAACTTTTCAGAATTCACTACCTTGAAAATTGCACCAGAAATACAACTAATCACTACCCCTAGAAGAAGAGCAGCAGCCAGTGAATAACCCACATATGCATCTCCTCGGAAATGATTAAAGATAAAAAGGTTCGGAAGATTAGTGGAATCCAGCGGTCCTCCGCCCGTCATCACAAGTGGAAGCTCAAACTGTTGAATAGCAGCAATTGTGACAGTCACTAGCAAGTAGAGAAGCACATTCTTCAGCTGTGGCAAAGTAATATAAATCGTTTTTTGCCACCAATTTGCCCCCTCAATCTCAGCTGCTTCATAGAAAGATGAAGGGATATCAACCATCCCCGCGATCATGATGAGCGAAGAAAGACCAATCCCGAGCCAGACGGCAGGAACTGCAATTGCAAAAAGCGACCAATGCGTATCTCCTAACCATGCTTGCGCTGGAACCCCGAACTTCGCCACAACCGCGTTTAACAACCCTCCAGAATAGTTGTAAATAAGAGCGAAAACGATCGATGTGATCACACTAGAAATGATTGTTGGGATATAGATAACCACTTTCAAAACCGACGCTATCTTACGATTCACAGACATAACAAAGCTTGCAAAAAGAAAAGCAATCACTAGCTGAGCTGGAACAGTGAGGAACACGAATTTAATGCCCAGACCGATAGAATTCCAAAACAACTTATCGTGGAGCACGTCGGAGAAATTTTTCAAACCCACAAATTCTGGATCTGTATAGAAGCTCCAATTAAAGAAACTCAAGTATATTGCTCGCAACGCTGGCCAGATCACGAAAATTGAAAGAAGAATCGCCATAGGAGCGAGCAAAGCGTATGCCATAACAGTATCTGGGTATTTACGCCGCTTTGCTGATTTTCTTCCCATTATCTTCATAGCGCACTCTATTCTCCACCGATCAGAGCCCACAGCCATTAGCGATAACACCGTGGGCTCTGATCGGTTAATTTAATTGACCACTATTTTGTAGAGGCTTGATCTTTGAGATTCTCTCGATCAATAATTCCCTGAATAGTTCCCTGAGCTTCTTGGAGAGCAGCTTCTGGAGTTGCTTGCCCCATCATTGCTTTCTCCATAGCTAGGCCGAATGCTCTGCTGATGTCCCATGGATAAGCAGGCTCAGCAACAGTCTTTGGCACAATTTGAGTAGTTACCACTTTCGACCACGAAGCTTTTCCAGCCTCTGGCTGCTTATTAACCTCTTCTAAAACGTCATCACGTACAGGGGCTTTCGTAAATTGAGTCTTAACGAAGAACGGAACGAGAACTTTGGCATCTCCACCAAGCACCCATTCAACAAATTTTGCTGCCGCTTCCTTGTTCTTACTCTTAGCGTCAACTACCCACTTGAAATTACCAGCCGTAGAGGTGACCTCATCCGGATTCCCGGTTGACGTTACGAATGGAGCTACACCTGTTTTGGGCACCATATCGGCATAATCAGAGCCAATTTCGCTCATCGCCCATGATCCAGATACCATCATGGCTGTTTTCCCTTGCCCAAATGAAGACGCTTCTACATAGAGGTTGAGGGGCTGTTTCGGAATATAGCCCTTGTCGTAGAGCGTCTTATAGAAATTGAGCAACTGCACATATTTTGGATCTGTTGCATTTGCTTTAGACCAATCCTCGCTCACAGGCTTATGCCCCGAGACACCCACTTGCTGCCCAACTGTCGACCACGCGAACGTATCTGCATCCTCAGCTGTCGAAATGCAGAATTGCCCGTCTTTAAGAGTTGGTTTTAACGTTTCACAGAATCGATAAAGCTCATCCCAGGATTTCGGCGCCACCTCTGGATCTAACCCAGCAGCTTTAAACATATCCTTGTTCCAGAATAAAACTGTCTGAGGTTCAAGTAGCAGTGGATACGCGTACCATTTGCCTCCAATCTGGGCAACACGCTTTCCTCCATCGTTAATCTTTGCAAGAGCTTCATCTGAAACCAGACCTTTGAGCTCTGCCACTTGCCCCAGTCGAACAGCATCGTTAAGCGTACCTGAGTGGGTATACACATCTGGTGCATTGCCTGCAGCTTGCGCCGCCTTGAGCTTCTGGTCCCAGGAATCTGCCGGAATTTGCTGATCTTTTACAACAATTTTGTCTTGAGCAGCATTGAAATCTTTTACAACCTGGGCATACCACTCATTCTCAACTGGCGTAAAAGTTCTATGCCAAAAAGTTACCGACTGTTTTCCACCAGTAGCTCCTCCACTGGTACTACTACTTGGTGCGCTACACCCAGCGAGAACTAACGCCGATGAAGCTATAATCCCAACTAACGGAACTACTCTTTTCTTGAGCAACTTTCTCATTGTTTTTCCTTTCTACGAAAAAGAACTTCCTCGTTCTTCCTCTCATATCGACATCACATCTGATAAAAACTCTTTTGGTAACTCATCAAGTTGAGGCACAGAAGATGCACTTCCCTCACGAGTTACTGAAATAGCGGCCGCCACATTCGCCAGATGCGCAGCGTCAGAAATTGAAAACTCTTGCGCCAACAATGATGCGAGATATCCGCAAAATGTATCCCCTGCACCAACGGTATCGACCACATTGTCTACCCGAAAGGCAGGAATGACTTCGGAAATACCCCCTGCTGTAGCAACTACCACACCGCATTCACCAACGGTGGTAATCACGCTGCATCCATAGCGTTCTACAATCTCAGCGGCCTTCTCTTTCACCGCCTCAATTCGGGTACTATCTGACTCGACGAACCGAGATCCTTGCATTTCTAGCGCTAACAGTTCTCCTTCATTAGGAACAAGAACATTTACTTTTCCTAATAGCGACTCCGGCAATGGCTGAATAGGAGCAGGATTCAAAACGTACATAGCTCCATGCGAACGAGTCCATTCGCCCACAGCTTCAGCGATATTTATTGGGAGCTCAAGCTGTGCAAGAACTACTGAAGTATCAGGAACTTCTTCTAAGCTCTGCACAATCAAACGCTCATCCACATCTGCGTTGGCTCGCGGCACAATCACAATTGAGTTATTCCCATCATCCTGGATGAGAGGAAGCCCAACGCCAGTTCCACGTTCAGAAAGCACTGTTACACCAAGGTGATCAATATCCTCAGCATCCATAAACTCGATAAATTTTTGGCCATACGAATCATCCCCGATGGCACCAATCATGGAAGTCGGCGATCCCGCTCTCCGAGCAGCAACTGCCTGATTAAACCCTTTTCCCCCCACTCTCATTGAAAACGAGTGTCCTGCAAGAGTTTCCCCAGGATCTGGCCTCCGAGGCGCATACGTAACCAAATCCATCATAAATGAGCCCACCACTACCACTCGTTTGTTTGTGGAATGATTTGTACCAGCCATCACGCCACCTCAAGCTCAAACAAATCTGGCGTATGCGGCCGCTCACTTGCGGGGATTCTCGGTTGATCAAGATAAAATACTGCAGTTG
>JALELI010000064.1 GCA_022768785.1 Arcanobacterium sp. | reverse complement strand
CACTGCCGCCGGCCGCCGCCGCAGAGGGCAACAAAGATGGCAAGATTGTGGTGGGCATGCGCCCCGAGGCATTCCAGCCGCTCTCTTCCGCAGCTGACGGCGATTCAGTGCCAGTGAATATTTCTTTCGTGGAACACCTCGGTTCTGATGCCTACATCTATGGCACTGTGGCCGGCGCGGAGAAAGAAAGTGAGCTCTTCGGCTCCGGAGACAACTCCTCCACCGTCACCGTGCGTGTGGCTCCCGAGCATGTGCCAGCGGCTGGCACCGCAATCACCCTTGCACCACGCCGCGAGCATCTGCACTTCTTCTCAGCCACCACTGGCAACCGTATCGACGACTGAGTGCACAGCGGTAATTCATCACGGGGGAGGGAACTCCACGGAAGGTTCGGGTAATGGTTCCACAACAGCAGTTGCACATCACGTCCGTGGAGCAGCAATCCGAGTTGTTTGATTTACCGTGGCAACTCCCTTTAATCGAATGGCCCGCTGAGCTTCTCGCTTCGCTGCCGCGTGGCATTTCTCGCCACGTGGTGCGTTTTGTGAAGCTCGGCGGGCATATTCTTGCTGTAAAAGAGATCACCGACGAGGTGGCTACCCGCGAATACAGCGCGCTTCGCCAGCTCACACGCGATGAGGCTCCTTGTGTGGAGCCAGTGGCCGTGGTGTCTGGGCGCACCGACAGCGAGGGAAATTCACTGCCGAGTGCGCTCATCACTCGGCATCTCGCATTTTCTTTGCCCTATCGCATTCTCTTCGGGCAGGCTTCCATGCGCCCCGAAACTGCTGATCGCCTCATTGGGGCTCTGGCTGTGCTGATGGTGCGGCTCCATTTACTCGGCTTCTACTGGGGAGACGTGTCGCTTTCCAACACTCTTTTCCGCCGTGACGCCGAAGAGTTCGCAGCATATTTAGTAGACGCCGAAACTGGAGAGTTTTACCCAGAGTTATCGGATAAACGCCGGCTTTACGATATTGAAGTGGCCAGCGTGAATATCGTGGGCGAACTGATGGATTTACAAGCCGGCGGGGTGCTCTCTGAAGATTTTGATTCAATCCATGTGGGCACGCGATTTGAACAGCGGTATAACTCACTATGGTATGAGCTCACGAGCGAAGAGACGTTCTCTGTGAACGACCGCTGGAGAATCGACAACCGTATCCGCCGTCTCAATGACCTTGGCTTCGATGTGGGCGAGCTCCAAATGAGCACCACACCAGATGGCACTTCAATCTCTATCAAGCCACGAATCGTAGACGCCGGGCATTATTCTCGGAAGATCATGCAGCTCACTGGTATGGACGTGCAGGAGAAGCAAGCTCGCCGTATGCTCAACTCCATTGAGCAATACCGCATTATGCAGCACCTCACTAACGTGCCGATGAGCTTAGTGGCGCATGGCTGGATGACTGATATTTTCGAGCCTATCGTGCGCGCTATTCCTAGAGAATTACGCTCCAAGCTCGAACCCGCACAAGTATTTCACGAGTTGCTCGACCACCGGTGGTTCATGGCTGAGCGAGCAGGACACGATATCTCTCTCGATGAGGCCGTTAGATCCTATGTGGAAGAAGTGCTCGAGCATCACCCAGACGAATCGCATCTCATCATGCCAGGCCTCAGTGAAACTGGAGAATTTGCTGCAATCAAAGAGCAGCAAGACTTCGCCCAAAATTACCGCGAAGATTTCGACGACGAGTGGTCTGGTTACCTCGCCTGAGATTTCCTGCAGATATTTCAGATAGTGTGGGGAGACTTTGGGAGAACTCTTTCCCTTTTGGGACAAATCCTCTGAAGATTTCTCCCAAAGTCTCCTCACAGTACGTGCGGTTAAGCGCTCCGCAGCTCTTTAATCAGCAGCTCCGCGAGCTGAATTGTGTTGAGAGCGGCTCCTTTGCGAAGATTATCGCCCACCACAAACATCTCTAAGCCATGCCCCTCGGGGGCACTCTGATCGGCGCGCACACGCCCCACAAGGCAGGCGTCAATCCCCGCTCCATCGAGTGGTGTTGGCACCTCTTTATATTCCACGCCAGGAGCGTGCTGCAACAATTCGATGGCCCGCTCTGGAGAAATAGGGCGCTCAAACTCAGCATTGATCGCCAACCCATGTGCCGTAAACACTGGCACACGCACACATGTGCCAGCCACACGCAAATCTGGAAGTCCTAGAATCTTACGCGATTCATTGCGTAGCTTCTGCTCTTCATCGGTTTCCAACGAACCATCATCGGCATAGTTACCCGCAAACGGCACAGCGTTGAACGCAATCGGCGCCACGTATGGCCCGAAATCCTCGGGCCACGGCACAGCATGCCCATCGAGAGCTAGCTTTTCCAGATTCGGATCTGCCACTTCTGCCCGCGCCTGATCAGCAAGCGCTTTCACACCTTTGATCCCAGAGCCGCTCACAGCCTGATAGGAGCTCGCAACCAAACGCACCAAACCCGCCTCATCTGAGAGCACTTTCAGCACTGGCATCGCCGCCATCGTGGTGCAGTTAGGATTGGCGATAATACCTTTCGGGCGGTTGGCCAAATCTTGCGGATTCACTTCACTCACCACGAGCGGGCACTCGGGATCTTTGCGCCATGCAGAGGAATTATCCACCACCACTGCCCCAGCTTCCACAAACTTAGGTGCATATTCGCGAGATACTGACGCCCCGGCGGAAAAAACTGCCACATCAATACCAGCGAAATCAGCGGTGGCAATATCTTCCACCACTACATCGGTTCCCTTAAAAGGAAGCACCTGCCCGGCAGAACGGCTCGAAGCAAAGAAACGAACGGCGTCAAAATCCGTGCCCCGCTCCTCCAAGAGCGTGCGCATCACGCGCCCCACTTGCCCGGTGGCGCCTACAACTGCGAGAGTGATTGTGCTTTTCATCGTCCGGTTCCTCCATAAACAATTGCTTCGCCTTCGGCATCGAGGCCAAAGGCCGTGTGCACAGCTTGCACAGCCCTATTGAGCTGGCTAGATTCCATCACTACTGAAATGCGAATCTCCGATGTGGTGATCAATTCAACGCTGATTCCCGCCGCCGAAAGGGTTTTGAATAGCTGGGCCGAAACGCCCGGATTCGTGCGCATTCCCGCACCCACCAAGGAGAGAATCCCCACGCCGTCATCGCGCAGCACTTTCGCAAAACCAATTTCATCTCGGGCCGCTTCTAGCGCAGCCACTGCCGTGGGCACATCGGCAATTTTCGTGGTAAATGAAATATTGGCAGCCCCGGGATTATCCACTGGCACATTTTGCACAATCATATCGATATTTACGCCAGCTCCAGCCACAGCAGCAAAGAGCTTTGCTGCTGATCCAGCCACATCGGGAACCCCAGCCACAGTGATCTTGGCCTGGCTATCATCGTGGCTCACGCCAGAGATAATCGGTGCTTCATTTTTGCCCTCAAGCTTTGCCGCCATGCGGGCGCGAGTGGTTTCGTCCACGATCCAAGTTCCTTCCTTAGTGGAAAACGATGAGCGAACATGCAATGGCACGCCGTATCTGCGAGCGTATTCAACTGCTCGCAGATGCAAGATTTTCGCCCCATGAGCTGCCATTTCCAAAGTCTCTTCATAGGTGAGCGCCGGAAGCTTGTGGGCACTCGGCACCACTCGAGGATCAGCAGTGAAAACGCCGTCCACATCTGAATAAATCTCGCACACATCAGCGTGCAAAGCCGCAGCAAAAGCCACTGCCGTGGTATCGGAACCACCCCGGCCCAGTGTGGTGACGTCGTTCGTGGCGCGGTTAATCCCCTGGAAACCGGCGATAATTGCTACATCGCCATTAGCCACCACACGCGCAATCCGCTCCGGCACCACTCCCACAATGGAAGCCTTGCCATACATTGAATCAGTGAGTAGCCCCGCCTGCTGGCCGGTATAGGCATGAGCAGTGATTCCTAAATCGCTCACAGCCATTGCGAGTAGCGCCATCGAGATACGTTCACCCGCCGTGAGTAATACATCCATCTCTCGCGCCGGCGGCTCTTTATCGGTGACTGCGGCCGCCAAATCGATAAGATCATCAGTGGTATCTCCCATGGCAGACACCACTACCACCACATCGTTGCCGACCCGCCGAGTTTCCGCAATGCGCTTTGCCACGCGCCGAATCGCCTCCGGATCTGCAACCGACGATCCGCCAAATTTTTGAACAACGAGTGCCACATCTCTCCTTTGCCGGAGTTTGGATTTATTGCAATCTTAAAGGCACAGCTGGAGGCTCCGAAAATTTTGCGATATGCCACACATAATTCACGCATTTATTGCCGCATTGTGAGACGCCAAGCTTCCATTAATCCGCACCGTTGCTGGAGCGGAGACACCTTTATAGTCTGATAGGAGACACCGGTGCGCCGGGTTTTCGCCTCTTGAGAGCGGGGACGCCGAATAGGCAGGCATCTGATAAACGCACTCCCGTATGCACAAGACCACCTGCACAGGTATGCAACACCTCAGACGCTGAGCATATCAAGCGAGCTCACTCCCAGTTGAGGCGAGCCAATTGAAGTTAATTGAGGCGAGTTCGCCCCTCAAGTGCGCGAGAAATTGTGATTTCATCGGCGTATTCCAAATCGCCGCCCACCGGTAACCCCGACGCCAAACGCGAGACCGTGACGCCCAGCGGGGCTAGGTTCAATGCCAAATATGTGGCGGTGGCCTCACCCTCGATATTGGGATCCGTGGCAATAATAACTTCTTGCACGGCCCCACTCTGCAGCCGCGCATACAATTCACGAATCCGCAGTTGTTCTGGGCCGATTCCCCCGATGGGATCAATCGCCCCGCCTAACACGTGATAACGCCCACGAAATTCATGAGTACGCTCAATAGCCACGATATCTTTGCTCTCTTCCACCACACAGATCACGGCATCAGTGCGGCGTGGATCTGAGCAAATGCTGCAAATCTCATTTTCGGTAACATTCCCACAAATTGAGCAAAAACGTACTTTTTCTTTTACGGCTTCAAGTGCGTTCACTAGGGCATGCACATCGTCAGCATCAGCTTCCAGCAAATAAAATGCAATACGCTGAGCACTTTTTGGCCCTACACCAGGCAAATGCCCCAGCTCATCGATGAGATCCTGAACGGCACCTTCATACACGCTCGCCATCTATTGCCAGCCCTTCCGCATTGCGCAGCTCCACTTGTTGCTATGCCAAATCATCGTTGTTATTTTGCACCTCCGCCACTTCACTCCCAGGGAAAGCCGCAAGCACCACATTGAGCCCCACCAGCGTGCTCTGCGAAATCTCTGGATCGTCTGCAGAAACTTCGTCCCACGGATTCTCGAATTGTGGCTCCGCAGCCTCCAATGAGGGTTGAGAGCCTTGCTCGCCGCGGAATTTACTGCGAAACTCACCGTGAAGCTCCGGCTCATCTGGAGGAAACTGCGGCTCACGAAACTCTCGCAGAGCCGCGAATGAGTCAGCTCCACGATTTCCATGAGCCCCGTAAGCGTTCGCTGCCCGAGTGCGCTCTCCGTGTGGCGCGGAGCTCTCAGTAGCTGCGTAGCGCCGCGCTAACGACGCCGGCAATTCAGTGGGAGGAAGTTGCGGCATCTCCTGCTCGAAAAAAGGAACATCAGCTGAAGCTGCAGCCGAACGCAAGCTCACAGGTGAATTTACCGCTGGTCTCGCAGCTTCTGGCCCCATAGATCCCGGCTCCACAGGTACTGGCCCCGCAGCCTTTGACCCCTCAGATTCCAGCTCCGCACCTGAATCCTCAGATGAATCTAGCAACTGGCCCAGCACTCCTGCAGGATCTGGCTCATCATTTTCTTCTGTTAGGCCATACACAGGATCCAACTCCGGGGAATCGTCCAGATCTCCCGGATCCCCCGAATCTTCTGAATCTCCCCGAGCTCCTGAGCCTTCCAGCTCTTCCAAGGGTTCCGGAGCTTCCAAGGCCTCCGAAACTCCTCGTTCCACATCAGTGGCCGCTTCACCAGAGGTGTGGCCTGATGAGCGGCCGTCAGTATTAGGCGCAGTGTTTGCGCTATCCCCTTTTGGGCGAGCATCAGAGGCCGGAGCGCCCACCTGCCCTTCTGTTTGCACCGCCGCACCCACCACCTGCGATAACGCATGAGCGAGCGCAGTGTGCGCCCTCTTATTATGATTGAAGCCACTTGCCGTGCCTTCATCAGTGAATCCCACAAGCACTCGCCCACCCTCCACAGCAAGCACTCCGGTGGCGTGCTTGAGAATATTGCCAGCGATTTTAGATTCAGCGCTAGCTTGGGCCACGATCTGTTCCCACGCCGCACGAACTCGATCGAGCGCCACGGCAGGCGATGAATTGCCGGAAGGCACTGCAGAAGTCGAGCCACTAGGAGGCGCAGACGGCTGATAGGAAGGAACGTTCTGCATTTCATGCTCTGGCGATTGAGACGTCTGTGCTCGCTGACGAGCTGCTGGCTCCGCAGCTGGCGCCCCCGAAACGGGAGACTGTGTGGGTTTTTCCGCTGGCGCCTGAGCTGGCTCCGGTGTAAAACTCGGCATCGGTTGATACCGTGGATCAGCCAACGTTGGCTTGGCAGCTCCATCTCGCGGCGTTGCAACCGCCGCACTCGCTGCCGCGTCCACCGGAGCGGAGCGCGCTCCGCTTCTTCCATCGAGCCGCTCTTCACTGCGCCCCCGCAGCTGCGAAAACGAACTCTTCCGGAAGCCACCGGCGTCATCGCGCATCTGAATAGCGCCCGCGCTCTGCGCGCCACCACGCTCCGCGCCTCCGCGCCCGTCGCTGGCGTTATGCACACTCCCAGCTGCTTCAATAGCTGGTGCCTCGCCGTCACTGCTGCTAGCTGCAGCCGCTGTGCCA
>JALELI010000042.1 GCA_022768785.1 Arcanobacterium sp. | reverse complement strand
TTCACGCTAAGCTATAAATGATGGTAGAAGAATTGATACGCGCAGATGCGCAAGAGAGTGAGCGGGAGCGGGCGGCTCGATTTGAGCAGGAAGCGATCCCATACGTCGATCAGCTCTATGGTGCCGCTATGCGGCTCACTCGCTCGCCACAAGACGCAGAAGATCTCGTGCAGGAAACCTACATGAAGGCTTTTGCGGCGTTTCAGCAGTACAAGCCGGGCACGAACCTCAAGGCCTGGCTCTACCGCATTCTCAACAACACGTTTATCTCCAACTATCGCAAGGCGCAACGGCGGCCTAAAGAGGCAGATTCAGCTGAGGTGGAGGATTGGCAGGAATATAAAGCCGCTTCGCATCATTCCACTGGTATGCCTTCCGCTGAGGCGGAGGCGTTGGAAAATTTGCCTGATTCTGAGATCCGTGATGCTCTCGAAGCGTTGCCATCAGATCGGCGCACCGCGGTGTATCTTGCCGATGTGGAGGGTTTCTCCTATCAAGAGATTGCCGAGATTATGGGCACGCCGATTGGCACGGTGATGAGCCGTTTGCACCGCGGGCGGGCGCAACTGCGAGAAGTGCTTGCAGACTACGCAAAAGAGCTGGGCTACAAAGTGAAGGAGAAGAAATGAGCGAGCGTGAAGCGGAGAAGCGCGCCCCGGAGATCGGCTCACGCGAACACTTTGCACAGCTGATGGCGCAACTTGAAGCGTGCGGCTGTGGGCCCTCGGGTGCAGCGGCTCGTGGTGCGGAAAATTCTGAGGCGTTGCCGTCTGCGTGTGAACCAGTGTTGGAAAATCTGTTTGAACTTGTTGATCATGTGATGCCGGAAGAGCTCGAGAAGATGATGCTGGAGCATTCGGCGCATTGTGATCACTGCGGGCCGGCGGTGAGTGCTGAAATTAAATTCCGGGAGGTGCTCAAGCGTAGCTGCTCGGAACATGCTCCAGAGGCTTTGCGGGTGAAGATTTCTCAACTCACTGCGAAGCTGAGTGCTTAGATTCGGCAATATCGCGCGCGGCCATTAGAATGTGAGCGATAGTTCAGATTTTCTGTGGAGGTTGAGTATGTCTACTCGTGGAAATAAGCGGCGTGCTCGCGCGAAGAAGAGCGCGAATCACGGCAAGCGCCCAAACGCATGAGCGTATGAGAGTGCAGATGAAAAAGGAGCTGAGCAATATGTTGAGCTCCTTTTTTCTTGTCTGCCTGTGATCTAATCTAGAAGCGTGCGGCTTGTGGCTACAGGCAATGTGGCCACAGATGTGCTCCTGAGAGAGCGTATCGAGTGCGCATGGAATTTATGTGGTGTTGCCATATTGCACTGCAGCTAAGTGAGCGAATGAGAAAGGCACGTGAATGGCGTTTGAAGCGGCGAGGGAAAAGATGGCCGAGGCTGGCGCAAGCCCACTGGCGATTGAAGTGTTCACGCGCTATGCGCAGCAAGTGGCAGATGGCGCCACTGGGCTGATTCCAGAGGAGACGATTGAGCCGATCACACAGGTGGATAGTGCTGATGAATTCGCGCGCACGGTAGATCCAACAGCTGCACGTGAGGCCCTGAGTAAAACTGTGATGCTCAAGCTCAACGGTGGCTTGGGCACCTCGATGGGGCTCGATCATGCAAAGTCTCTAATTCCAGTGCGAGCAGGGCACACTTTTCTCGACATCATTTGCGCGCAGGTGCGAGCTGCACGGGAAAAGTATCACGTGCGCTTGCCGCTGATTTTCATGGATTCTTTCCGCACCCAGGCAGATACGCTCGCGGCGATCCCGGAAGATATCGCCGTAGCTGGGCTCCCTCAAGATTTCTTGCAAGGCAAAGAGCCGAAGCTACTGGTGGATACGCTTGAGCCGGTGAGCTGGCCAGCTGACCCGAGCTTAGAGTGGTGCCCGCCAGGGCACGGAGATATTTTCACCACGCTCTTTGATATGGGGCTGGTGGATACCTTGCTTGAGCAAGGCTTTGAATACATGATGACGTCGAATGCAGACAACCTCGGAGCCACGCCAAGTGCGGAAATTGCTGCGTGGTTTGCCGCTAGTGGAGCTCCGTATGCGCCAGAGGTGTGTGTGCGCACAGCTGCGGATCGGAAAGGTGGCCATCTGGCTCGGCGCAAGAGCGATGGGCGGGTGATCTTGCGTGATACCGCTCAAACTCCTGACGATCAAATGGAGTATTTCACAGATGAACATCGCCACCCGTTCTTCCACACCAACAACTTGTGGTTTAACTTGCGGGCGTTGTCGCAGTTGTTGCACGAAACGCATGGGCTGGTGGGGCTGCCGCTAATACGGAACCGCAAACATGTGGATCCTACAGATAAAACGTCTCCAGAGGTGTATCAGCTGGAGTGCGCAATGGGCGCAATTGTAGCGAGCTTTGACGGCGCACAACCTGTGGAAGTGCCGCGTAGCCGTTTCTTGCCTGTGAAAACTACAAATGATCTGCTCACCTTGCGCTCTGACGCCTACGAGCTCACGCCAGATGCTCATCTCGCATTGGTGGCTCCGGCAGCTCCGGTGGTGGATCTCGATAAGCAGTATTTCCAATTTGTGGCGGATTTTGATGCGCGCTTCCCCTCGATTCCATCGCTCAAAGAGGTGCGCACATTCACAGTGCATGGCGATTGGCATTTTAGTGGCGGTGTGGCCTGGAGCGGAGATGTGCTGCTAGAGGGCAGCGGATCGGTGACGGCGATTTCCGGAATGCGGGAGGTGCTGCCTGCCTAGAGCTCTGTAGCTGAGGGAAAGCTTCGGCTCGCTCTTCTCTCGTTAGTGGCGGTGAGCCTAGTGAGCACCGTCTGGCAGTTGGGGTGGCTGCTATTTCGATTGATCGTGGAGTTCGGTGGAGAGTGCAGGGTGCGCAGAATGCACGGGGCTGGATTGGTAGTATCTTGTGTGTGCCGAAGCTCAGCCGCACCAGTGGCATGAACCAGTTGTTCCAGCGTCATTTTTTCGGCGCTTGACCGGAAGATCTGATCAACGTGGTGATTGCTAGTAGCGCGCTGTGAGCAGATATGCCAATCTGATGGTGCACATTCTTCCCCGAGCAAAGGAGCAGCAATGGAAGGCGGACGTCTCACTCTTCCCATCGAGACTGGAATGGACGATACAATCCGTGCTCTAGTGGCACGTTTACGGCCAGATGCGGTGCGCAACTCTGATGGCACAGAGCTGCCAGCCATTGCGAAAGAGCTGGTGGATAAGGTGTATTCCACTTATTTTCCATCACGTGGAGACCACGAGTGGAGCAGAGCACACGCCGATGAGCGAGTGCACCAATATCTGATGAGCGCCAAAATCACTGCTGCGAGCGCTGCGCCGCTCGAGATTAACGTGATGGACGGCTATTTTGCGCAGCAATTTGCGCCAGAGTTAAACGTCGATCTGGGGAAATATTGGCAGGTGATCGATCGCACCACAGGAGAGAGCCTAGATCCGGCCGAGTGGAGTGTGCGTGAGGCGCCAGCGAACCCAATTGATAGAGCACGTGAGGCAGCTGATAGTGGTGCTCTCGATGAAGAGAGTATGAGCGCGATCGTCACTATTGCTCACCCACACCCGCAGCATGTGTACACTGTGGATTTCTTGGCACGCCAAATTTGGGATTCCACTCAGATCTATAACTATCTCACCAACGATTGGGCGAAGAATCCCCATAAGCTGAAAGATAAAACTTATGACCCGGCATATCCAGCTACGTGGGCGCACGTTCAGGAGGCTCTCGACGAGTGGCTAGAAGAGCACCCAGAAGTAGACGTGGTGCGTTTTACCACTTTCTTCTATCACTTTACGTTGGTATTTAACGATCACGCCCGTGAGAAATACGTGGATTGGTTTGGATATACGGCAGCTGTTTCAGTGCCAGCTATGGAAGATTTTGAAAAAGAATACGGCTATGCCCTCCGGCCAGAAGATTTCGTAGACGCCGGATACTACAATTCATCTTTCCGAGTGCCGAGTGCTCACTTCCGCGATTGGGTGGAGTTCACCTCACGGCGAGTGGGGCAAAAAGCGAAAGTGCTGGTGGATAAGGTGCACACCGCTGGCCGTGAGGCAATGATGTTTCTCGGAGACAACTGGATTGGCACGGAGCCGTATGGCCCATATTTCCCGAGTATCGGGCTCGATGCAGTGGTGGGCTCGGTGGGTAATGCGTGCACGTGCCGCATGATCGCAGATATTCCAGGCGTGAAATACACCGAGGGCAGGTTTTTGCCATATTTCTTCCCGGATGTATTTCGTGAGGGAGGAGATCCGATTGGGGAAGCAAACGAATCGTGGGCCACTGCTCGGCGAGCGATTATCCGCAATCCACTCGATCGGATTGGCTATGGCGGCTATCTCTCACTAGCTGTGAAGTTTCCGGAATTTATTGATCGGATTGAACAGATCATTGCCGAATTCCGTTCATTGCATGAGGTGGGTGGCGGAGAGCGGCCAGTAAATGCGCCTATTCGAGTGGCAATCGTGAATTCGTGGGGGAAGCTCCGCACCTGGATGACGCACATGGTGGCTCACGCTTTGTATTATCGCGAGATTTACTCCTATCAAGGGGTGATTGAATCGTTGGCGGGGCTGCCCTTTGCCGTGCGCTTTATCGATTTTGACGATGTGAAGGCGGGGGCATTGGCAGACGTTGATGTGCTGATCAACGCAGGCACGATGGGCACTGCTTTTGTGGGTGGAGCTGCGTGGGCAGATGTAGATGTACAGACGGCGGTGCGAGATTTTGTGGCGCGTGGAGGTGGATTGATCGGGGTGGGGCAGCCCACTGCTGTCGATTACCGTTACGCCTCTGAACACGGATCTACCTTTGCGCTTGCCGATGTGCTAGGCGTAGATCAAGAGCTCGATTGGGGTTTGAGCACCGATCGCTATCCTCGCGCTGCTCAGGAACATTTTATCACCGCCGATTTGCCGAGTGATGCCCATGGGGCTGTGTGCTTCTCGCCCGGAGAGGGTGTGGAAGGAATCTGGGCCACTCAGCCATTCACGAGCGAGCTAGTGCGGGAGCGGAGGGGGCTCTCGCTTGCGGCGCATGATTTCGGTTTAGGGCGTGCTGTGTATCTGGCTGGGTTGCCGTATTCAATAGACAATTCACGGCTACTACACCGCGCAATTTTCTGGGCAGCGGGCCGAGAAGCGCAGTGGGAGAGCTCGTGGGTGAGCACCAATCCGGCACTCGAAGTGGCTTTTTATGAGCGGGCGCAAAAGGTGCTTGTGGCGAATGTGAGCCGGGAGCGGCAGCGTGGAATAGTGCAGGGCGCACGCAACTTTGCGCGCTCCGTCGTTCTTGAACCGCTTGAAAGTGAGTGGATTGAGCTCTAAAGAGCACTAGTGATCGGAATTTGTCAAAGTTTTGACGAATTCCGATCACTTTCTTTCAATATGTGCGCTCAATTTTAATTATTTTTCGATAATCCCTGCCCATTCAGTTCTCCGGTCTTTAGGATTAAAACTAGGTCAAATCGATGCGCACTTTGCGCAGAGTTTACCGCATGTGAATCCGGATTTGATCAACTCAAAGGAGAGATCAATGGCAATTTCTAAAAAGCTGATGAAGATCACGGCAGTTGTTTCGGCAGCGGCTCTCGGCCTCACAGCCTGCTCCTCAGCAGGTGGTTCTGCTAAGAGTGAGGGCACGGCTAAAAGCATAAAAGTGGCGGCAATCGAAACCGCATATGGCCAAGATGGCTGGAAAGCGGTGGCTGAAGCTTTCACCAAGCAAACTGGTATCAAAGTTGATTTGCAGATGAACAAGAATCTGGAAGATGCTATCGGCGCTCAGATGAAGGCGGGCGATTATCCAGATGTGGTGCATCTAGCGTTGGGCCGTGAAAAAGGCCTCACCGAAACGATGGTGAAAGATAAAGCTCTCACGGATCTCACCGGGGTGCTCGATATGAAGGTGCCTGGCGAAGAGAAAACCGTGAAAGACAAGCTGATTCCAGGGATCTTGGATTCTAGCAACACCAATCCTTATGGCGATGGTAAAACGTATCTCGCTCCGATGTTCTACACCCCTACGGGGCTCTACTATGATGCGAATTTGCTCAAGAAGAACGGTTGGAGCGTGCCAACTACATGGGACGAAATGTGGGCACTCGGTGAAAAAGCCAAGGCTAAGAATATCGCGCTCTTCGCATATCCCACGGCTGGCTATTTCGATGCGTTCCTCTATGCTTTGCTCTACGAAGTGGGCGGCGCAGATTTCTTCCAGAAAGCCACCACATTCCAGAATGGAGTGTGGGATACGCCGGAAGCCAAGCAGGTGTTCGACATTATCACTAAAGTGGCTAGCTACACGGATAAAGTGGTGCCAGCCCAAGCTAACAACACCGATTACACCAAGAATCAGCAGCTGATCCTCGATGGGAAAGCAATCTTCATGCCCAACGGCGATTGGGTTGTTGGTGAGATGAAAGACGCTCCGCGCACTGACGGATTCCAGTGGGGCAACATCGCGCTTCCAGCTCTCAAAGCCGGCGGTGATCGCTATGCCACCACGTTCTTTGAGCAGGCTTGGGTGCCCGCTAAAGCTAAGAACGCAGATGCGGCCAAGCAGTTCATCGCATTCCTCTACAGCGATGTGGCAGCTAAGGCATTTGCCTCCGCTGCAAGCCCAGCTTTCCAGCCGATCACCAATGCAGGTGATTTTATGAGCCCTGATAAGAAGGCCGTCTATGGCATCTACGACAGTGGTGCTAAAGCTGTGGTAGGTGGCATCTCTGGCACCAACGAATGGAAGAAAACTCTGTTGGCTCCGATCGATTCGCTAGTGTCTGGCACGATGAGCGAGCAGCAGTGGATTGATGGTGTGAAGAAAGCAAACGATCAAATTCGCGCCACACTTTCAAAGTGATGCGCTCGCGATGATGCGTTTGTAGCAATACGCAAGTGGCGGGAGGGGCATTGGCCAGCAGTGCCAAGCCCCTCCCGCCACGCAAAAGCTAGGTTCTGTGGGAGCCGAGCTGTGAAAGAACTGGATATCGTTTTCATGAGAAATAGGCAAAGGTGCACTGATGGCAGTGAAAACTGAGGAGGCGAACGCCGTCATAAAACGTGCGGCAGTTGGCGTAGGTGAAGCAGCTAGCGGGGGTAAGCATAAGGCGCGTGGTGTGCCAGCTAAGAAAGTACCCCGAGGAACGGCGGCGCACAAGAGCGCCGCATCGCGCAACTGGTTTATTGTGGCGTGTGTTGCCCCGGCCACCGTGCTCTTTCTCATTTTTCTCGTCTATCCCACAATCCAAGTGTTTTGGATGTCGATGTTTGAGGGCTCGGCATATACAGATGAACAAAAATTCGTGGGGCTTGCCAACTTCGCTAAGCTAATGGGCGATCAATCGTTTATTAAAGCATTTCAAAATACGATTCTTTTGATCGTGGTGTGCACCATTATCACGTTTGCTTTCGCCTTAGTATTTGCCTCAATTTTGGCGCGGGGCAAAGTGAAGGGCAGCAGCTTCTTCCGGGTGGTCTTCTATATTCCAAACATTCTCTCTATCGTGGTGGTTTCGGCTATTTTCTCCGCCATTTATCAGCCTGATGGAGGGCTGCTGAACGCGTTCCTATCCATTGTGAGCGGCCAGCGAGTGCAGATTCTATGGAAAGGTGAGAGCTTAGTGATGCTCTCCCTCATTATCGCGATGGTGTGGCAAGCCATTGGGTATTACATGGTGATGTATATGGCTTCCATTGCGAGCGTACCCGAGAGCCTTTACGAGAGCTCCTCGCTCGACGGGGCCACTCAATTCCGCCAGTTTTTCACGATTACGATCCCTCTTATCTGGACTAATATTCGCACCACGCTCACATTCTTCATTATCTCCACCATCAATATGGCGTTCCTTTTTGTGACGGCGATGACCTCCGGTGGGCCAAACGGTAAATCTGAAGTGGTGCTCACCTATATGTATACCCAGGCCTATGGAAATGCGGCGTATGGCTACGGCATGGCAATCGGGGTGCTGGTGTTCTTGTTCTCATTCATTTTGGCTGCGCTTGTGAACAAAGTGAGTGAACGCGAAGTGCTGGAGTTCTAGGGGGAGCGATGAAAACATTCAAACTATACAAAGTTTTTGTGTACGTGGCACTTGCGGCGCTCGCGATTTCTATTATCGTGCCAGTGGCGTGGGTGTTTGTGGCGTCAATCAAGCAAAATAGTGAGCTTTATGGCAACCCGTGGGCGCTTCCCAAAGGCTTCTATTTTCAAAACTTCATTGATGCATGGACGAAAGCGCGCATGGGAGATTATCTCCTCACGTCTGTGATGGTGACGGCGGTGGCACTGCTGCTTTTGCTTGTGATTGCGTTGCCGGCGTCTTACGTGCTATCGCGTTTTGAGTTCGTAGGGAGAAAAGTGCTGAACGTGGCATTTATGGCCGGCCTTTTCATTAATGTGAACTATATCGTGGTGCCAATTTTCTTGATGTTAGTAGGCGCGGATCGATCCTTGAGCAACATGGGGCTCAACGGCTTTTTCCTTAACAACCCTTTTATTCTGTCGCTCGTATATGCCGCTAACGCACTGCCTTTTACGATCTATCTGCTCAGTGGATATTTTCAAACACTTCCGCACGCATACGAGGAAGCGGCCTATATTGATGGGGCTGGATACTTGCGCACTATGGTGCAGATCATGTTTCCAATGGCACGGCCAGCGATTATCACAATTGTGCTCTTTAACTTCCTCTCTTTCTGGAATGAATACATCATTGCGATGACACTGCTCACTGATCCAAAAGGAGCGAAAACGCTCCCTGTGGGATTGTTGGAGCTCACACAGGCACAAAACGCGAAAGCAGAATTTGGCCGGCTCTATGCGGGGCTAGTGCTGGTGATGCTGCCAACGCTCATTTTGTACATGATCGTGCAGAAGAAGCTCACACAAGGAATGGCACTCGGTGGTTTGAAAGGCTGAAAATGGAAAACTTCATGAAAAATCACACCCCAATGCGTATGGCGCTGATTGCTATTTTCTTCGTTGTGGGCCTGGCGCTTGTGATCGGCGGGTGGGCGCTGAGCGGGGTAATGGCTGGATTGCTCATTCAACTTCTGGGCACGGTGTTGCTGCTCACGGCATTGTTTGTGTATAACGCAGCATATAAGGAGCCTCGGCATAGGCCGGTGCAAAAGAAATAAGTGCAGCTTGCTGAGTTTGGTGGCGCGGAATATGCGACGCCGCATAGGCGGCCATCGGCGGCTCGTGGCTGGATACAACTCGGCGGCTGTATTCAAAGGGTGCATTATGAACAGGCAAGAACGCTTAACGAATCTCCTCAATCTGGTGGTGGAACGCAAATCGCTGCGCGTGGAAGAGATTGTGGAAGCGCTGCATATCTCTCCCGCCACAGCTCGGCGTGATTTGGATTATCTCGCCACTCAGCAGCTCGTAACGCGCACTCGGGGTGGGGTGATGACTAATCCCACGAGCGGTGAGATGCCTATGCGTTTCCGAACGGTGCACAATAGCGATCAAAAAACTGCTGTCGCACAGTGTGCAGTGGATTTGGTACAGCCGGGAGATGTGATAGCTCTCAACGGCGGCACCACTACCACGGCTATTGGGGCGGAACTCGGGCAGCGGGTGGCGAGTGATTATTCGTTTTCGCATCGGCCAGTTACGGTGGTTACCAACGCCGTAAACATTGCGAACGATCTCATTATTCGCCCGCAGGTGCGAGTGGTGATGACGGGTGGGGTGGCGCGAGCGCGGTCTTACGAATTGGTGGGGCCACTCGCTTCTCTGATTTACCCGCATATCAGTGTGGATATTGCTTTTTTGGGAGCAACGGGAATATCGGTGACGGAAGGAGTTTTCACCGACAACGAGAGTGAAGCCGCCGCCAATCGGGCGCTGGTGGCGGTGGCCCATAAAACTTATGCTGTGGCAGATTCGTCGAAAATTGGCGCGTATGCATTTGCAAAAATTTGCTCGTTGAATAAGCTCTCTGGCCTCATCACCGATACAGATATTGACGATGATGCTCGCGCCGCACTGGAGGCAGCGCAGGTGCACGTGATCACTCGTTAGCGTGGTGCGTCTGCCGTCGTTTTGGTGTGCGTGATCGCCACTGAGATGTGTGAGCCGCTTAGGCACGCACAGCCACGTAGGCGTATTGCACTGAGGGGCACAAGTTGCGCTTCAAGGGAAGTGGGAGCAGGGTGCGGGTGTGCGGCGCTCTGTGCGCTTGAGGATCTCATAAGGCTCGGAGAACCACAGCGGGAAAAAGTTGTGTGATTCTCACAAGGATTCTTGGCGCGATGCATAGGGGCTCGGTGTAATTCAATTCAGTGCGATTACATGTGATTACAATAAGGGAGATTGAGCAATCTGATTGGGACGCCCTTGATCAGGCAACCTAATCGGGCGTGATATGCGCATGGGCTGTGGAGTGGGCGAGAGCCCCCACATGCAGAGGGGAATCGCAATGAATAGGCAAGAACGGCTATCGGCACTGCTGGATTTGGTGCTGGAGCGGAAATCTCTGCACATTGATGAGATTGTGCAAACCCTGGGCATTTCTCCCGCTACTGCCCGGCGAGATCTCGATTTTTTGGCGAATCAACAGCTGGTGAGCCGCACTCGTGGAGGCGCGATGGCAAACCCCACAAGCGGTGAGATTCCAATGCGTTTTCGAATGGTGCGCTATAGTGATGCGAAAACTCAAGTGGCCCGCGCAGCAGTGAAGCTCATCAAACCAGGAGACGTGGTGGCGCTAAATGGGGGCACCACAACCACTGAAATCGGCACTGAGATCGGCCTCACAATGGCTGCAGATTTCGCCTTTGCAAGCGATGTGATCACGGTGGTCACCAACGCCGTAAACATTGCAAACGATCTTGCGATCCGCCCACAGGTGCGGGTGGTGCTGAGCGGGGGTGTGGTGCACGCGCGGTCCTATGAGTTGGTAGGGCCACTGGCCACGTTGATCTTGCCGCATATTTCAGTAGATAAACTCTTTCTCGGCGTCACCGGGATAGATCTGCATTCTGGGGTGTTCACAGATAATGAGAACGAGGCTGCTGTGAATCAGGCACTGGTGCATATGGCTCGTGAGACTATTGTGGTGGCAGATTCTTCAAAGGTGGGGGCCACTGCTTTTGCGAAAATTGCCAGTTGGGATAGTGTCGCGGCGATTATCACAGATTCTGAGGTGGCGCCGCGCGATGTGGCCATGTTGGAAAGCCGCGGCGTGAACGTGATTATTGCGGAAAATGAGCACTAAAAAGCGGTGGCGTAGCAGGGAAAATTGGGCAGAAATTGCGGAGTAGGCCACTCCCCTAATGATTATTTCTGAGATATAATTCTATTAAGCAATCAGAATTAATCAATAAGGAGTGCTGATATGGCCGAGATAAGCCTCACAGAACAAGAGATCAACTCGCAGCCAGAGCTCTGGGCTCGGGCTGCAGAAATGGGCGCTAAAGCGGCGGATATGATGCCGCGTGACGGCGAAAAGATCGCGGTGATCGGCTGCGGCACCTCGTGGTTTATGGCACAGGCTTATTGCCGGGCACGTGAAGTGCTGGGCAAGGGGATTTCTGATGCATTTACCGCCACTGAATTTCCTATTGATCGCCCCTACGACCGCGTGATCTGCCTTTCACGCTCGGGCACCACCACTGAAATTGTCGATGTGCTGAAGCGCCTACATGAGAGAGGCACTGCGAATGTGTTGGTGACGGCAGTTAGCCCAGGGCCGGCCACTCCTTTTGCGGATCATGAGGTGGTTCTTGATTTTGCCGATGAAAAATCCGTGGTGCAAACGCGCTTTGCCACCAGTGCATTGGCGTTCTTCCGGGCCTCACTCGGAGAAGAGCTCACGGCGGCTGTGGCGGATTGTCGGCGGGCCGTGGCGGCGGAGATCCCACAGCGGTGGATCGATGCCACTGAAATCACTTTCCTGGGCACCGGGTGGACGATTGGGCTCGCCAATGAAGCTGGCTTGAAGTGCCGTGAAGCCTCGCAAAGCTGGACGGAGAGCTACCCCGCTATGGAATATCGCCATGGCCCGATGTCGATCACAGAGCCTGGCCGCTTGGTGTGGGTATTCGGCCAGGTGCCAGAAGGCATGGCGGCTCAGGTGGAAAGCTTTGGCGGGGAGCTGTGCACATTTGACGGCGATCCAATGGCCCATCTGGTACTCGCGCAGCGAGTGGCGCTTGAGCGCGCCCTGGCTCGGGGGCTGAATCCAGATACTCCGCGGCATCTCACTCGCTCTGTGATTTTGAGTGAAGGCCAGCACTGAGGCAGAGAAGGAGAGCTCTGAATGTTAGTGACGTCTGCTGAATTAGCGCGTACTGCCGCTGCCCGCGGGGTGGGATTAGGGGCATTCAATGTGGTGCTTCTCGAGCATGGGGAGGCGTTTGTACGGGCTGCTGAGGCCACAGGGCTGCCAGTGATATTGCAGCTGAGCCAAAATGCAGTGAAATACCACGGTGGGAAGCTGCGTCCGCTTGGCTCAGCGCTGTTGGAGCTTGCTGCAGAATCGTCTGCACAGGTGTGCGTGCACCTCGATCACGCGGAGAGCGTGGAGTTGTGCCAGGCTGCGGTGGATATGGGATTCTCTTCGATTATGTACGACGGCTCTAAACTGCCTGACGCGCAGAACCGAGCGAGCACAGCTGAGATCGCTGCTTACGCACACGAGCGGGGAGTGAGCGTAGAAGCTGAACTTGGCGAAGTGGGTGGGAAAGACGGTGTACACAGCGCCACCGCTCGCACCAATCCGCAGGAGGCCGCGCAGTTTGTGGCGGATACCGGTGTAGATTTACTCGCTGTGGCAGTGGGTTCTTCGCATGCAATGGCTACTCGAGAAGCGGTGCTCGACAACGCTTTGATCAGTGAGATCAAAGCTGCAGTGCCAGTGCCATTAGTGCTGCACGGCTCTTCTGGGGTGCCAGATGCGGGAATGGTGGCAGCTATTAAAGCGGGAATGACTAAAATCAACGTCTCCACTCATCTGAATGTGGTGTTCACTGAAAAAGTGCGCACCGTGCTTGCAGGCGATACCGCAATAGTGGATCCTCGCAAATATATAGGGCCGGGCACAAACATGGTGCAGCAGGAGGTAGAGCGCCTACTGAAGCTATATTCGCTTCAGTGAGTGTGCAGTGGCAAACTGCCAGAGCTGAGTGCTGTGCGTGTGGGCGCCTTGAATATGGGCGCCCACACGCACGCAGTGGGCTGGAAGCGCACTCATGGCTACATGAACGCCCGCATTTGTATGCGGTGATGAAATCTAGATCTCTGTCCCCACATGAGCGGCTCGATGCGGTTGTTGGTTTGAATCTAACTGCGGGAGCTGCCCCCCCCCACGTGAGCGCTCGATACCCCGTATGTAGTGGAGCGAGTCCCTGCCACGAGATTGCCCATCACCACGAGCTCAATACCCGTGCACAGTGGAGCGAGTGCCCGACCGAAGTGGCGAGCGAGGTTGTTGAGGGTCAGTACCCGTGCACAGTGGAGCGAGTGGGCATCCATATTAGAGCCCCGAACAGAAGTTAGCTCTGTGCCAATAAATCGCGATACGTGGCTTCGTCAAACTCACCGGCTACCGGAGCGGCCACAGTGGCTGCGGAAAGCGCGATAGCGTCAGACACCCAGGCTCGCAAGGTGGCGGGCTGATGGGCGGATTCAATTCCATCGCGAGTGATAGAGCGAGCCAGCGAGGCCACCACAGAATCTCCCGCTCCGGTGGGATTACCCACCACAAATCGCGCCGCTGGCACGGCCACTACCTCGCCGCCGCGCGCCTGTGCCACCATTCCATTTGCTCCCTGGGAGGCCACCACGAGCTGCACGTGCTCTAGCAGATGGGCAATCGAAGCTCGCACATCTACGTCGTCAGACCCTACGAGATCGGCTAGTTCATGCTGATTTGGCTTAATTGCGTGCACGCCCTCTTCCACGGCCCAGCGCAGTGGCTCATGTGAGGTGTCTACTAGCACTGTGGCACCCGTAGCTAGCAGTGCTCGATAAAGGTGGCGAACTGTGGCCTCTGATGTGCCAGGGGGAAATGATCCATTCACGGTAAACAAATCTGGGGTGTCTATCTGGGTGACTAGTTCAATGAGTTTTTCCCACTCTTGTTCGGAGCGTTCTTTACCGGGTTCGTTGAAGAGCGTGGCGCCATTACTGGGGTCGATAATGGAGACGGTGAGGCGGGTAGACATGGCGGCGTGCACAAGCGCATGCGGCACATGATCTTCATCTAGTAAGTTCACCATCACCTCGCCATTAGCACCTCCTACGAACCCAGTGGCCAGTGCTTGTTCGCCAAGCTGAGTGAGCACCTTTGCGGTGTTGATTCCTTTGCCGCCGGGGCGTATATACATATGCTGCACTCGATGCTCTGCTCCAGGAGTGAGAGTAGGCACGTGATATGTGAGGTCAAGCGCCGGATTAGGAGTGATGGTGACGATCATTGCTGCCTGCGATTCTGAACTGATCTATCGAGTGAATCTAGTTGCGAATGGAAATTCTTAGAATTGTTTATCTGTTGCCATAGCAACTGTACCAAGTGCCTGGCTCAATGAGCCACGGGAAGCTGTGAGTATTGGAGCTGGTGCTGAGCAGCGCTGTGCTAGCAATTCGGTGAGCTCGTGCACGAGGGGAGTGCCCTCTTTGCCGAGGCCGCCTCCGATCACCACGGGGATCGGCCCGATGAGTGAGCTCCACGAAGCGATTGCGTCAGCGAGTGTGGCCAGGCCACTGCGCACCACGTAGCGGGCTTGTTCGCTTCCCTCAGCTTCTGATTCTCGCAGGCGAAACACTTCGTATGCCCCTGCGCTGGCGGGGAGTAGGCCAGGTTTGAGAGCTGCAAAGCGCTCCGCAAACGCGCGGGCGCTGCAGATTTTTTCCAATGGACGCCGGTGGCCTGGGTGGTCGGGATCAGTGGTGAGCGTTTGGCCCACTTCGCCCGTCCAGATATGTGGTGAGAGAATGTGGCCGTCGATGAGAATAGCTGCGGCTATGCCCGTTCCAATCGGTAAATAAAGGCATGTGGCTGGCGCGGATCCAAACCGGGCTTCGCCATATGCTCCAGCTCGCACGTCTTGCATGAGATAGATAGGCCTGCGCAGGGCTTCGCTCAATCGTGCACGCATAGGGTAGTTTTCCCACCCTAGGTTCACAGAGAGCACTGCCGTGCCAGATTGCTCATCTACGAGGCCAGGAATATCTACACAGAGCCGCTCAAGTAATGGGCCAGGAGCGTGCGCCGTTATTGTGGATACTAGCTGCGCTACCGCGCTCACCACGGCATCGCCGCCTTGTGGAGTGGGAGCACTCCACTCTCCGTGCACAGCACCGTTCGAATCGGCCACAATCGCCTTGATGCTGGTGCCACCAACGTCGATTCCGCAGATCAAAGGAAAAACCATAGCAGCAGTCTACCGCCTGTAGTGCTCAAAATTGATTAAAATATAGATAATCGCTCGTAAGTAATCAAATTTTCGGTGTTATGCGCCGTCGTCAATCACGGTTTTGATTCCTAGCCACTGGTGCCACCCGCGATGTAGCACCAGCCAAGCCATGAGGCCATATCCTGCTTGACGCGGAGTGTATGTGCCCGTGAGGCTCATGTCGGTGTTCCACTGTTCGTGCTGCACAAGCGGGGTGAAAGTATCCACATAAGGCACAGAGCGGCGAGTGCACACGTCGGCAAACGAGTGCGAAAGCTCTGCCACTGCCTGCGCAGATTTATCTGGGCGTGGTGGAGGCCCCACCACAAACGGATCGAGCTGCATGCGCTCTGCCAGATCGAGCACATTTGCTAGGTGAAGGCGGGAACGGGCAGAGGAAAGGCCCACATCGAGATCGTGTGATCCGAGTGCCACCACCAAGCGGTTTGTGTGATCCTTCAGCAGGCGCGGCGAGACGTCGTTCTTCCAGCGCTCCGTGAGCTGGCTTGAGGATTCTCCCGCAAAGGCGAGCACGTAGGGCATGATCGGTGGGCGAACCTCAGTGCGTGCTAGCACACGGCCAACCCACCCCATGCCACGAGCGTCTCCCATGCCGGCTACGAGCTCATCGCCAACGAAAAAAATCTGGAAATTCTGTGCGTTCATCACATGCTATTTTAGCCCGCAAATGCCTCATTCATGAGCCGCTCGGCCTGGACTTTATGCATCGCCGTCAAACCTGTGGAGGGAGCAGCTGAAGCAGGGCGAGAAACTAAGCGCACCTGCAGTCCCAGCTGCGGGAACATCCCCACAGCGAGGTGGCTCCACGCTCCCATATTGGCTGGTTCATCTTGCACCCACAAGATTTCCGCTCCGGGATATTTGGCGAGTTCGGCAGACAGCTCTGCCACGGGGTTGGGATAGAGCTGTTCGAGGCGCACGATTGCCACATCAAAGCGCTTTTCGGCGTCTCGTTTTTCCGCCAGATCGTAATACACGCGCCCCGAGCACAAAATCACTCGTTGCACGCCGTCCACTTGGGGATTCACTTCCCCAATCACCGGCTTAAAAGAGCCCGAGGTGAACTCTTCCACAGCGCTCACCACCCCTTTGCGGCGGAGCAGTTGCTTTGGAGTGATGGCAATCAACGGTTTGCGTGGCCGCTGATATGCCTGCCTCCGCAGCAGGTGGAAATAGTTAGCTGGGGTGGAGGGCTGTGCCACGATCATATTCTCGTCTGCGCACAGGCCGAGATAGCGCTCGATACGCGCAGACGAGTGATCGGGCCCTTGCCCTTCATAGCCGTGCGGCAGCAGCATTACGAGCGAGGAATGCTGATTCCACTTGGCTTCGGCTGAAGAAATAAATTCATCGATCACGGTTTGGGCGCCATTGGCGAAATCTCCGAACTGCGCTTCCCAGAGCACGAGAGCATCAGGGCGCTCAACGGAATATCCGTATTCGAATGCGAGCACAGAGTATTCCGACAGTGATGAATCATAAATAGCCAGGGGGGCTTGATCTTCGGTGAGGTTGGCGAGAGGGGTCCACTCTTCGCCAGTTTCAATCGAGTGCGCCACCGCCTGCCGCTGCACAAAGGTGCCTCGGCGGGAATCTTGGCCACTCATGCGGATTGGCACGCCTTCAATAAGGAGTGAGCCAAAGGCCAGCACTTCTCCAAAGCCCCAGTCGATCCCGCCTTCATAAGCCATCTTCTTGCGGCGTTTGAAGAGCTGGCTGATCTTTCTATGCAGCGCAAACCCTTCTGGTGGGTTGGTATGGGCGTCTCCGATCCGATGAATCACTTCAAGTGGCACGGCAGAGCGCCACTGCCTCTCGGGAGCAGCATCTTGAGTCTGTGCTTTGGTGAGCCCCAGATGCTCGCTGGCAACTTTGGGGGTTTTCTCCATCTCGGCTTCAGCTTCGCGCACTTCAGTGAAAGCAGCGTCGAGGATCTGGTGGAAACTCTGCTCGATTTTCTCCGCTCCCTCTTCGCTGATCAGGCCGCGCCCAATCAGGGATTGCTTATAGATCTCACGCGGAGATTTCTTCGCATTAACTAGCGAATACATAATAGGCTGGGTCATAGAGGGATCGTCGCCCTCGTTGTGGCCGCGTTTGCGGTAGCAGATAAGATCCACCACCACGTCTTTGTGGAATTCTGCACGGTAAGCATAGGCGAGTTTGCTCACTCGCACCACAGCCTCTGGATCGTCTCCATTCACGTGGAAAATTGGCACCTGCAAGCCCTTTGCGATATCCGTGGTGTAGTGCGAAGAGCGCGCAGAGCTTGGGGCAGTGGTGAAACCAATCTGGTTGTTCACAATGATATGGATTGTCCCGCCCACTCGATATCCGGGCAGATTGGAGAAGTTCAACACCTCTGCCACCACTCCCTGGCCTGAGAAAGCGGCATCGCCGTGAATCATAATGGGCAGCACATCATATGGGCGCGACTCTTTTCCTTCGGATTCATCGTGAGCCGCGAAACGATCCTCTTTCGCGCGCACCACGCCCTCGATCACGCCGTCTGCGGCTTCGAGATGCGAGGGATTAGCGCCGATGTAAACGGGGATTGAGCCCGTGCCGTCGTCCATTGTAAACACGCCACCGGTGCCCAAATGATATTTCACATCGCCAGTGCCTTGGAGAGAGCCTGGATCATATACTCCATCAAATTCGGTGAAGATTTGCTTGTAGCTCTTGCCAGCAATGTTGGTGAGCACGTTGAGCCGGCCGCGGTGGGCCATCGCCAGTGCCGACGAGCGCAGCCCATCGTGGATAGCGCCAGTGAGCATAGCCGCAATGGCTGGAATGAGTGATTCTCCGCCCTCGAGAGAGAAGCGCTTTTGCCCCACATATTTGGTTTGCAAGAACGTTTCAAACGCCTCAGCCTCGTTGAGCTGCTTCATAATCTGAATGTGTTCTGCTTCGCTCACTGGCTGCAGCGGGCGCTCAATGCGCTCTTGGATCCATTTACGTTGGGTGGGATCTTGGATATGCATATATTCCACGCCCACTGAGCGGCAATACGTTTCGCGGAGCTGATCGTAAATCTCGCGCAGAGTGAGCCGATCTTTCCCCATAAATCCTCCCACAGGGAAAGAGCGGTCGAGATCCCAGATGCTCAACCCGTAAGAGCGCAGTTCCAGATCTGGGTGCCGGCGAATGTGGAACGACAGTGGATCGATATCCGCAATCAGATGGCCCCGCGAGCGGTATGCGTGGATAAATTCGGCAATTCGCGCCGACTTTCCAAACTCACGCTCGAGGTTATATTCCACATCGCGCACCCAGCTGAACGGCTTATAAGGCACGCGCAACGAAGTGAAAATGCGATCGTAGAGGCCATCTTGGCCAAGTAGCTTCTGCTCCATGAGGCGCAGGAAACGGCCCGAAACTCCGCCTTGAATCACGCGGTGGTCATAGGTGCTGGTGAGGTGCACCACTTTGCTCACGCCGAGGCGCGCAATTTGCGATTCAGATGTGCCTTGGAACTCGGGAGGGTAGGTCATCGAGCCCACTCCCACGATCACGGCTTGGCCGTTCATCAGCCGGGGGATAGAGTGCACGGTGCCGAACCCGCCGGGGTTGGTGAGCGAGGCGGTGGTGCCGGTGTAATCCTCAAGGGTGAGCTTGTTATCGCGCCCGCGTGCCACGATGTCTTCGTATGCTTTGAGGAACTCCGCGAATGTGAGAGTGTCTGCTTTCTTGATGTTGGGCACTACGAGTGTGCGAGAGCCATCTGGTTTGGTGACGTCGATCGCCAGACCGAGATTCACATGTGCCGGTTTCACCAGGGTGGGCTTGCCGTGCTCATCAACGGTGTAGGAGTAGTTCATCTCTGGCATCTCGCTCAGAGCCTCCACCATCGCGTAAGCAATGATGTGGGTGAAGCTCACTTTCCCGCCGCGAGTGGCGGCAAGGTGTTTGTTGATCACCGAGCGGTTATCAAACATAATGCGTGCTGGCAGCGAACGCACTGTGGTGGCCGTGGGCATGGAGAGTGAAGCGTCCATGTTTTTAGCGAGGCCGCGATCTAAGCCTTTGAGCGGCACGTATTCGTCTTCGCGGGTGCTGAAAGCAGCTTCGGGCTTGGCGTCGTATTTCTTAGCGTACGGAGTTTTTGGTGGCACCACAGCCACGCGCGGCAGCGGGGGCAGATCTGAGCGAGTGACGTCGCCATAAGCGTTCTCGTCGCTTGCGGCCTCATCTTCTGCCTCTGGTGTGGCGGCGTTCTCGGTAGCGGCAGAGCTCTCAGCTGGAGCGCTGGTATCGGTAGAAACTTTTTTCCCCTCTCGTTCCCACCGATCAAATAATTCCAGCCACTGTGCACCCACGCTGGAGTGATCTTTTAAGAATGAAGCATAGAGATCATTGATGAACCCTTGATTCGGCCCAAAATCTTCTAGTTCGTTTGCCGCCACTGTTTTTCCTATCCACCTTGTGCAATCGGAATTCGGGCTTCTCAGCCCTCAGGCTCAGCATTGAGCCCATTAAAAATAATTTTAGAGACTTTAGTCCTAACGGTCTATATTTAACGAATATTGCCGCAAAATTTCCCCGCTGGTGAAACTCTACTCGGAGATTGTGCTCTCAGCTGGAAATATGCGAGAAAATCGGCAGTTCTTAGCTTGGCTGCTAGGATAAAAGAGGTGTATCGATTATGTGGGCGGATTGGTGATCCGCAATGATGTACGATTTCGTGATGATCGCGCTCGGCGTGTTGCTCACGGCTGGCACGGCGCTCTTTGTGGCGGCGGAGTTTTCTTTTGTGGCGCTCGATCCAGCCACTGTGGATTCCAAAGCTGAAGATGGCGACCCGCATGCTCGCAAAGTGGCGCCCAATCTACATCACATCTCTCTCTATCTCTCTGCCTGCCAAGTGGGAATCACACTCACCACGATCTTATTGGGATACGTGGCACAGGCGCCGCTGCAAGATGCTTTTGAGCGGCTTTTCCACAGCACTGGTATGGCGCAGGCAGCGGTGGTGGCGATTTCGGCCACTGTGGCATTTATTCTCGTGAACGCTTTTTCGGTGTTTTTTGGCGAGCTGGTGCCCAAAAACCTCTCGCTTGCAGGGCCTTTACGAGCCGCTGCACTGGTGGCGCGGCCGCTTCATATATTTTCAGTGATTTTCAAATGGATTATCGTTGCTCTCAATAACTCTGCCAACTGGGTGCTGGGCCTCTTTGGAATCGAGCCCGCTGAAGAACTTTCAGGAGCTCGCTCAGCCACTGAGCTTTCAGCGCTGGTGCGCCGCAGCGCAGAAAAAGGCACACTCGATGTGAATACCGCGCACCTTTTAGTGCGCTCCATCGGAATTGGCGAGCTCACGGCCGTTGATGTGATGACTGACCGCGGGCGCATGGACGCCATCAGCGCAGAGGCGAATGCGAATGATGTGATCGCACTCGCGAGAGAAACTGGGCATTCGCGTTTTCCAGTGATTGGAGATGATTTAGACGACGTGCGCGGCCTCGTACACCTGCGCAGGGCAATTGCAGTGCCCTATGAGCGGCGTAGCCTAGTGCCGGTGACGGCGAGTTCCTTGATGGTGCCGGCGCTGAAAGTGCCTGAGACTCTAGCGCTCGCGCCACTGTTGGTGCAGCTGCGTGAAGAAGGCCTGCAGATGGCCGTGGTAATAGACGAATACGGAGGCACTTCGGGTGTGGTGACTCTCGAAGATGCTGTGGAAGAGATCATCGGTGAAGTGGCTGATGAACACGACCCGCGGGCACAAGGGGCGCGGCGCACTCCCACTGGCGATGTGCTGGTGCCTGGCCAAATGCGCCCCGATGAGGTGGATCGTGATTACGGCGTGCCAGTGCCCGAGGCTGGCCCGTGGGAAACTGTGGGGGGCTGGGCGATGGCGCAGCTGGGAAAGATCCCTGCCGTGGGAGATGAATTCACCGATCAAGGGGTGTGTGCCCGTGTGGAAAAGATGGACGGACGCCGAGTGGAGCTCGTGCGTCTCCGATTTGCTGGCGCGGAGGGCGAGGAACGATGAATGTTTTTTCTGCCCTCATAGCCACGGTGTTCCTGCTGCTTGGAAACGCCTATTTTGTGGGCTCTGAATTCGCAGTGATGGGTGCGCGCCGCTCGCGTATTGAACCGCTAGTGGATCAAGGGAAGCGTGGGGCGAAAACTGTGCTCTATGCCCTGGAGAACCTCACGCTGATGCTCGCTACGTGCCAGCTCGGCGTCACTGTGTGCTCTGTGGGGCTCGGAGCGGTGAGTGAGCCTGCAATCGCTGGGGTGCTGTCTGCCCCTTTGTATGCGCTCGGCGTTCCGCCAGCTATCACGCATACGATTGCGTTTTTGATCGCGTTGTTGCTAGTGGTGTTTTTGCATGTGGTGCTGGGTGAGATGGTGCCGAAAAATATGACCATCACTCACCCGGAGGAGCTGGCGCTGCTCTTTATGCCGCCGCTCGTATTGCTCTCTAAAATCTTCTACCCGGTGGTGGCATCGCTCAACTGGCTGTCCAACCATGTGGTGCGACTGTTTGGGGCGGAACCGAAATCGGAGGTGGCTTCGGCATTTACTGCTGATGAAGTGGCTTCAATTGTAGAGGTGAGCGAGGCGGCTGGTGTGCTCAACGCCGATGCTGAGCTGCTCTCGGGGGCGTTGGAGTTCTCTGAGCATACGGCTGCCGATGTGATGGTGCCGCTCGATCAATTAGAGGCTGTGCCCCTAGAGCTGGCGGTGGAAGATTTTGAAGAGCTATGCGGACGCACTGGCTTTTCGCGGTTCCCAGTGATAGGAGAGCGTGGGCAGCTAGTGGGGTACGTACACCTCAAAGATGTGCTTGATGTGCCCCAAGAGCGGCGGGGAGAGCCGATTCCAGAGTGGAAAATTCGTCCTCTTCCACGGGTGGCGGCTCGCGATGAAGTGGAGAGCGCCCTCAAGCAGATGCAGCGAGCTCGCACTCATATGGCTGCTGTAGTACAGGAAGAAAGTGGAAGTTCCGCAGTGTCGTCTCCACCGCCATTGGGCGTGATTTTCTTAGAAGATATCGTAGAAGAGCTCGTGGGCGAGGTGCGAGACGCCATGCAACGCAACTGATGTTTTGCGCGTAGCAGGGTGCTGATGCATGTTGCGCGCAACAGGATGCTAATGCGTTTGCGTGTGCTTTGCGTGCAGCGAGGTGGCGCCGAGCGGCGAAACTGTGCATATCCACAGTGGGGTAACGCTCTGTGCGTATCAGGGTGACGCCCCGTGCAGCTGGTATGCGGCCGCTGCGGCTCGGTAATGCTCTGCGCGTATCAGGGTGACGCCACACCCCGATGTGGCAGGCGGAAGATACGGATAATGTTCTGCGTACAACTGGATAACCCTCAGTAGTGGCAGCTGTGGGCTGCTTCACGCAACACAAAATGCGAAATATGTAGCGCGAGCGTTATCAAACCGTTATTATTCTTGATGGTAGAGATAACGGCGGGTATCGGAGGCGATCGGGTGGCAAGCAACGTGGAGTGTGGGCGTGCAGCTACTCCATTATCCCATCTCATGCGAGCTCGCGGTGGAGTGCATAAGGTGACGCACGGGTGCCTAGCTAATGGCCGGCATGCTGTTTTTGCTTCAGTGCTAGCTGTAGTGTTCACTGTATTAGTAGTGACGGGAATGAGTATCGATCACTCTAGCCAGGCGCAAGCCGTGGCGGCACACAGTGTGCTTTCAAGCTCGGTACTGGAAAAAAGCCCGAATACGATGCCGAGTAGCCTCGCGGAATCAAAGCATGCTCAGGCTTTGGCAGTGGCTGATGGACGAGTGGCAGCTGCGCAGGAGTTGGCCACGGATCGGGCGGCTATGTGCGCCGGGCTTGGCCACGGCGCAAGCTCCGTGGTGAGTGCCTACGTGCCCAGCGATGCCTCAGCTATTTATATGCCTATGCCAAAGGGAAGCTATCGAATCACTTCTCCGTTTGGCAGTCGTATTCACCCGATCACACACACCTATACGATGCACAACGGCGTTGATATGGCTGGCCCAGCTGGCACCCCGGTCTATGCAGTGGCAGATGGTGTGGTGCTTAGTATCAATGCTACTGGAGTTAACAACGGTATCGTGATTGAGCACCATGTGAACGGGCAAGTGTTCACCTCGTGGTATCTGCATTCATACGCGAGCGATATCCGCGTGAAAGTGGGAGATAAAGTGAAAGCTGGCCAAGTGATCACGCTGCGTGGATCAGCTGGCCAGAGCACGGGGGCGCATCTGCACTTTGAAATACATCATGGCGCTGGTATGAATACGAGCCCATCAGAGCCTTTGAGCTTTATGGAGAGCTTGGGTGCAATGTGGGTGGGTGAAAACTGCAAATTCTGAAAAATCGATTTTGGCCACTGGGCGGGAAGCCGGTGGTGTTGGCTCATCGCGGCGGAGGCAATGAAGAGCTAGAAAATTCGCTCGATGCTTTTGCTTCGATGGCCGCAAAGGGATTTTCTTTTATCGAAACAGACGCCCATGCCACACGCGATGGGGTAGTGGTGCTGTTTCACGATTCCACTCTCGCTCGCACCACTCATGCCGTGGGGAAGATCGCTGATTATTCGTGGCAGCAGCTAGCTCAGGTGCGTGATTATTCGGGGCATGCGCTGGTTCGCCTCGATTCAGCTCTCACCCAATTTCCCGATGTGGTGTTTAATGTAGATGCCAAATCTTGGCATGTGGTGGAGCCATTGGTGCGCACGATTTCTGGCCTCAAGGCGTCGAGGCAGGTATCTTTGGCGTCATTTAGTGAACGGCGTCTACGGGCGTTGCGCCGAGCACTTCCAGGTGTTCATTCTTCTCTCGGCACCGGAGCGATCGCCGTACTGGTGATTGCTGCTTGGTTACCAGCTCGGCTTGGGCAATGGTTAGCTAAAAAGCTCGTACCGGGGCCAGCAGCGGGTGTAGAAGTGGTACAGGTGCCTATCCGGTATGCACGTGTGACTGTGGTGACGCGGCGTTTCGTGCGCCTGTGCCATGCACTTGGTCTGGCGGTACACGTGTGGACTATCAACACTGCTCATCTCATGCGCCAGCTCATCGCTATGGGGGCCGATGGCATCATCACTGATGAGCCCACTTTGGCGGCTCAAGTGATTGATCAAGAATGGCAAGCAGGGCAGCGTTAGAGTTGCGCGAAGCTAATAAAACTGCACTGCGGGTGTGCGCACTACCGGTGCTGATCGGGCGTGTGGAAGTTTGATTTTCGCCACTGTGATCTGCAGGCTATGATGCTGTCAGACGTCGGACAAGCTAAAGGGGGCTGTGATGTCGTTTGGGCGGGCTTTACTTAAAGGCAGTGCATTTGGGCTGGCGACTTTTATGGCACGAGAAGGGGCGTGGATACTGCATCAGCGAAAAGCAGCACAGCTTGTAGCGCCCGAGCTCCGTGTGCCGAGATTGTATTTTCCGCTTTCGGCGCATTCGAAGTTTTCCACGAAGATAGTCTCGGCTTTTGTATCAAAACCGACCGTGCTCCCTGAAGGGGTGGTAGTGTCTGAGCGTAATCTTGATGGACCGAGAGTGCTTTCAAGCTCGTCTGCGAAGGCAGCAATCGAAGATCTTTTTGCCCAGACGCCGGCCGGGCCGAATTCGGTGGTTGTTCGAGAATATTGGCCGCTTGCAAGCGGAAACCGGCCACTAGAAATAGCTGATGTGACGAGCGTGGTGCTGTGGTTCCATGGTGGCGGGCTGATTTCGGGTACTGCGCGCAACAATGATGGATACTGCGGGCGGTTCGCTCAGCGAACTCGCAGCGCAATCATTAGCGTAGAATATCGGCTCGCGCCGGATTATCCTTTCCCGGCTGCTCTTGAGGACGGCGTTATCGCATTAGCGTATTCCCGGCAGATTGCCGATGAAATCGGGGTGCCGTTGCTGGTGTCTGGCGCGAGTGCAGGGGGAGGGCTAGCAGCCGCAGTTGTACAGTGCGGCACTGACTGCGGAATCTCGATTGATTTTCAGGGGCTTATTTATCCGATGCTCAATGCTCGCACGGGGATTCAGAAAGTGCCTGGTAGAGGAGATTTTATTTGGACGGCGCAGGCTAATCAGTACGGGTGGGCATCATATCTGCGCTCAATGGAGGTGGTAAGAGGTTTAAAGATTGTTCAATATGCGGTTCCGAGCGATCGAAGTGATTTTTCGAGGCTTCCCCCTGCTTGGATTGGATGTGGTGAGCTCGATCTTTTTTATGGCGAAAGTAAGACATATGCTCAGCGGCTTTCTAGCTCTGGAGTGGCGGCCCATTTTGAAAGTGTGCCTGGAATGTATCATGGGGCTGACGCTATTGTGGCAGAAGCTCCACAGATGGTGCAGTTTACAAATCATTTTATTGAGGCAATGAATTGTGCAGTTAAAGCTGCGTGCAATTAAACCGTATAGTCACAAGTGCTGTGAGTGCTCATAACGGCACTCGCCTACGTTGTTGCCATATCGAGTTCTGGGGTGCGTGGAAGTGTATCGAGTAGTGGGGCGTAGTGAGCAGACATGAGGGCTCTATAGCTGGCTATATCTCCTGCTTCTGCGGCTTCAATAATATCTCGGTGTTGCTGTGCTAGCTTGATGAGCTCATCGGTAGAGAGTTTCCGCAGCTTGCTGTGCATGGCTTCTTCGATGTCCCAGAATGCATCAATGAGTTGGGAGAGAAGTAAGTTTTTAGCTTTACGTGAGATTTCTTTGTGGTATTCCCGATCAAGTTCCAGAAATGGCTTGCCTTTTTTTGCCATCACTTCCATCTGGTAAACAATGTCTCGTAGTTTCTCATCTGGGTGATCGTGCAGGGCAGTAGTTACGGCGTGTGCGTACGCAGAATCGAGTTGCGCGCGGATTTCAACAGCATCTCGCAACGCCATTAAACCGCCATTGGGAGTGAGCGCTCCACGAAAAATAAGGGACTGCACCATCGGTTCGAGCGACATATTGCTAACGAATGTGCCTTTTCCGTGCTGAACTTGCACGATGTCGAGGGTTGAGAGAACTTTAATTGCTTCGCGTACAGAAGAGCGTGAGATGCCGAGCATCGACGCCAGATCAACCTCTGATGGCACTGGATCGCCGCTTTGAAGGCCGCGATCGAGAATCAATCGTTTGATTTCATGTACAACCCAGTCTGCTGTTCGGCTAGGCTGTACGTAAATATTCGCAGACTCCACGGGATTCCTTTCGTATTCTCACCGTTAAATGTAGCTATAATTTCTCCCCTGGGCTACTTTCGGAGGAGTGTACATCAAGCGATGTGCCTCAAATAAATTTCGTCGCTAAAGTGCTTGCGCTTTCTCAACGTACAGGATATCGTGATTTGTATTACATCATACGTCCGACGTCTGACGTCTGGTGTCTATTGGTAAAGGGACAAAGGAGTTCATTATGCTCAAGAAATGGGCAGCGGCAGCGGTGGCTGCTATGGTGTCGCTCGGGTTACTCTCTGCCTGTGGCTCGTCAAACGATGCGACATCTCCGTCATCTAATAATGGGGAATTAGCTGGCGATATCACATTTTGGTCGAGTTATACTCAAGGGCCACGCGCTGAATATATGCAGAATATGGCTAATAAATTTATGAAAAGCCATCCCAAAGTCAAAATTAAAATTGAGTTGTTTTCATGGGACGAGTTCTATAACAAATGGACTACTGGTTTAGCTAGTGGGCAAGTGCCAGATATCTCGTCGGCACTGCCAAACCATGTAACGGAAATGATTGACGCAGATGCCATTGTGCCGTTGGACGATGTGATTGGCAAGATCGGCAAAGATCGTTTTAACGAAGCAGCATTAGCTGAAGGTGCAAAAGAAGGCAAACACTATTCAATTCCAATTTATTCTCATGCTCAAGTGATGTGGTATCGCAAGGATCTGCTTCAGGCTGCCGGGTTGGAAGTGCCCAAAACCTGGAGTGAGCTTGCTGCTACGGCAAAAGCGCTCACCAAGAATGGTGTATATGGCCTCTCTGTTCCAATGGGTAAGAACGATATGTTGGCCACCCGCTACCTCAACTTTTACGTGAAATCTGCCGGTGGGCAGCTCATTGGGAAAGATGGCAAGGTGGATCTCACAAACCAAACTGTGTATGACGGCATTAAATACTGGGTTGATGTTTATAAGAATGCTTCACCTAAGGGCTCGGTGAACTTCAATATTCTGGATCAAGCCACGCTATATTACCAGGGTAAAACGGCATTTGATTTCAATTCTGGATTCCAGATTTCTGGTGTTAAATCCACCTCTCCGAATCTCGCGGATCAAATCGGTGCTGCCCCAATGCCGCGCATGAAAGCCGATGATCCTGTCTATGGTGCTGAAACCTCTAACCTCCCAATGGTGGTGTGGAAGAACTCCAAACATCAAGATGTGGCTAAAGCCTTCTTGGAAAGCCTCTTCCAAGGCGATGACTACATTACGTTCTTAAATTCTGTGCCAGTGGGCATGATGCCGGCACTCAAAGATGTGGCTACGGAGCCCAAGTTTTTGGAGAACTCTGAAATCAAGAAGTATAAGAAAGAGTTTGATGTAATCAACCAGGCTATTCCGCTTGGCACTGCAATTGGCATGGAAAATGGTCCGACACTGCAATCTGGAATCATCGTGTCTCAACATGTGATTGAAGAGATGTTCCAAAATATTGTTCTCAACAACCAACCTGTTGAGCAGGCTGCGAAAGCTGCTGAGAACAAACTGAATGGACTCTTCAAATCCGCAGGCGCGCTGAAGTAGCGGCAGGCTGAGTGAGCATGATGCGTACTGAAATGAAAAGCGATTCTCGTTCTCGGCGTGTCGGTGCTGGGGTAGAAGAGCGGTTCAAGCAGGTAAATTGGATGGGAGTGCTATTTCTCGCTCCTTCTGTGCTAACTGTTGTGTTACTGCTTTTCTACCCCCTTGGATCCTCGGTTTTCTATTCGTTTACGAACAAGAATCTCATTAAGCCGAACTACGACTTTGTGGCGTTCGATAACTTCGTGACATTATTGAAAGATCCTGAGTATTGGCATGCTTTCCTGCTTTCGATTCGTTGGACGATTGCGTCTATCATTGGCCAGCTTGGTCTCGGGTTTTTACTAGCTATGGCTCTCAACAGAATTCGGCGATTTTCTGCTGTTTACCGCACGCTTTTGATTGTGCCGTGGGCCTTCCCTGCAGTAATTATCGGTTTTGGTTGGAAATGGATTCTTAACGATGTCTATGGTTTCTTGCCAAATATCTTGTCGAAACTTGGTCTTACAGATCACAACGTGGCACCTTTAGCGAATCCTTCAGCGGTATTCTGGGTGGTGCTGTTTATCAATGTGTGGTTTGGCACTCCACTTTTCATGGTGAATATTCTTTCCGCCTTGAAAACGGTACCTGGAGATCAACTGGAGGCAGCCATTGTAGATGGCGCCACTGCTTTCCAGCGATTTCGTTACATCACTTTGCATCATATCCGTGCAGTGATCGGCCTCTTGGTGATTCTGCGTACGATCTGGGTATTCAACAATTTCGATTTGCTGTTCTTGATCACAGGTGGTGGGCCTAGCAACAAAACCACTACGCTCCCAATTTATGCATACCAGACTGGTTGGGGTTTAAAACAACTGGGCACGGCCTCTGCAGTAACGATTCTATTGTTGCTCTTTCTGGTGATTGTATCTCTGGGGCTTTTCAAGTTGCTGAATAAGTGGGAAAAGGACAACTAAAATGAACTACAGAACTAAGCGGTGGTTAGTGAACGGCGTTGCCTACTTATTTCTGACGATCGTCGCCATCGTATTTGTTTTCCCTCTGGTGTGGATTGTGGCATCAAGTTTCAAATCCGGCACGGATCTGGCATCGAGCCCGATTGCCCTTTTGCCACAACATTTCACGCTCGAAAACTATACGCGCGTGTTGATTGATATGGGCTTTCTTACGAACCTGAAGAACTCGTTGATCGTTTCGTCTGTTACTACAGTACTAACTGTCAGTGTCTCGTGTTTAGGGGCATATTCTATTGTGCGATTCTTCCCGAACTTTGGGCGCCGGATCACTCGGGTGCTCATTGCGTCATATATGTTTCCGCCGATTCTGCTGGCAGTCCCTTTTTCCTTAGTGATGGTGAAAATCGGCCTTGTTAATACCTACACAGGTTTGATTTTGACGTACCTTTCGTTCTCGATCCCATATGCGCTGTGGATGCTTGTTGGCTTTTATCAAACAGTGCCGTTAGAGATTGAGGAGGCGGCGAAAGTTGATGGAGCAGGGAGATTTGCGATTTTCTTGACGATTGCTTCGCCAATCATCTTGCCAGGGATTGTGGCTACCACAATCTACACGTTCATCAACGCATTTAATGAGTTCCTCTATTCATTGCTCTTCATGAGTGATTCTTCAAAGATGCCGGTGGCGGTTGGCTTGTATTCATTAACGGGAACTGAAGTGCTGGACTGGGGCGCATTGATGGCTGCGTCTACCTGCGTGGTAGTGCCATCGGTGATCGTTTTCATGTTTATTCAGAAGCATATCGCTGCTGGTCTGAGCGAAGGGGCAGTCAAGTAGCTGTTGCTACGGTAAAACTGTGTGAAAGGTATAAAAATGGGTAGTAAAACTACTTCGCTGTACGTCGATCAACGAGATCGTGTGATCCCCGTCCGGATACTGAAGCGTGCAGCACGAGATTCGGCAGGCACGATTCTGATTGAATTCAGTGCCCGGGGAGATGTGCCATTATTGAATATAAGTGGAGCTTCGGGGCGGATTGACTTAGCAGTTTCTGGTGGACGGCTCGACGGCAACACTATCTCTCCAGCGGGGTGCCGCCGACTTGATGCGGAAGATACCGTGGGCGTGGCTGACGGGCATCTGCATAGTGTGGTGCTAGTTAGTGCGGCTGATGGTGTGCACCTTTTCCTGGATGGGTATGAGTCTTTTACCACTACTTTGCCCGTATGGTTGGCACAGATCGAGGCTGAATCGATCGTGATTGATCCGGATGCTCAATGCGATATCAATCGTGTAGCTTTGTGGAATGCTCCACTGAATGTCTCGCAGGTGGCAGCTCAAGCAGTAAAGCCGAAACCGATTGTGGAATTTGCTGGTGCTGAGTTATCGCCGTTGGATATGGTTAAGCTCCACGGGCTTACCCACGGTGCGCTCAGAGCTCGTTTTCGCACTCGCGGTCGAGGGCAATCGGGCGTACTAATCGAAGCAGCTGGAACGCAGGGAAAAATCAGCCTTAGTATTGAGCGGGGAGACATCGTCTATGCTGCTGAGCTCACAGCTATTCGTTCTACATCAGATAAGGATAGCGGGCGGGGGATGGTGGCAGCATCTTCTGTATCTAACATATGTTATCGGGCACCTGGCCATTGGGATGATGGCACTGTGCATGATGTGCTAGCAGTGGCTGGGCGGGGTGCCGTTGAACTGTATGTTGATGGATATCAGGTGCTACACGCCCCTGGGCAGGTATTCCTGGAATATGTGGGAGAACTGAGCTCAGTGACAGCAGGAACTGCTGTTGATGGCACCCGCCTCTCCGGCGAGGTATCTGAGGCGGAGATTTTCGATTCGGCATTGGGTGATCACCAAGTTAAAACACTTGCGGGAGTGAAACCATTGACCACCGTTGCGGTTTTTGATGGAGGTTTGGAGAATTCAAAAAGTTACCGGATTCCGTCAATTCTCAGGCTGAAATCGGGGGTTTTATTAGCTGGTGCAGATCAGCGTGTATCCACCCCGAATGACGCTCCTAATCACATTAATTTTGCTCTGCGGCGTAGCGAGGATGAAGGCGCGACGTGGTCAGATGTGCAGGTGGTGGTGGAGTATCCCGGAGAGGGGCTCCTCGGGGCGTGTGTGATTGATTCGGTGCTTGTGCAAGATCGCAGCACCGGCCGGGTATTCTTAGCTATCGATCATTATCCGGGAGGTTATGGGCAGCCAAACTCGCTCGTGGGCACTGGATTTACGGCCAATGGTGAACGAATTCTCGTGAATAAAGAAGGCGATTGCTTCAGGGTGCCAGATTCTGGAGAGGTTTTCAATAGCGATGGTGTGCCAGTTGGGCTATGTGTGGATAGGCGTGGAGATGTGACGCATGTGGGTGGCGATCAAGATGGGAGCTCTGCGGGGAATATCTATTTAGCTCCTGGAACAGATCCGAACGAGACGCTATTTGAATATCCGACGTGCTATCTAATCATGCTTTACAGTGACGACGATGGTGTGACATGGTCGCCAATCCGTCACATGAATCGTGAGGTGAAGGAGGAGTGGATGAGCTTTTGCGGCACCTCTCCAGGAACTGGAATTCAGCTGGAGCATGGTTCTCACGCAGGTAGATTAATTCTGCCAATTTACTACAACAACGATATAAATTGGCTTGCGCTCTCAGCAGCGGTGATCTATTCAGATAATCATGGTGAAACATGGCAGCGTGGAGCTTCTCCGAATGATGGCCGTGTCACGCATTCTTCAGGGCGAATTGATTCGCGCACGTTAAGTGATAGCGACTATTCAACGCATGAATCGACATTGGTTGAAGACCATATGGGCAGAGTTCATATTTGGATGCGTAATCAGTCTGCACAGGGAAAGATCGCACATGCAGTGAGTGAGGACGGCGGTGAAACGTGGGGTGCCGTAACTTTCGTGGAGCAGATTCCGGAAATCTGGTGCCAACCAAATGCGCTGAAAATAGTGATCCCTGAGAACCTGGAAGAACAAGTTGGGCGTGATAATGCGATTGTTTTCGCAAATGCTTCGCAGATGTTGCCTTTCCGTGGGCGCGGGGAGATTAGATTGTCGCTGGATGATGGAGAAACCTGGGCACACAACCGAGTGCTGGAGCCGCGGCATTACGTCTATCAGTGTATGTGCCAGCTCTCGAACGGAGATATTGGAATTTTATGGGAGCGCGAGGTGCAAGGATTATTCTTCACCAGAGTACCGCTGGAATGGCTTCTCGATTCCCGATCCACCCTAAGCTAAAAGTCTTGTGGGGCCTCACGAACTTATTGGCTTATAGGCCAAATCGTGTTGCTGGGGGCTAGTAGGTTTCGTGTCATGTTCCGTCGTGGTGGAAGTCGGTCCAGTTCACGCCGGTGCCCCAGCGTTCGGTTTCGGTTTGTGCTCTAGCTCGGTGGTTGGCTGTCTCGAA
>JALELI010000011.1 GCA_022768785.1 Arcanobacterium sp. | reverse complement strand
TTTTTGGATTAACAGCTCTTTTCGCCTTGGCCTTCAGCTGTCACTCCACCATGCAACAGATCACAGCAACTCACCAGTGAGAAATATAGGCTCACTCATGCAGCCGCTCCCCTGTGCAACAGCTCAGTGGCAGAGCCACCTCAGGCAACTGGAGCATTCACATCGTCTGGTAATCCAGCGCGCGCTTTATCCGCCAATGCGGCGAAAACCTCTGGATCATTTACTGCGATCTCAGCGAGCATACGGCGATCGATCTCCACACCTGCTAGCTTCAAGCCCTGCATGAAACGGTTGTATGTGAGGCCATTGGCGCGGGCCGCAGCATTAATACGAGCAATCCACAACTTGCGGAACTCGTTCTTCCGCACCCGGCGATCGCGGTAGGCATACACCAGCGAATGAGTGACCTGCTCCTTCGCCTTGCGATACAGGCGAGAGCGCTGCCCACGATAGCCCTTAGCCCGCTCGAGAGTGGTGCGGCGCTTCTTCTTGGAATTGATTGCGTTCTTTACGCGTGCCATCTTTTAAAACTCCTTTAACTTCAGCCTTGTGCCATCGCCACGATCAGCGGCCAGCGAGCAGGGCAGTTGCCTTCTTCACATCTGCGCGAGCTACGGGCTGATCCGAGCTCAGACGGCGAGTGCGACGGCTGCTCTTATGCTCAAGCAAGTGGCGCTTACCGGCCTGCTCACGCATTAGTTTGCCCGCACCTGTTCTACGAAAGCGCTTCTTAGCTCCGGAGTGCGTTTTCATCTTTGGCATTGTTATGCTCCCTCTTGCTGCCCTGCAGCATCTTCTTCGTTCTTCTCAGCGGCGGCTGCCTTGGCCTCACGCTTTGCCTGCTGTGCCGCAGCGCGTTCAGCATCACGCTGCGCTTCACGGCGGCGGCGCTGATCCGATTTCGCCTGGCTCTTACGGCGGATTGGCGCCACAACCATCACCATTGAGCGGCCGTCTACCCGCGGGGCAGATTCCACCACACCATTTTCAGCAGCATCTTCAGCGATACGTCGCATCAAGTGCAGCCCCATCTCCGGCCGTGACTGCTCACGCCCACGGAACTTCAGCTGCACTTTCACTTTGTCGCCAGCATCGAGGAATTTCATCATCGCCTTGAGCTTGGTTTCGTAATCATGCTGATCAATCTTCAAGCCGATACGAATCTCTTTGATCTGGGTATTCACCTGATTACGGCGTGCTTCACGGGCCTTCTGAGCCTGCTCATATTTATATTTGCCATAATCCATCAGCTTTGCCACAGGAGGCTTGGCATTCGGCGCCACTTCCACAAGATCCAAGTTAGCTTCCTCAGCGAGGTGTAGCGCATCATTCACGCGCACAATCCCCACCTGTTCGCCGCTTGGGCCCACAAGGCGTACTTCAGGAACGCGAATACGATCGTTCACTCTTAGTTCGCTAATGATATTTCCCCTTCGGTTGTGTGCCACGCACACGAAAAAATCCGAGGGGTGCATATGCGTACAGCCTCTCACGCCCACAGACTGCGCTGCCCACCTCTGCCATCGCAGGGGCGATCACGTGTGACGCCGCTCAGCACGAGCACATCATGCTCGTTGCACTCTCAACCCGGCCCCAAAACGAGTGGAACCCAGGTGGGATTTCTCCGCTTGCGCACTGGCAATATGCCAGTCGGTCGAGTTCATGCTACCAGTGCCTCACTGCAGAATCCAACAGCACCTGCGGTGAGCTAAAGCACTCTCACTCCCTGCGTGCCGAAGCTACTGCCGGAATTGAGCCGAAGCTGCCGCCAGAATTAATCGGCACTCCAGAACGGGCGGAGCTCCACCACATCTAGCCGGGCTTTCACATACGGCTCGGTTGAGAGCACGTCAGTGAGGGCATCAACAATTGCATGCACCTGCTCCTGGGCCATCCCTGCAAGCATGTACACCGTGAGAAATGCCGCACCATTCTCCCCCGGATCTATTTTGATGTGGTCTAATCCTGGCAGTGAGCTCGGCAACGCTGCCATGATGTGCTCCACCAGCGCATCGTCGTCCCACGGAGGCACCCACGCCTCTCCAGTGGCCACCGCCGCACAGGCTGCACGGCCAATCCAACACTGGTGAGCAGTGCTAGGATCAAGCACTAGCAATCCATCACCTCGCGTGATTGCTAACCGCGCCGCATCTACTGCATGCACTGGCACCGGGCGCACTTTTGCAGAAATCTCATATTTCTTTGTGAAGAAATTGTAGGCTTCTGCTCCAGAAAATACTGCGTACGCTCGCCTCCCCGGAGCAAAATTCACACGAATCAAACCATCTGGCTGTGCAAGTGGGCCAGTTGCCACTTCGTGTGGAGCCACTGTCCCATCTGCAGTGCGCCCAGGATCGGTGTGCGGCACGGCCCCTACGAGCACCCGCGCTTCGCTCAACGCATCTACTACGTTTTCAAAGCGCAGGAAAATTGGAGCTTCAAAAGCTTGGGCGAGCAACGGATCAATGGATCCGTCATCACCCGCAAAAGGGTTTTCTCTCAGCAGTGAATCCACATATGGCATGATGTTTCAGCTTCCTCTCCCATAAGCTCTCATTGCTCCGGCAGCGCGGTTCTATGCAGCGTGGTTCTATGCTAACCCCATACCAACTGCGAGCGCCTCTTCAAGCGTGAATGCCCCAGAATAGAGGGCTTTTCCAGTGATCACTCCCTCCACACCAAGCGGCACAAGCTCGCGCAATGCGGCAATATCTGCGAGAGTGCTCACTCCGCCGCTGGCCACTACTCGTGCGGGAGTGGCAGCGCATACTCGAGTGAGCAACTCCAGATTCGGCCCGGTGAGTGTGCCATCGCGAGTGACGTCGGTGAGCACATACCGCCGACACCCAGCGGCATCGAGCTGCGCGAGCACGCTCCACAGATTCCCTGCGGTGCGCACCCACCCATGTGTGGCTACTTCTTCTCCGCGCACATCGAGCCCCACAGCCACCTGCTCCCCATAGCGGGCAATCATATCTGCCGTCCACTGCGGATTTTCAAGGGCAGCCGTGCCAATGTTCACCCGGCTAGCACCAGCTGCAAGCGCTCGCTCCAGAGCGGGAGTATCTCGGATTCCTCCCGACAGCTCAATATGCACCCCTTGCACTGATGCCACGATCTGCTCCAGCAGATCGTGGTTTGAGCCACGGCCAAATGCGGCATCGAGATCTACCATGTGCACCCACTGTGCTCCTGCACTCACGAAAGCTGCCACTGCTGCAGCCGGATCTCCGTAATCGTGTTCGGTGCCCGCTTCGCCACGCACTAAACGCACCGCACGGCCATTAACCACATCAACAGCAGGAAAAATCTGCAGTGTTTCCATAGCTCTCTCCTTATGTGCTCGCTCATGAGCTAATTTATGTGATCGCTGCATGAGCTTTTATAGCTTTATGAACTCTGCCGCACTATCGAACCTGACGTTTACCAAGCATGGCTACTGAGCGCTCTGCAGTGCAGTATGCCCCCGATTGTGTTCCAGTGTGTTCCTTGGTCCCACAAGCTAGTTCACCCAATCACTCAACGTTGCGCCCACGTGATCTCATACGCACTACTCGCCCTACTCAATCGCACGCACCCAATTGCGCAGCAACTCGGCCCCTGCATCGCCAGATTTCTCCGGGTGAAATTGTGTGGCATATAGCTGCCCTTGCTCGATAGCAGCCACAAAGCGCACCTTATGTTCAGCCCACGAAACTTTTGGCGCAGCGCCCGAAAGGGTGCCTTCAGCTTCTAGCTGGGCAGTTGGATCGCTCTGCACTGCATAGGAGTGCACAAAATAGAAACGCTCACCATCGAGCCCATCGAGCAGCACTGAATCTGGAGCCGCCTGCACCGGGCTCCACCCCATATGCGGCACCACAGCTGCCGGTAATAGATCCACAGAGCCTGGCCACTGCCCCAGCCCTGGCCACGCGCCGTCTGCCGCCGCTTCAGAGCGTTCAGTGCCACGTTCGAAAAGTACTTGCAGCCCCACGCAGATCCCCAACACTGCTTGACCACCAGCAATGCGTCGTTCAATCATGCGCTCTGCCCGCACGTGCTGCATTTTCTCCATAACGGCGCGAAATGCTCCCACTCCAGGCACTACCAACCCATCGGCCGCCATCACGGCATCATAATCCGCAGTGAGCTGCACCTGTGCCCCCACTCGCTGCAGTGCGCGAACTGCAGATCGCACATTTCCTGTGCCCGCATCGAGCACCACCACATGAGCACTCACTGCACACCACCGGCCCCTGGAGCAGAATCTGGGGCGGCGGAATCTGGAAAAGTGGAATCTGCGGCGGCACCCGATGAGCGAGAATCCGAAGCTGCAGACTCCGGCGAAGCTGGATCGGCCGAATCAGCTGGATCACCAGCTGCACTGCTGCCGCGTACTAAGGCTTGCGCAGCTTCTGGGTGAATCACATGCGGATCGATCTCATCGATCGGGCGCAATCCCAACACCAGATCCTCAAGCTCTGGATCGAGCGAATTGAGGAGCAGGCCAGCGTGCAGCTCTTCTCCTGCCTTCCCTCCAATCACCCGCTGGGCACTCACTAAGCCAGACACTCCATCTTCGCCGCCCACGTCGTCTCCTAGCTCGGCTTGGAACAGCACTACCCCATAAGGAGAAAGCCGCGAAAACACAGCGGCCACCGCAAAAGGATCTGTGTCGTCCACCTGCTGATCAAGATCTGCCTGCTGAGACGGCTCTTCTCTCACGCCCGTATCGCCCTGTAGAGCTCCAGCCCCAGCCAGTTTTTCAGACGCTTCCGCAGCCGCCGAGGATAAAGCTTCCGCAGAATCAGAGGCAGCTACGCCGAGCAGTTCGGAGATATCCCAATCATCAAATGTGGGCACGGGAACATCGCGCACTAGTACGGCCCCTGATTGTGTAGCCACCACGTCTGCTTCAATTCCGTGCAGTGCAGCCACGCCAGCCACCACTTCTGTCTGAGCAAATGGGGTGAGAACTACATACCTTTTCCGCGAGCTCACAATGCTCCTTTCGTGCTCGGCACACCCTGCACCCGCGGATCAATTGCCACCGCAGTACGGAGTGCCCGTGCCAGCGCTTTGAACTGTGCTTCTACTATGTGGTGCGGATCGCGCCCATACAATAACTCCACGTGCACGCAGATCCCCGCATTCAATGCGAAAGATTCCAGCACGTGGCGCGTGAGCGCCCCTGTGAAATGCCCGCCAATTAAATGATATTGCTGCCCCTCTGGCTCCCCACGGTGCACAACGTATGGCCTGCCGGCCACATCTACTACAGCGCGCGCCAACGCCTCATCAAGTGGCACAGTGGCATCTCCAAAGCGCACAATCCCGCGTTTATCGCCTAACGCTACGCGCAGTGCCTGCCCTAGACAAATAGCAGTATCTTCTACAGTGTGGTGCACATCAACATCGATATCGCCAGTGGCCTGCACTGCAAGATCTATCAGAGAATGCTTGGCGAGCGCTGTGAGCATGTGATCATAAAAAGGCACCCCGGTAGAAATCTTTGATTGCCCTGTGCCGTCTAGAGTGAGACGCACATCAATAGTGCTCTCACTCGTGCTGCGCTCGATATGCGCGGTGCGCGGCGTCATCACTTCTTCCATCGCTTCCCACTTTCAACACTCTCATATTTCAGTGCTCACAGCCCTGCAGCTGCTTTCGCACTCTGGTGCTTTCCAACTACCACTCTGCTTTCCACACTCTATCGTGGATCAGCACTCTTATCTCTCGTACACTGCTTTCAGGGCACCACTTCTCGCACCACTTCTCGCAATGCCGCCATAAATGCTCGGTTCTCCTCTGGCGTTCCCACACTCACGCGCAGCCAGCCATCTGGGCCAACCTCCCGAATCAGCACTCCCCGATCCAGCAATCCTTGCCACACCGCATGGCGATCTTTCAGCACTCCAAAAAACACGAAATTTGCATCTGATGGGGCCACTGTGAACCCCAATTCGGCAATATCGCGGGCGAGCTGATCTCGATCTACCCGCAGCTGCGCCACCTGTGCCATGAGTGAACTCCGATGCGCCAACGCGGCATGCGCAGCCGCTTGAGTGAGCGCAGAGAGGTGATATGGCAGTCGCACAAGCATCACTTGCTCAATAATGGCGCGGCTCGCTGCCATATATCCGAGGCGAAGCCCTGCTGCTCCAAACGCTTTACTCATTGTGCGGCTCACTACGAGATGTGGGAATTCCTCAAGCAACTCCAGGGCACTCGGCACCCCGGCGCGGCGGAATTCTCCGTATGCCTCATCAACTACCACGATCGTGCTGCTCGGCAGCTCTATCGACAGCTTTGCCTCAGAACCAGCAGGCGTATTTGATGGCGTTGCACCAGCACCGTGATCATTTCCCGAAGGATCATTAGCTGTGAATGACGGCTGAGCCGTCTGTGCCCCCACATCCGATTCCGCCCGGTCAGCCACATGCGCACTCGCTACCGCTTCCGCTGGAGCTCGCACCACCGGCCCACTCTCCACCGTGAGTTCGAGCACCTCACGCAACTCTTGGAGCGGCACAGCCGTGCCCGTTGGATTGTTTGGCGAAGCCAGCAGCAATATCGCGGGGCGCTCTTCGGTGAGCACTCGGCGTATCTCATCAAAATCGAGCGAAAAATCTGGCTTCCGAGCGCCAGCCACATACCGCGTGAAAGCATCGCGAGCATACTCGGGATACATCGAATAGGTGGGTGCAAAACTCACCGCCACGCGCCCTGGCCCACCGAAAGCCTGCAGGAGCTGGAGCATCACTTCATTCGAGCCGTTTGCAGCCCAAATCTGCTCCGGAGGGAGCTGCACTCCGGATTCTTCTGCCAGATAATCCGCTAAATCTGAGCGCAGCTGCTCAAAATCGCGATCTGGATAGCGGTTGAGCTGCACCGCAGCCTGCACCACCTGCTGCGCGATACCTTCCACCACTTCGGGAGCTGGGGCATACGGATTCTCATTCACATTCAGCAGCACTGGCACGCTGAGCTGCGGTGCCCCATAAGGGCTCTCGCCCACTAACTCCGAACGCACAGGAAGATTGGCCGTCATTCACACTCCCCTTTTTATTGACGCCGCTCATCAACGGCGCCTTGATCTTTCCGTAACCACGGCTCTCGCCGCGATGGGTGGCACTCACGCATTGAGCACCCCCCCGCCCATTGCATTGAGCAAACACCACCCATCTGCTCTGATACCAGTCTAAACGCTGCCTACCGGAAAAATTCAGAAGTCTCGAATTGGCTCCTATCACCCCCTCACCCATTCCCCATTGCAGAAGCACCCAGATAAAACTTCATTCCCAACCGCCAGCTCCAGCTGAGTGCAGCTATCGCCAGAAATACCGGCAGAATCTCACCACCCAGGAGAGCCTAACCTTGCTATCTTTCGCCTAAAACGAGCACTAACGTGAACCCCATGAACACCCCAACCAAGGTCTATCCAGAGACAATCGGCACCGAGAATTTCGACAAACTCGTTGTAGCGTGCGCGGCTTCTCCCGATCCCGATTCGTGCCGTGCTTGCGAAGCAATCGCAACAGACCCTACTCCGCTTGATCTGGTGAGCTCTCAAGAAAGCCAGATGAGCTCTAAACTCAACTGGCTGCGCGCCGGCGTGCTCGGCGCAAACGATGGAATCGTCTCCACTGCAGGCCTAGTGGTGGGGGTTTCGGGCGCTTCACTCACTGGCAGTGCTCTGTTGATTTCTGGTGTGGCCGGGCTGGTGGCTGGAGCCCTCTCGATGGCCGCTGGAGAGTATGTTTCTGTGAGTACCCAGCGTGACGCCGAACGCGCTGCACTAGCTCGCCAACGAGTGCTTATCGATCAAGAGCCCGAGAAAGCTGAGCGGCGCCTCGCCGGCCTCATCGCACATGATGGGGTATCACGAATTTTGGCGCAGCGCATGGCACGCGAGCTTTCGGAACGCGACGCAATCGGAGCGCATGCAAAATTTGAGCTTGGGATCGACCCCGATGAGCTCACGAATCCCTGGCACGCGGCGCTTTCGTCGATGGTCAGTTTCATTCTTGGCGCGCTTATCCCGCTGCTTGCAATCGTGCTCACGCCACCGGCTATCTCCGTGAATTTCACCGTGGCCGCGGTGAGCATCGCACTCGCAATCACTGGCTCGGTTTCTGCAAAGCTCGGCAATGCGCCAATCTTCCGCGCCACACTCCGCAATATCGTATGGGGCAATCTCGCCATGATCGTCACCTACGGCATTGGCACATTAGTGGGTGGGCTCGCCGCCTGAGGCGCCGCCAATGGCACAGAGAACTGCTTGGTGCTCTAGCGCGCCGAGCTATGCCTCAGATACCCGCACAGTACAGAAATACACTAGGCTGCTCTCATTGACTGCAGGTGGCGCCAGTGAAAATTGACAGCTCCACAGTAGCGCCCCCCACTACAGTAGAGCCCCCTCGATCGCGCCGTGGCAGAAAAGTAATGAGATCAGCGCACCCCAACTACAGTAGAGCCCCACTAACGCGCCACTTTAAATCGTGGCGTGCTCACTGCGGATAGCGCCAGTAGAGCCCTCACTAACGTGCCACTTACTATCTAAATTTTGGGGTACGGCAAGCACCCACTCTGATACGAGAGCCCCTCAGCCCGCTCACTATTTTGTATACTGTTGCTCCACACGCACCTGCAACGAGTGAGCGTGTGCTGGCAAATCTTCATCGAGAGCAAGCGCTCGCAGCGGCTCATACAATTCGGCCATTGCCGGCTGCGTATATTCGATCTCCTGCACCGATTTGATATAGGCCATCACATTCAGCCCAGAAGTGAAACGCGCTGTGCCACCAGTCGGTAGCACGTGATTCGATCCGGCCATATAATCACCAAGCGGCACTGGAGAATATGCCCCCACAAACACTGCCCCAGCATTGTGAATCTGCTGTGCCACAGTTGCCGCATCACGAGTGTGTATCTCCAGGTGCTCCGCCCCATACGCATTAGCCACCGCCACAGAATCAGCTAGCGAATCTGTGAGCACCACGCCCGACTGAGGGCCAGTGAGTGCCTGCCGCACTCGCTCGGCGTGCTTAGTTTCCGCAGCTTGGCGGATTAAAGCCTGATCGACGGCGGCTGCCAGCTCTGGAGAATCCGTGATCAACACGCTCGCCGCTGCCGGATCGTGCTCGGCCTGGCTGAGCATATCAGCTGCCACAAATTCCGGATTCGCATCACGATCGGCGATAATCCCAATTTCGGTGGTGCCAGCCTCAGCATCGATCCCCACAATTCCATGCACAGCCCGCTTTGCAGCTGCCACGTAAATATTGCCGGGGCCCGTGACCACATCAACTGGTTCACACAGCACAGAGCCGTCACTCGTAGCTGCTTCTCCAGCAGCTCCGTATGCAAACATTGCAATTGCCTGAGCACCTCCCACGGCATACACCTCTGTGATGCCGAGTAGCTTGCAAGCAGCCAAAATCGTGGGGTGTGGCAATCCGCCAAACGCTTTCTGCGGCGGTGACGCAAGCGCAATCTGGCGTACTCCAGCCACTTGCGCAGCCACCACATTGTGAATCACAGAACTGGGATATACGGCCAGCCCTCCAGGCACATACAGCCCCACTCGTTCCACTGGAATCCAGCGCTGACGCACAATCCCTCCAGGGGTAATTTCAGTGGTGGCAGGCTGTGGAAGCTGGGCCCGATGGCCCCGCTGATTGTGCACAATCGAAATCTCTAGCGCTGTGCGCAGCTCATCAGAAAGGCTCGCTTCCGCCGTATCGAGCGCCTCCTGCGGAACTCTAAGATGTAAGGGGCGCACTCCATCAAAGTGCTCTGCGAGATCACGCAATACTCGAGCTCCCCCGCTCCGCACACGATCAATAATCGGGAGCACAGCTTTTAGCGCCTGCTCCACATCTACCGCAGCTCGGGGCAGCATGGCTGCTAGCTGTGTGCGCGAAAACTGTTTGCCTCGCACGTCGATTGTGCGCAAAAACTCATCTGCCATAGCTGCTCCTCGTGGTCGGTACCATCTGATGCACAGTGTAACCCAGGCACTGCAGCCACGCTCAGCTGGCTCATTCGCCGCCTTATAGCGCACCCGCTAGCGCTGCTATCGAGAGCGCAGCAAAGATAAGCGCCACGCAGCCGCAATAAAATTCAGCGTGCACGCGCTTTCCAGCTAGCTGCCAGCGCTGCATTAAACTGCGTCGTCGCTTCGTTTTCTTTTCCGTCGCCCCTGGCATCTCGAGCCAGGCGATCCCGATTCCTCCCACGCCCACCAGTAGATAGATCACCGCATCTAGCCCTGGCGAACCAAGTAGCCGCTCGAAAAAATCAAACATTAGAAGGCACCCTGTCTATAGCTGCACCAAACCGGCGATTTCGCCCGCTAAAATCGTTCAGGCACCGCCAGAGAGTTTCGCGCGTGAACTCTGGCCACGGCTCAGGCACAAACATCAGCTCAGCATACGCAGCCTGCCACAGCAAGAAATTGCTCGTGCGCTGCTCTCCGCCACTGCGAATAAAAAGATCCACAGGAGGCAGAGTAGGTTGATAGAGCGCCTGCTCAATGGTATTCACGGTAATTGCCTTCGCGCTGAGTTCACCAGCTGCCACTCGCTGCGCAATCGCTCGCACGGCGTCTACAATCTCAGCTTGCCCACCGTAGTTCATACAAAAATTCAATACCATTCCGGTGCAATGCGCCGTCAGCTCCTCCGCCTCGTGAAGTTCACGAAGCACCGAGCGCCAGAGCTTTGGCGCTCGCCCACTCCAGCGTACCTGCACATTCCACTC
>JALELI010000124.1 GCA_022768785.1 Arcanobacterium sp. | reverse complement strand
GGGCACTTCTTGCCGGGGGCCATCTCTTGCGCTGATTATTTATGAATTCTTTTCGTGCTTTTGCCTGGGCGTTAGGCCGCTGCTTATATCCGGGGCTGAGCGTGGGGTTCTGGCGCCGATTTTTGCTCTTCCAGCGCAATGCGGGGTGCTTTTGCCTGGGCGTTTGTTTCTGCCGGATTCACGAACGATACCCCAGCATGTGACGTGCTTTTGCCTGGGCGTTGGGCCGCTGCCCAAATCCGGTCTGGGCAGCGGCCCAACGCCCAAAGTTTTCAGGGTGTAAATCCTTGATATATGGCCAATTTCCCATAGAATTCCCAGAAAATTGACACTTCGTTCTGGCCGCACAGCGCACCCGTGCTCAGATAGAATGGCGCTATCCATACCGGAATAGTTCTGGCACGGGTGCGCTCGGTGCACCCACATCGTTCGCTTAGTTTTTATTTGATCAAAGGAGACCGCTATGGCTAAGAATCCAATTTGCGCTGCAGTGAGCTCAGCTACGAAAGGGCTTTTCCCGCGCCCCATCGAAGTGCCCCTCAAAGGCGCTGTAGTGCTGGTTACAGGTGCCGGATCTGGCATTGGCCGGCTCATGGCAGTGGGGGCTGCACGGCGCGGCGCTAAAGGTGTGATCGTGTGGGATCTCAACGAAACCGGAGCTAAGGAAACCGCGCGGCTTGCAGAAAGCGCTGCGGCAAGTGCGAGCTTAGAAACGCTCACGGCCAAAGTAGACGTTACCGATGCTGATTCCGTGAGCTCTGCCGCCCAGGCAGCGCTTCAGCACTTTGGGCGAGTAGATATCCTCATCAACAACGCTGGGATCGTCACCGGAAAAGAATTCCTCAAACTTTCTGATGCCGATGTGCAGCGCACTTTCGCAGTAAACACACTCTCCCACTATCGCACCACCCGCGAGTTTCTCCCCGGCATGATCGAACGCGATAAAGGCTCTGTGGTGACTATCGCTTCAGCAGCAGGGCTGGTGGGTGTGGCTCGGCAGACCGATTACGCCGGATCAAAGTTCGGAGCAGTGGGATTTGCCCAAAGCCTACGAGCAGAATTGCGCCATCACGGCTCTCACGTGCACACCCTCGTTTACTGCCCTTATTACATTGGCACTGGCATGTTTGAGGGCGTCACCACAAAATTCAAGCACTTACTGCCAATTTTACGCCCTGAGCAGGCTGCTGAGCAGGTGCTCGATGCTATTGAAGCCGGCACTCAGATGAAAGTGAATCCGCCAATCGTGCGGCTCGTGCAGCTGCTCCAGCCATTCCCTGTGCCATTCGTGGATCGGGTGCTCGATATTTTTGGTATCAACTCCACTATGAATGATTTTGTTGGCCGCACCGCAGCTAAAAAATAGTGCCTAGGCATGGCTTCGCAAAAACTGGCCACTTCTGGCAGCCTGAACAGTTCTGCGAGCACACCGTGATGGTTGCCCACCACTAATCGTGGTGGGCAACCATCAGCTAAGTATCAACAATCATCGGCTAAGCATCAATTTGATCGCGAGAAATGCTTGCTGCTCCCTCCACAATAAAATCTTTGCGTGGCGCCACATCTGATCCCATGAGCAGCTCAAACGTTTCTTCAGCGTAGTTTAAGGCAGCCACGTCGTCCATCGATATTCTCCGTAACGTGCGGTGTGCAGGATCCATCGTAGTTTCAGCAAGCTGATCGGCGTCCATCTCACCGAGGCCTTTATAGCGCTGAATCGGCTCTTTATAGTGCTTCCCCTCTTTGGAAAGGCGAGCCAGCACCTGGTGCAACTCGGCATCAGAATAGGTGTAGATATATTCGCGCTCGCGTTTGCCGCTGCCAGCCACTTCCACGCGATGCAACGGGGGCACTGCCGCATACACACGCCCCGCCTCCACGAGCGGGCGCATATAGCGGAAAAACAACGTGAGCAATAAGGTGCGGATATGGGCACCGTCCACATCGGCGTCTGTCATAAAGATCACCTTGCCGTAGCGCGCCGCCTCAATATCGAAAGTGCGCCCGGAGCCGGCGCCAACCACCTGGATAATCGCAGAGACTTCAGCATTTTTCAAAATATCTGCCGGTGAGGCTTTCTGCACGTTCAAGATCTTTCCACGGATTGGAAGCAGCGCTTGAAATTCGCTGTTGCGAGCCAATTTTGCGGTGCCTAACGCCGAATCCCCCTCCACGATAAAGAGCTCCGTTCGCTTCACGTCTTCGCTCCGGCAATCGGCGAGCTTAGCTGGCAGCGTGCTAGTTTCCAGGGCATTCTTGCGCCGTGAAATTTCTTTTTGCGTGCGCGCTGCCACACGAGCCCGCATCTCAGCCACCACTTTTTCCAGCAACCGCTGGTTTTCCGTTTTAGTATCTCGCTTTGTGCTGGTGAGAATTTTTGTGAATTCCTCTTCCACCACTTTGGCCACAATCCCCCGAATTGGCGAGGTGCCAAGAATCTCTTTAGTCTGCCCCTCAAACTGTGGCTCTGGGAAGCTCACCGTGATCACCGCCGTCATGCCGGCAAGCACATCATCTTTCTCGATTTTTGGCTCTTTCGCACCGATCTTCAGTGTGCGAGATTTAGCCTCAATCTGTGCGCGCATCGCTTTGAGAAGCCCCTGCTCAAAACCTGTGAGATGGGTGCCTCCCTTGGGGGTGGCCACAATATTGACAAACGATTCCTCCACGGTTTCGTATCCTGTGCCCCAGCGTAATGCGATATCCACTGCACAGTGGCGCACCACATCTTGCGGTTTTAAGTGGCCCGTTTCCGGATCGAGAGCCTGCACCGTTTCCGCGAATTCTCCTGCCCCTGCGAGATGCATTACTCCAGTGACGGGCGCATCTTTTGCGAGATAATCCACGAAATCCACCACGCCGCCGGCAAAGAGAAAATCTTCTTCCACCGGAGCTGGCTGCTCTGCCAACGCAGCTGCACTCGTAGGCACACTCGCCGGGCGCTCATCGCGCACATGAATGTGTAGCCCTGGCACCAGAAATGCTTTTTCCCGCACCCGTTCGATTAACTCTGGATAGTGAAAAGCTGTGCCATCTGGGAAAATCTCAGGATCTGCCCAAAAGCGCACTTTGGTGCCCGTGATTTTCTTGTTGCCTTTCCCCACCACGCGCAGCTCAGAGGGCTCATCAGAATCTGCAAATGGCGTGAACGGAGCATCGGGGCGTAGCGTAGCTCCGCGATCTGTGAACACGCCAGGCTCCCCGCGCATAAAGCTCATCGCCCAGGCTTTGCCCTCGCGTCGCACCTCCACTTCAAGCCGCTCAGAGAGAGCGTTGACTACCGAGGCACCCACACCGTGCAAACCGCCCGATGCAGAGTATGATCCGCCGCCAAATTTTCCCCCAGCATGCAGTTTTGTGTACACCACTTCCACACCCGATGCACCCGTGCCCGGCACTTCATCAACTGGAATTCCGCGGCCGTCGTCTGTGACTTCCAGAGAGCCATCGGCATAGAGAGTAACTCCGATATTCTTGGCATATCCTTCCAACGCTTCATCAACGGCGTTGTCGATAATTTCCCAAGCACAATGCATCAGCCCACGAGAATCCGTGGATCCGATATACATACCAGGGCGCTTGCGCACGGCTTCCAGCCCTTCAAGTACTTGCAGATGACGCGCGGAATACGCTTCGCTAGGAGTTCGTTTCGTTGAATTTTCAGCAGTTTTTGGCACCCCACTAGCATAGCGGGCAGCTGCGTGATTTTTCGGAAGGAAACGCTTGCCCTGAATCACAGTAGCTGAGTAGCGGCATAAAAAGACCAAGAGGAATTGCATGGCAGCTGCGCCGCTCTCCTCAATGGCGAGGCTGCGCTATGCTGAACTCATGCGCACTGATTCCACTTACTCACTGCTTGGCGAACGATCGTTTGCAGTGGTTGATGTGGAAACCACTGGCCTCAACCCCATGAATGAGCGCGTGATCGAAATTGGAGTGCTTCAGCTCAACGGAGCACTTGAGGTGGAGCGCGAATGGAGCACTCTCGTAAATCCTGAACAACACGTGAAAGCTAGCCGAGTGCATGGCCTCTTCGATGCCGATGTGGCCGGTGCTCCCACGTTTTCACAGCTGATTCCAGAGCTCGTGGATTTGCTCAACGGCAGAATCTTTGTGGCACACAACGCTCAATTTGACCAAGGATTTCTCAACCGAGAATTCGCCCGAGCGCGGAAATATCACACAATCTATGGCATTAACACCGTGTGCACTATGGATCAGAGCCGAATCTACTGCCCACCTGGCTCACATTCACTTATCGGTTTGGCCCAGCACCTCGGGATTGCAGAGAGCCAAGATCATCGTGGGCTGTCTGATGCCCGCATAGCTGCAGACTTATTGCGTTATTACGTGAATTGCGAACAGCGCGGTGAACGATTCACCGATCAAGCGAGTAACCGCGAAGGCCGCCGTGTGTTGCCTGCTCAGTGGCTCACTGCTGAGCCGTGGCGGCCATAAAGAGCAGCATAAGGCCACTACACAAGGAGAGAGAATACACAAGGAGAGAGAACTCGGCTTGAGCGGCCGCCCTCATTGATACCAGCTTGATCTACACCAGCTGTGTATCTGTATCCATTTGTGCGTATATAGCGCCTGTTTGTGCGCTGCCTATCGCGCACAAACAGCGCAACAAGCTCACTCCAGATAGTCTCGCAGCACTTGAGAACGCGAAGGGTGGCGCAGCTTGCTCATAGTCTTGGATTCAATCTGGCGAATCCGCTCACGAGTTACTCCATACACCTTGCCAATCTCATCAAGAGTTTTAGCCTGGCCGTCCGTCATGCCAAACCGCATAGCCACCACACCGGCTTCACGTTCAGAAAGCGTATCGAGCACTTGCCGCAGCTGCTCTTGGAGCAGCATATGATCCACGGCTTCAGTGGGAGCCACAGCTTCAGAATCCTCGATGAGATCGCCGAATTCGCTATCTCCATCTTCGCCTAGCGGAGTGTGCAGTGAGATTGGCTCGCGGCCATATTTTTGCACTTCCACCACTTTTTCTTCCGTCATATCCAGCTCTTTAGCAAGCTCCGGCACAGTGGGTTCGCGCCCCAGATCTTGCAACATCTGCCGCTGCACCCGCGCGAGCTTATTGATCACTTCCACCATATGCACCGGAATGCGGATCGTGCGTGCCTGATCTGCCATAGCGCGAGTGATCGCCTGGCGAATCCACCATGTGGCATATGTGGAGAACTTATATCCCTTGGCGTAATCAAATTTCTCCACAGCACGCACTAGCCCCAGATTGCCCTCTTGAATAAGATCCAAGAAGAGCATACCTCGGCCGGTGTATCGCTTAGCCAAGCTCACTACAAGGCGCAAATTTGCCTCTAGCAAGTGATTCTTAGCATTGTGCCCATCACGAGAGATCAGCACAAGCTCTCTGCGATGCTTTGGATCAGTGATCTGCGTGGTTTCCAGCAAGTGCCTGGCGTAGAGGCCAGCTTCGATTCGTTTAGCTAGCTCCACCTCTTGCTCAGCGTTCAGCAGCGCCACCTTGCCGATCTGCTTCAAATAATCTTTCACAGGATCTGCCGTGGCGCCAGCCACATGCACCCGCTGCTGTGGCTCGTCAGTTTCATCGGAATCTTTCATCACAAAAGCTCCCGATTGCCGGGCTCGGGCACTCCGCGCCGTCACCACCACAGCATCAGATCCCTCAACTTCATCGGAGGATTCCGCGCTGGAATCTTCTTCCTCATCGGCTGAATCATCTTCGACGTCGTCGTTCAGGCCATCAGAATCAGGATCGTCATCATCGTCTACATCATCGGGTTCGTCGTCAAGATCGATCTCTTCTTCGTCGATCACATCGGGTTCATCTGGAGTTTCCTCGGAATCGAGATCAGGATCTTCGAGATCATCAGAATCTGCGTGTAGATGCTCAGCAGAGCTGACATCTGTATCATCTGCAGCCGCTTTCTTTGCACTCTTCGCGCGTTTGCCAGCTTTACCGGCCGCAGCACTCGCCGCCTTAGCACCCTTGTTTTTCTTGCCATCGCCACGAGTAGCCTTAGCCGCCGCACCACCAGCTGCGGAGCTTTGAGCATCAGGCTTTTCCTCTGGCACAAAATTGATCAATTGATCTTTAGTTTTTGCCTGCGCTTCAGCGGGAGTGAGCTCTCCCCGCGCCACCCGATACGCTTCCCATTCCGATTTATGGGCACGCTTCACCGGCGCCACCATCTCACTGGCATCGCTCACAGCCACTGGGGCTGACGCTTTCTCAGACGCCATTGATGCCTTTGCAGCTTTCGCTTTTGTTTTTGCATTCGCAGCAGCCACGTGTGCCCTTTCCACGCTAATCGCCTTCATCGCTTTTAATCCCGCACTCAGCTCGAGTATTATAGCCCGAAAGACCGTGTAACATTAAATATCACCGTTACTTTGAACGTGAACACCATCGGGATTATTCCCTACGATTCGCCATTAATCGTCTATTTCTACCTGCTCTTCAGTCAGCTCCACCAGAGTTTTAGCCATCTCACATTGAGACATCTCACATACGAGCCGCCAAGCTGCCGAGCTGCTAAACCATGCGTCGCCAAGCTGCTAAACCATGCGCCGTCAAGCTGCGAGCCAGCGCGGCCCATCAAACTTCCACACTCGAAGCAGCGCTCGCCACAGCAAACAAACACCGAACCACCGGCACATCAAACTTCCACCCACGGAGGAGGTAAATGCACTTGCACCGCATAGCGCACCAGATGAGCCATTGAACATTCCCTATCCCGATCAAGAGCACTTTGCGCCACTTTGCCAGCCATACTTCCACTCCCGAGCCACCAGTAAAGATACGCCGTGGTGGCAAGACCTTGAGCACCGTCATGAGGCGCTAATTCTGTGAGAAAAGTGAGCAGCCCAATAACGCGGCGGATTCTGCGAAAATTAGGGGCAACTCTGCTCGCCTCGCTCATTAAGCGCACGAGTTGGCGATCCCGGATTCCTGCCATGCTATTCACTGTGGGCGCAACCGCGAAAAGAATCACTCGATCACGTATGTTCTGATTGTTCAGCTGGGCGAGCAGGATTCCGGCACGCTGTGCGCCGCCCACCACAGCGCCCCATAAAATTTCTTCACTATCTCGCCTATCTCGGCCACCTAATTTATCCTGATTGTTGAGCAGCACGCGATCCTGATTGTTGAGCAGCACACGCAGCACACGATTCCAACGCGTGACAGTAAACTCCTGAGTATTACCCATACCTTTCAACAGCATTTCTCGATATGCGCGGTGCATTCCTCGCCCCCACGCTTGAGCTGCCACAGCCTGTGCACGAGCCGATATAACTTCTGGAAAATCGGGGCGCGCCGAGCCAAGAGCACGCACGTTGAGGGCAATCCCCACTTGCGAGGCGAGCACCTCCGAGATCGGGCGAACTGCCCTATGCGGCACCCGCACAGTTTCCCGCTTGAAGCTCGCTTCACAGAACGCACCTACATCTAACCAGTGCTCTCGATCTACCACAGTGAACACCACATTCACCAATGTGCTCTCACGTGAACGCGCAGCAGACATTTGTGCCACAGCAGCAATTAACTCTTCCAGCTGCCCTAGGAGCCGTATTTCTTGCTCCAGATCCTCACAAAACCAGGCTAATGCTAGAGTTTTCACACGAAATGTGCATACAAATTCTCGCAGCTGAGCCGCAATCGCCTGCCCCGAGAGTGGTGGCTCTCGTGCCGTTGCCCGCGCTCTGCTTTCTAGCGGCGGAATATGGAAATTCATGAGTGGCCCAGCAGCTGAAAACTCATCAGAAGCATTGAGAAGCTCTCCAGCATTGGGAGGCTCCCCCGAAAAGCGGCGTGCTCTATGCGAGCGCGATTCAGGCTCCCCGGTATTGGGAGGCTCCCCCACTTTATTGGAACGATCTCCCACCGTTTTAGACAACACCGCTGCCTCGGGCAACACAGCCTTCCCCAATTGATCTAAAGCTGCCGTTCCAGGCGGCGAAGCGCAAGTGACCGATACATCGCTAGCCCCTTGCCCTATGCGAGCGCGCACACATGGCCGCTCACGCATGACCGCGAGCGCCACCAGTGCATTGCCAGGCCAATAGCCAAGCATATATGCGATCACTAGCGCCACTTCTGCTGGCTGGGTGATAGTTACGTGTGGCATATCGTTCGTGCTCATGCCACTATCACAGCGCATTTTTAGCATCGCAAGGGCTCTGCATAAATAACTGTGGATATCTATCCCGCACTATGCTCTTGTGCACACTGCGCGCGCCCTCATACTGAACGGTACGTCCCACCATACCGAACGTCATACTGAACTCGTACCCGTCATACCGAATGTGCACAAGTGTTGAGCGCATCTAATCACTCCAGGTGGTGCGATCGCATTGAACACAACGATCGCACTAAATGCAACGACGGTGCTCACATCAGACGCCGCATGCTTTATTAAAGCCGCACTATTAAGGTTGGCTCTGTTAAGCCTATTAAAGCTGGCCTCGTTCAAGCGTATTAAGGCTGGCCTTGCTAAAGCCAACTTTGCTAAAGCCAACTTCGTTCAAGCCAACTTTGCTAAAGCCAGCCTCATATTAGAGCCAGTCTTATTCAGCCTCATATTAGAGCCTCTCTCATTGCGGCTAGCCTCATTGCAGCTAGCCCGGCCCACCTCAAACAACACCTAGCCCGGCCCACCTCAAACAACATGATGAGCTCTCTCCTCGGTATACTATTTTCATGGCAAGCGTGATATCCCGATTCCGGCAAGCTGTGAATACAAACCTCGAACACATCTGGGCAGCTCCCCCACCTTTTGCGATGCACACGCCGGCAGCGCTAGCCACGGATTTTCTCGCACCAGCCATCGCTCTATCACACGGAGGAAAACGCACCCGTGCCCTTTTTGCACTAGCCGGGTTCCAAGCTGGCTGCTCTGCCGCTCCTGATACTCTCGAAGAGATGCCCACTTCGGAGCTTCCGGTGGCACTCGGCAGCGTCTTAGAGCTCTATCAGCTCTCTGCACTTATTCATGACGACGTGATTGACGGCGCTTCCATGCGCCGCGGCGTGCCCACAGCTCACGTGGCTTATGCGCAGTGGCACAGAGCGCACTCACTGCTGGGGTCTGCACCTAGTTTCGGTGAGAAAATGGCTGTTTTGCTTGGAGACTACGTGCTGTCACTCGCCTCTTACACACTGGAATCCGGGATTTCGCCAGCAGCTTCCCACCGCCCACTCACCACTTCCCACCGTTCGCCAGCAGCTTCCCAGAATGTGTGTGAGCACGGCGTGCGTGAGCTCTTCCACGCTATGTGTACAGAGGTGGCATTTGGGCAGTATACAGATGCGCTCAGCGAATTCGAGCCGCTCTCGCTCCATGGCTCTGCTGCTATGGAGCGGGCTCTCGCTGTGCTCTATCACAAAGCCGCGCGCTATTCTGTGCTAGTTCCCACTTTGCTGGGAGCCCAGTTGGCGCTCGCTCATCAAACGCTCTCCGCCTCCACTGCTCAGCCGGATATTCTCACCGAGCTCGAGAGTATCTGCCTACCGCTCGGTGAAGCTTTCCAGCTTCGAGACGACGCACTGGGAATTTTCGGAGATCCACACGCCACTGGCAAACCCGCTGGAGATGATCTCGCAGAAGGCAAACGCACTGTGCTCATCGCCCTCACTCGAGAGATGGCTCTTCCGCAAGAGCGCGGCACAATTGATGCGTTGCTGGGGATAGGCCGCCAGCTCTCGGCCGAAGAGTTGGCTCAAGCTCGCAGCATTATCGTGGGGTGCGGAGCATACGCCCGCCACGAAGAGCTAATTGCCGAGCGTGAAGCCCACGTGAATAGCGCTATTGCCCGAAGCAGCCTGGAGCTCTCTGTGCTCCAAGAACTTGCGGCAAGCCTGGTTGGCCGCACGCACTAATAACGCATAAATCAGCCAAAGGGCAACGGCTAGAGTACCAAAGGCAGAGCGCAAAAGTAACGCTAGAGCACCAGAGGCAGAGCACCAGAAGCAATGGCTAGAGCGCCGAAGGCAACACTAGAACCCCGCTAGAACGCCAAGAACTGAATTGCGCGGCGCACCGCGTGCGTTTTCTCTCCGCGCAGCCCCTCGAACGGCGTCATTCCTAACTCTGCGTGGGGAGCCATCAGCCACTGCAGCGATTCTTCAGCATTGTAGCCGGCGTCAGCCAACTGAATGAGAGTGCCTCGCAGCGCGGGAAGCGGCACGATTTTTCCGTCTTTTCTCACAAACTGTGCCCCATTCACGGCAAGCGCATTGTTGGGGCCGCGCCGAAGTGCCACGAGCCGGTGATCACCGATCATGGCACGCACATCGCGCCCACGCACGCCAAGCAATTCGGCCACATCAGGCAGCCACAGCCATTCATCGAGAGCCGGCAGCTCCTGCGCCGGCGCAGATTGAGGTTGATTGGTTTCACTCACGCCCACAGGATACACCACACCGCGCCGGCAAACACACCTCCTACTGGCCAGAAAGCGATCCTGCTAGGCAGTTAAACTGGAAGTTGTGAAAACCACTGATCCGCTTCTTGGCACGCTCGTAGACGGGCGATACCGTATTGATGCCCTGCTGGCGCGCGGCGGCATGGCCAGCGTCTATCGGGGCACAGATATGCGCCTGCAGCGCGCAGTGGCAGTGAAGTTTATCCACCCACATCTCGCACAGCAGCCAGATTTTACCGAGCGTTTTATTCGGGAAGCCCGTGCAGCCGCAGCACTATCGAATCCCCATATCGTAAACGTGCACGATCAAGGAGTGCTCTCCAGCGCTCAAGGAGAGCGGGCATATATCGTAATGGAGCTGGTGGAGGGCCCTGATTTACGCTCCGAGCTCACCACGCATGGCTCTTTCACGCTGGGCGTTGCCCTAGATATCACTCGCCAAGTGCTGATTGCCCTCGCTGCTGCACACCGCAAAGGTATCGTTCACCGCGATGTGAAGCCAGAGAATATCTTGCTCACTGAATCGATTCCCACTGCACACCCTCTCGCGCCTCCCACTTTTGTGGCAAAAGTGGGAGATTTCGGCTTAGCGCGAGTGGTGAGTGATGCCACCAGCTCCCACTCCGGCCAGCTGCTGGGCACGGTGGCCTATATCGCTCCAGAAATCGTGAAAGGCGGAAATTCTGCAGCCCCTGCCGATATTTATGCAGTGGGTATCATGCTCTACGAACTGATTGCCGGCCGGCAACCGTTCACCGGCGAATCGCCCGTTGCGGTGGCATACGCACACGTCAATGAGCCGATGCCACGGCTGAGCACACTCGCTGATTGGATTCCCGCTCATATCGATTCCTTAATTGCGGCGCTCACCGCAAAAGATCCTCAGCAGCGCCCAGCCGACGGCGGCACCGCGCTCGCCCTCGTGGAGCAAGCAACAGCCGCGCTGCCCCCAAGCGAATTGCTCCGGCGCATTCCCGTATTTCCCACGCGCCCCCGAAAAGTGCCCACGAAAGTGGCCGAGACGGCGTCAGCCCCAATCCAGCCCACTGCTGCTCTCCCTGGCGGCGCACATCTTGTTGGCACCCCACTTTCTGCTCCTGGTGTGCCAACGCCTAGCCGCAATGCCACAGAGATTAGCCCTGGTGTATCAGCGGCTCAGACGCAGCGATATGAAGCCACCAGCAGTTCTGGCACTGGCGCCTCTAGCACCAGTGCCCCAAAAACTTCCGAAACGCTCAGCACTCCCAATGCCTCCGGCGGTGCTGAGAGCCTCAGCTCTTCGGGAACGATTAATGCACCTAGTGCCCCACGCACCGCCACCACTTTAGAAACTTTCACGCCCTCACAGCAGCAGCGGCCTCGGCGCTCGAAAAAGCCATTCGTACTCGCTGCACTCATCGTGGCGGTACTCGGAGCGCTCGGTGGCGGCGGGTATTGGTGGTTCACAGCTGGCCCTGGGCTGCGCGTGCCAATCCCCTCAGTGGCCGGAAAAACTCTGCAGCAAGCCACAGCCACACTCAAAGCTGCAGGATTTACCTCCACTGATGCCCACGAATTCTCGGATTCTGTGAAAAAAGATCTAGTGATCGGCACCAATCCTGAGAGCGGCGCCAAGATTCACCCATCACAGCCAGTCACCGTGATTGTTTCCGACGGCGTGGAGTATCTCACTGTGCCCAACGTGGTGAGCATGGCCAGCGATGAAGCACAAGCTACACTCACCAAAGCTCGGTTTGTGCCAGCAGTGAAAGAAGCATGGTCTCAAACTGTGCCGAAAGGCGTGGTGATTTCACAAGATCCAGCAGCCAGCAAATCCGTGCCCCACGATTCCACTATTTCAATCGTGATATCTAAGGGCAAAGAGCCACTCACAGTGCCCGCTTTCGGGGAGCGCAGCGGCGCCGATTATGCAAAGTTACTCGAATCCACAGGCTTCACAGTGCAGATCACGGAGCAGTTCTCAGATTCAGTGGCCGAAGGAGCGCTCATTTCCGTGAATCCACGGCCCGGCACACAGCTCTTCCGCGGAGATGCCGTTGCCATTGTGGTGAGTAAAGGCCCCGAACTAGTAGACGTGCCAAACGTGGTGGGCAAGCAGCAAGGAGACGCCACGCAAATACTGGAAAAAGCAGGATTCAACGTGAGTGTGAAAGAATTTCTCGGCGGATATTTTGGCACAGTACGGCTGCAAGATCCCGCTGCCGGTGCCAAGGCACGCAAAGGTTCTACCATCACTATCACTGTGGTGTGAGCATGCGCTTTTGCAGGAACTCTGCGCGGGGCTGTGCTCACAAGCGCGGAGCCATACTCATGAGCACAAAAATCCACGCCACAAGCGCGGGGCACCATACTCACAAGCGCGCAGCGCCACGCTCACAGGCTCCGTGCACAGTTGGCAGCTAAACGTGCACAGTTGGCAGCTAAAGAGGCTGTGAATTCTTTAATTCTGCACAAACTGAAAGCTTTTCACAGGGTGGAATCTTTGAGCATCTCCGCCACTAAGAACGCCATCTCTAGGGCCTGCTGGTGGTTTAATCGCGGATCCACGAGGCTCTCATAGCGCTCAGCGAGAGTGTCTTCACTAATTTCTGTGGCGCCGCCAAGCACTTCCGTCACGTCGTCGCCAGTGAGTTCGATATGCAACCCACCAGGGTGAGTGCCTTCAGCACAGTGCGCCGCAAAAAACCCTTTAATCTCCGCCACGATATCGCTCAGCCGGCGAGTTTTATACCCATTAGCAGCGGTGATGGTGTTGCCATGCATCGGATCGTTCATCCACGTGACTGGCCTCCCATCTGCCTTTACTGCCCGCAGCAGTGGAGGGAGTTTTTCTTCCACGTTTTCAGCTCCCATGCGCACAATCAGCGATAGCCTCCCCGGAATCCCCTGCGGATTAAGTTTGTCAATCAGCCGCAATGCATCATCTGGCGTGCTCGTGGGCCCGAGCTTCACCCCGATTGGATTTTTCACATGGCTAAGCATCTCCACATGGGCTCCATTCGGATCGCGGGTGCGCTCGCCAATCCACACGAAGTGAGCTCCCGTGTTGTATGGCGTGTTTGTGCGGGAATCTAGGCGGGTCATGGCATATTCATAATCGAGCAGCAACGCTTCGTGCGAAGAATAAAAATCTTCGTTGCCAAAAGCCATGGCTGGCACACCCGCGGCTTTCATAAAGCGCATAGCTTTATCAATCTCCCCGGCCAACTGGTTGTAGCGCTTATAGGTCGGATTGGAAGAAAACCCCATATTCCATTCGTGCACTTCGGAGAGATCCGCAAACCCGCCCATCGTGAAAGCCCTAATCAGATTAAGGGTGGCTGCCGAATGTTGATAAGCCTCCACAAGCCGTTGCGGATCAGGGGTGCGCGCCTCAGGGGTGAATTCATAGTGATTGACGGCGTCCCCCATGTAGCTGGGCAGCGCCACACCATCGCGCACCTCGGTGGCCTGGGAGCGCGGTTTAGCAAACTGACCTGCCATACGGCCAATTTTGATCACTGGCACTGATGCCCCATAGGTGAGCACCACCGCCATCTGCAAAATTGTGCGAATTTTGGCACGGATTCGTTCGGCCGTGGATCCGGCGAACGACTCCGCGCAATCGCCGCCTTGGAGCACGAATGCTTCACCGGCACTCGCCTGGGCAAGCTTCGCAGTGAGGCGATCAGTTTCGCCAGCAAACACTAGCGGCGGCAACGTGCGCAGATAACGCACTGCGCAGTGCTCAGCTTCAGGATCGGGATACACCGGCTGATGCCGTGCTGGCAGTTCTTGCCAGTTCCCCAGCGCTGCTATGAGCGCTTTCTCTTCTGCTTGTTTTGCCTCAGATAGTGCGTTGCATTCCATAGCGGAAGTCTAGCGCAGCTGCAAGGTTTCACAGAGTTGGAGCCAACAGGCAGGCAGCCAGCAATCACATAGCGCATTAGCCATCATGCAAAAGTGCGAAAAAGCGAAGAAAGTGAAGAGAGCGCTACGGCGATAAAAGAGGCTCCCACAGCAAGAAAGAGGGGCATTATCAGAAGGAGATGAGTTCTCACAAGGATACAAGTGCCCCGCAAGAAGATACAAGTGCCCATAAGAATACGAGTGTCTCACAATTCCAAACCTACACAGCACAAAATCTCCGAATTCTTTCTGAGCGCTGTGTAGGGTGCCCATGAGCAGTGGCGCTGGCGCGTGCTCGTGCTGGCTGTTGTGCCATAAGTAGGGCGCCCTCGTGAACAAGAGCACACTCATGAAAGCTCTCGCCGCTGATGATGAACTCGCAGGGCACTCCGTGAGCAGGAGCACCCT
>JALELI010000123.1 GCA_022768785.1 Arcanobacterium sp. | reverse complement strand
ATTCACTTGTTTATTGTCAAGTGTTTAGGTAAAGTTATTTCGTACTTTTCAGCAACAATTTCATTTCAAAAATAAAACCACGGGCAATCACTGATAGCATGGCCAAGCACCTAAGCTAAGCTAAAGAATGGATGGAAGGAGGAACCATGAACACAGAAACAGGAATGGAATTCCAGATTAATTCACGTGGCCTCTATCAACCTTCCGAAGTAGATCGCATCATGCGCTTTCCGCGCAACACCACCGCATACTGGGCGGCGCCATACAAGGGTGACGCCCCGATCATCAGCCGTCTTGAGCGTCCAGGCCGCTATCCTTCCATCCCATTCATTGGGCTAGCAGAAGCAAGCGTCCTCCAAGGATTCAAAGCGACAGGTGTGAACATGCGAAGAATCCGCCCAGCCTTCACTATGCTACGCGAGCGGCTCGGAATAGAGCATGTACTACTCTCCGATCGTCTCTACACAGACGGGGCAGAGATCCTCTACGAATACGCCGAGCACAAAGACGGCGAAGCCCTCAAACTCGTTGTTGCACGAAATGGGCAGCAAGTGCTCACCACATTGATTGAGCAATACTTGAAGCGCATCACGTTTGACAAAGACGCCTCAACCCCGGTTCGCATCAGCCTCGAAGCCATATATGGCGGGGTGGATGTGTTTGTCGACCCTTTCATAAATTCTGGCGCACCAACATTACAAGCCAATGGGATGCGGGTGCAAGACATTCTTGGCTATATCAGAGCCGGAGACACTGTGGAAGATATCGCAGAAGAATTTGGGCTTACGCCTAAGATTGTTCGCGATCTTATCCTCGCGGCATGAGTGAGGTTAGCGCCATGCCAACCTTCTTCATTGATCGGTGCCTTAACTCTCGCGGGTTTATCGCGAAGCTCAAAAGCCTCGGCATGAAGATCATCACAATTGATGAGCATTTCGGTAAAGATGAAGCTGCAAATCTTCAGGATGTTGAATGGTTGGCAGAGTGCGGCAAGCAGGACTGGGCTGTGATCACCAAAGATTCGCGCATCACAAGAAACGCTACAGAATTTGATGCCCTAGTACGAAATAAACTCGTGTTCTTTTCGATCTCGAACGCTAGCGGGACGATGGCCAAAAATGGCGAACTCGTGGAAAAGTATCATCAGAAAATGATCCGTGTTGCGTCGATGCCTGGCCCGCGCGTGTATTTTTTGACGCAAAATGGGATGCGAAATGAAACGAAGATAATCGGTAAATCACAAGACCCGAGGCGACGCGACAGATAGCAGCTGCTAAGCTCTCGCGGCGGTCGTTTCGCATATAGATAGCAGCCAGTCACTAAGCTGCTGCAGCCATTGCTACCTCACGCAACTGTTGGGCATCAGTGGCCACATAAAGCTGTGTAGTGACGGGTGATGCATGTCCGAGCAGCCGTTGGGTCGCAAAAAGATTGTGCGTCGAGTTATAAGCTTTTGTCGCAAAACGATGCCGCAACGCGTGCATAGAAACCCCATCAGGGAGAAGATCAGAAATTAGTTTCCCCACACGTTCCGCGCCAAGATGCCCATCGACCCCGCCGGGGAAAAGATACCCGCCGCCCTGCTTCTTCAACCGCGCTAGCGCCGCAGTAGCAAGCCCGTTTGAGAGTGGCACGGTTCGTAGTTTCGATCCTTTCCCATGCACGAGAAGCGATATGCCGCCGAGATCCCCGAAGAAGTCATGCTCATGGATTTGAGCTACTTCGCTGCGCCGTAAACCAGCTTCAGCAGCGAACCGTAGCATCAGTAGCTCGCGCGGAGCAGCAGCCCGCTTAGCCCCATAATAGGCGATATCTGAGGCGGGGTGTGGGCATGGAGCCATAGCTTTAATTCGGGGGAGTGCACCGGCGGGGTTGTCAGAGCGCAGTCCGCGGGCTTGTAGGTAAGAAAAATAAGTGGAGAAGCAGGAGCGTAGAGAGCGTTTATATTCACGCGCATGGCCGGTGTTGACGATGTAGGCTTCTATTTCTTGCACGGTGGCTGTGGAGATGTCACGGCCAAGGTGGTGCTCGAATTGTTCGAGTTGGTGGCGGCGGAGCTTTGCGGTTTTTGGGGAGTAGCCTCCTGCGAGGAGGTGGGTGAAAAATTCTTTGTTCATACTAGGCATAGTGGCGCACCTTCGCTTCTCGTGCTAAGCGATATGAATCGAAATTGATGATTGTGGCGAGTGGTTGAGGTGCGCCGCTGTTAATCCGTAGGTTAGGGGTTCGAGTCCCCTGGGGCCTACTGGCCGAATTATCGGCTTCCGCAGTATCCGCTGGGGCAGGAGCGCTCGCCACACGGCGAGCGCTTTTCTTATATGTGCGGGTATGTGCGGGGCGGAATCAGGAGCTCATACGGCTCAAGACCGAGGATTTCCGACAGCGCTTCAATATCGTCAGCGTCCACTGAGTGTGATCGTGCCAGCGGTTATTAGTGCGTACTGTTATTAGTGCGTACTGTATGGGCGATTCGCTCGTTGGCCTACAGGGTAGTGGAAGCTAGTTTCATACTGGTGGTATGGGATAGATATGAGTTTGTGGCTGACGGTGTTCATGCTGTGAATCGCCCCACAAATACAGCTATTTCCTGTATCAGCAGGTGATTCATTTTGCGTGACATTCTCATTTCGTGCCAACCTATATATTAAACATCCAGAGCAGTGAAGAGACTTGGCTCGAAGAAGCTGCAGCAACCCGGGCTGCCGGGTGCTAAAGCCAAGATCGATGGGGAAGGCGCTATGTTGATTGAGCTCAAGAATGTGACGAAGGTTTATCCTCGTCGCGGTTCAGAGCCAGTGATAGCGCTGAATGATCTCTCACTCTCGGTGCCTGCTCGCGTAATTCACGGAATTGTTGGTGAATCTGGCGCTGGTAAATCTACATTGATTCGTTGCCTCACCGCTCTTGAACGCCCTACGAGTGGTTCGATTGAAGTTGATGGGCGGGATCTCACTACGCTGAGCGAACGTCAGTTGCGCGAGGCGCGCCGAAACATTGGAATGGTGTTTCAAGGAGCTAACCTTCTCGATGCTCGCACCGCTGGGCAAAACGTGGAGTATCCACTGCGGGTGGCCAAAGTGCCCGCAGCTGAGCGGCGTGCCCGGGTGGCGGAGCTTTTTGATCTCATTGGCCTTTCAGGCCGGGAAGATTCCTATCCTTCACAGCTTTCTGGCGGGCAGCGGCAACGGGTGGGCATTGCCCGCGCAATTGCTGATGCGCCGGCAGTATTGCTCGCAGACGAACCTACATCTGCGCTCGACATGGAGACGACAGACCAAATCCTCGAATTGTTGTGCTCTGTGCGGGATCGTACAGGTGTTACTGTGCTCATCATTACCCATGAGATGAGCGTGGTTCGGAAAGTATGCGATTCGGTCACGCTGCTCGACCACGGCCAAATCCGTGAAAGTGGCACAGTGAAAGAAATCGCAGCAAATCCCGAATCGCTGTTGGGCCGTAAGCTCCTGCCGCTGCCAGAGGTTGATCTCTCCGCAGTATATGGGCAAAGTGTGATTGATGTTTTCTTTACGGCCCATCCGGGTGAGCCTGCTGGATCGAAAGTAATAGGCTTGGCCTCACAACTTGGCGCAGACATTGCTGCTGGCTATTTTGAGTCAATCGGAGAGGTGCAAATTTCTAGGCTTGCCCTCGCCGTGCCCCACACGGAAGTGCCACGGGCCTTAGAGGCTTTGAATAATGCAGGTATCTGGACGAAGGTGCGTGCACAATGATGACTTCTCTCTCCACACTTTTTCACGTGCAAGCTGCTTCTCTGGCAGCGAGTGATTTCAGCAGTCTATTGACGGCGCGAGATAATGGCTCGTGGTTTTCAAACAAAAATCTGCAACTCTTATTCTGGCCCTATACGCTCGAAACAATTTTGATGGTGGCCGTATCCACGTTCATCACAGTGGTTATCGGGCTGCCACTTGGCGTATACCTTGCAGAAACACGTAAGGGTGGCGTGATTTCAAATCCCATCGTCAATAAAGTGGTGGGCATAATCGTGAATCTGCTTCGCGCAGTACCGTTCATTATTATGGCGGTGATCGTTCTCTTTGCGATTCGAGTAATTGATTTTCCGTGGCTTCCTGCTATCGGTTGGCCCGCGTTCACTGTGGCTCTCATTGTATCTGCAGTGCCGTATTTCGCTCGTATGGTGGAATCAAATATCTTGTCTGTGGAACCTGGAAAGATTGAAGCAGCTCAGATGATGGGTGCGAGCCGGCTAGCCATTATGAGTGGAGTTTTGGTGCGTGAGGCGCTTCCTTCGATTATTCAATCAATCACTATTCTCACGATCACGATTATTGGATATTCTGCGATGGCTTCGGCAGTGGGCGGCGGCGGCCTCGGCGCACTTGCAATTAATTACGGTTATCAACGCTTCCAATTCGATGTGATTGTGATTACTGTGGCAGCCATTTTAGTGCTGGTGCAAATTGTTCAGATGGTTGGCGACATGCTCAGCCGGTTGGTGGATCACCGGTAAGGAACCGCCAACCGGGCTACCGAAATTCCGGTAGTTCTCGCTACGTGGAGACTGCTGGCTTTTTGGGGATTTATCCAGATACACGTATATCGGCCCATTTTGGGGACGGTCTATTTGAGATTCGAGACGACCTATTTTTAAGAAAGGCGCAATCATGAAGACTAAAATTTTGAAGCTCATCGCACTAGCTGCTGCAAGCACATTTGCTCTCGCTGCTTGCACACAGCCCACGGAACCAGCAGGGAAAAACGGTGCGTCTGCCGCGAAAACTTCTGGAACGGTAACGCTCGTCGTAGGAGCATCTCCCACGCCGCACAGTGAAATCCTGAAGTTTGTGAAGGACAATCTGGCCAAGGATGCAGGTTTGGATCTGCAGATTAAGGAATACACAGACTATGTGCAGCCAAACGTAGCTCTCGATGCTGGCGAGCTTGATGCCAACTTCTTCCAGCACATTCCCTATTTTGATAAGGAAGTGAGCACCAAAGGCTACAAGTTCGAGCACGGAGCTGGTATTCACATTGAGCCAATTGGTATTTACTCTACTTCGGTCAAGGATCTGAAGGCTGTTCCTGAAGGCGGCACCGTGGTGATTCCGAATGACGCCACCAATGGTGGCCGTGCGTTGAAGCTGCTTGAGGCTCAGAAGTTGCTCACGATCAAGGCTGGCGTGGATAATCCCACTAAGGCAGATATTGTTGCGAATCCGAAGAAGCTGAACATCGTAGAATCTGATGCTGCGGCTGTGCCGATTCAATATGCAGACGCTGCCCTCGGCGTGATTAACTCGAACTTTGCACTTGAGAATGGGCTAAACCCGAGTAAGGATGCTTTGGCTATCGAACCCGGTGTGAACAATCCGTATTCCAATATCCTTGCATGGAACAAAAACAGTAAGAAGCTCGAAGCTGTGAAGAAGCTCGATAAATTGCTGCACACCCCAGAGGTGGCAAAATTCATCAAGGACAACTTCAAAGGTGTGGTTTTCCCAGCATTCTGAGAATGATTTAAGGCGAAAAACTCAATAATTTGTTGTGGCTGCTTGCCGGTGAATGCCGGTAGGCAGCCACAATGATATTGTGTGCCAACGAGAGCGGCGACGTTCAGAAAGGGATTCATTTCTGCCTGCTCGTTTTATGTTCACGAGTGCTGTGAGTGACGCTGGTCAATGCTCAATGTTGTTGATGATTGGTGCCGAGGTTGAAGTGCCGCGCCAGCTTTCGCGGTTGCCTTTGTCTGGCTTCGATAAGGGTTATTTCTATTGCCGTTGGCAGGGGAGAATAAAAGCTTCCTATGACGAATGCTCTGCGGCAAGTGCCACAGCAATGCTCACGCACGCAAGGCCGAGCAGTCCACCGAGGCTAGGCGTTTGGTGCAGCAGTACGAGCCCCACCACAAGCGACGTGGCAGGGAAGAGGGAGCTGATGAGCGAATAGGCACTGGGGCGGAGGTGTTTAAAGATCGTGATGTCTAGCAAAAATGGCGCCAGCGAGGAGAGTAGAGCAACGGCCACCATCAGTGCGAAGAGGCGCCAGCTTGCGAGAATTGGCCCGAATCCGGAGACGGCAAGGGGGAGATAGGCGATTGCCCCAGCGCAAAATCCGATAGCAAGTGAATCTGGCCCATTCGCTTGAGTGCTAACCTTCCGCCCGAGCCAGATATATAAAGCCCAAAAAATTCCGGCGGCGAGTGCGAGCACAAAGCCCAGCAGCTGCTGACGGTTGGTGAGATCGATTCCGATCCACGAAATGAGGAATACCCCGATGAGCGCAAAAACAATTCCTATCCGCTCTTGCCATCTTTTTCCGGTGAGTGCTGCCAAGATCACTGGCCCCAAAAATTCTAAGGCCACTGCAGTGCCCAGATGAATGAAGCTGATGGCGTAATAAAACACCACGTTCATCGTGGTGAGCGCCAAGCCAAACAACACAGGGGTGATAAGAAATTTCAAGGTAGCGTGAGCACCACTCAGCGGGATTGCCGGGCGGCGCCATGCAATCAATATGATACCGGCAATGGAGAAACGCCCCCAGGCCACGGCCCCGGCTCCAGCCACTGCGAAAAGCTGCACTGCTATGGAGGCTCCCACATACTGCATCAACCCAGATGCGATCACAAAGAGTGGTGCTAAAGCGGCGATTCTATCAGTGGAGCGGTGTGGCACGCACAAACTTTATCATTTCTAGGCCATTTATCCCTGCACAGAACGGCGATTTTTGGCAATATCAAAGTATGAGCGAAGAAGAGTTTGATTCAGCTGCCCATCTGCCCAATGGTGAAAGTGCGGCGATTGGCACTGCAGCTGTTGCTGCAGTGGGAGATGGAGCTGGTGTGCATCTTGCCGCAGCTGTTGATGGCGACAATACGGGAAGTAATCGTGAATACATGGCTACTGATATCGCGGGTGTAGATGCCAGCATCGGAGGTATAGCTGCCAATATTGAGGCTGCCACTGCTAGTGATAGTGAGCTCATTGACAATGGCGAAGCGGTGGGAGCGGGATCAACCGGTAGATCGGATAGCGGAGATGAGGTGATCGCCTCAGCAGACACAATTGATCGTATTGGCGACACCACATGGCAGCAAGAGAATCGCGCAGCGCAAGAAGCAGTGCGCCACCAAGCCTCTGGCCTTGCAGGGCGCACACGCGGCAAACAGAAACCATCGATGCAGCGAATCCGTATGCGGCTCGGATCGCCGGTGCTTCCGGAAACGCTCAGCAAGATGGTGCAGGAGACGGCGAAGCGGGCGAAGGCGCAGGGGATTAAGCTGGAGGAAGCTCCGCTTCCGGAGGGGCGTTTCGCTGATCGGGAGCTCACATGGTTGGCTTTCAACGAGCGGGTGCTAGAGCAGGCGGAAGATCCACAGCTAGCTATTCTGGAGCGGGCGTGGTTCTTGGCGATTTTCGCTTCTAATCTCGATGAATTTTATATGGTGAGGGTAGCGGGCCTAAAGCGCCGAATCGCCGCTGGAATGGCCGTCACAGGCCCGTCTGGCCTCAGCCCTCATCAACTACTCGATGGTATTAATTTGCGCGCTCACGAGCTCATGGAGCGTCATGCTCGAGTGTTCAAAGATGATGTGCAGCTCAAGCTGGCTGAAGAGGGGATTCACATTCGGCATTGGGTCGATATTGGTGAGCATGAGCACGATCGGCTGCGGAAGTTCTATCGTAAGCAGATTTTCCCGGTGCTCACTCCGTTGGCTGTGGATCCGGCACACCCATTCCCCTATATTTCAGGGCTGTCGCTCAATCTGGCAGTGGTGGTGCGAAATCCGGCCACCGGCAAAGAACTGTTTGCGAGAGTGAAAGTGCCTCCGCTGTTGCCGCGTTTTATTGCGGTTGATTCGGAGGGAAGGCCATATCGGCCAGAAGATGTGCCGTCAGATTCGATGGGGCAAACTCAATATATCCCACTCGAAGAGGTGATTGGTGCACATCTCGACACCCTCTTCCCAGGAATGGAAGTGGTGGATTATTCCACGTTCCGCGTCACCCGCAACGAAGATTTGGAGGTGGAGGAAGACGACGCCGAAAACTTGCTCAAAGCGATGGAAAAAGAGCTGCTGAAACGGCGTTTTGGCCCGGTGGTGCGCCTCGAAGTGGCAGAAGATATCTCTGAGCACGTTTTGCATCTGTTGCAGCGGGAGTTGCGGGTGCCGAATGAAGATGTGTTTCGGCTGCCGCAGCCGCTCGATCTCACAGGGCTGAATGTGATTCATGATCTGGATCGGCCAAAGCTGAAGTATAAGAATTTCGTGCCAGTAACGGCGGCCGGTTTCGCGGAGGTGGAAAGCTCACGAGCGGCGGATCTCTTTGAGGCAATTCGCCGGCAAGATATCCTCGTGCATCACCCCTACGATTCTTTTGCCACTAGCGTGCAGCAGTTCCTCGCTCAGGCGGCTGCTGATCCGAAAGTGCTGGCTATCAAGCAGACGCTCTATCGTACGAGTGGTGATTCTCCCATCGTTGATGCGCTGATTAAGGCTGCTTATGCCGGTAAACAGGTGCTGGCAGTGGTGGAAATTAAAGCGCGTTTTGATGAGCAAAACAATATCGAGTGGGCGCGGAAGTTGGAGCAAGCTGGCGTGCACGTGGTGTATGGCATCGTAGGCCTGAAAACGCATTGCAAACTTTCGCTAGTGGTGCGCCAGGAAGATGATGGTTTGCGCCGCTATTGCCACGTGGGTACGGGCAACTACAATCCAAAGACGGCACGGGGTTACGAAGATCTGGGCCTTTTCACGTGTGAGCGTGATGTAGGGCAAGATTTGATTCGGCTCTTTAACCAACTTTCTGGCTACGCGCCTAAAGCGAAGTTCCACCGTTTGCTAGTGGCTCCGCTCGGAATCCGTGCGGGCTTGTTGAAGCGGATCAACCGCGAAATCGCCAATAAGCGCGCCGGAAAAGAAGCGTGGATCAAGCTCAAAACCAATTCAATCGTTGATGAGCGGGTGATTGATGCGCTCTATCGAGCTTCGCAGGCAGGAGTGCCAGTAGAGTTGCAGGTACGCGGAATTTGCTGCTTGCGCGCGGGAATTCCGGGGCTGAGTGATCACATCACAGTGCGCTCAATTTTGGGCCGTTTCCTAGAGCATTCACGGATATATGCATTCCATAACGACGGCGATCCAGAAGTATTTATTGGTTCGGCAGATCTCATGCACCGGAATTTAGATCGCCGGATCGAGGCATTGATTTCAATCACTGATGCACAGATGAAACGAGAGCTTATCGATTTGGTCTCAGTGGCATGTGAAGACGCAACTCAGAGTTGGCATCTCGAGGCAGATGGTTGGCACCACGTATATGAAGACGCTAACGGGAAGCGCTTGCGGCATATCCAAGATGTGCTCATGGCTGAGGCGCGTTCACGAGTGGCAGCTCGGCATTGAGAGGAGCAATTAAGGCTCTGTGATGCCTCTCAGCGAGCGGGCTCTATGAGCGGAGCGTACTACGGAGCTGAGCTGAATAACGAGGCTGAGCTGATTGCCGATGTGTAACACAGCGATGGTAACAATTAGAGCTGAGACGCCTGATAGCGCCTATTCATAGTTCGATTGACTATCTTCGGGTATACCTGGCACCTTAGCTCTTGTTTTTAGAGAGATTAAGCCGTTATTAGATCGCGTGGTTGAACGTGTGGTTGAACGTTTTGGAGTTCGTCTCCGATGGCACCTATTTCAACTTCGAGATCGTATCGCAATTGCAGGCTGATCCAGAATTTCTACTGGATCAAGCAGGAAGCATGGCGTGCAATATGCTGAAGAAGATCATGGCCATCACTCCTGCAGCAGGAAGAGTGAGGAACCAGGCCATCACGATATTTCCGGCCACGCTCCAGCGCACAGCACTGCGCCGTCGAGTGGCGCCTACGCCCATCACCCCGGAGGTGATCACGTGTGTGGTGGAAACGGGAGCATGCCACAAGAATGCGGTGGTATAGAGCACGGTTGCTCCCACCATTTCAGACACAAACCCGCGCGAAGGATCCACATCGGTGATGTTTTGCCCGAGAGTTTTCATAATGCGTTTTCCGCCGGTGAGTGTGCCGAGAGAGATCGCAAGAGCTGCCCCGAATTTCACCCACAGTGGGATCGAGGTGCCTTGGTGATAGCCACCTGCCACTAAGGCCAGCACCACAACGCCCATTGTTTTTTGGGCGTCTTGTAAACCGTGGCCGAGTGCTACCGCTGCAGAGGAGAAAATTTGCAGCTTGCGGAAGCGGCGCATAGTGGTTTTATATTGTGCGTGCTTGAGCGCTTTGAGCAGTAGGCTCATGAGTGCATACGCAATCACGAAGCCCACCACGGGTGAGAGGAACATCGGGATAATCACTTTTTCACCGATCACTGCCCAATGCACCACTACTGTGGCGGCAATGCCAGCTCCGGTGAGCCCGCCGATGAGAGCATGGGAAGAGCTAGAGGGGAGGCCAAACCACCAAGTGATGATGTTCCAGCCGATCGCCCCTAGCAAGCCAGCGAGCACCACGATGAGGCCAGAGTTATCTTGCGGTGGAGAGATAATCCCAGATCCGATAGTTTCAGCTACACCAGTGCCGAGAAGGGCACCGAGAAAGTTCATTGCCGCTGCCATCACGAGAGCGGTGAGAGGTTTCAGTGCGCGGGTAGCCACAGATGTAGCAATTGCGTTTGCGGCATCGTGAAAGCCATTGGTGAAATCAAAAACGAAGGCGATGGCCGCCACAAACACGATCAGTGTGAGTGTGAGATCCACGGATCAGTTCTCCTTGATAGCAATGGTTTCCACCACTGCAGCGAGATTTTCAAAGCGGTCAATTGCCTGTTCAAAGCAATCCACCACGAATTTCATTTTGAGAACTTCCATCGGCTGGGCATCGGGGTTGTTGAAAAGATCTGAAATGATGGAGCGGTAGACGGTGTCTCCATGGTTTTCAAGCTGGTTAATTCCCACCCAGAATGCCCGCATTTTATCGGTGATTTTATCGAGGTGGTGCATGGCTGATTCTGTGGCTTCAGCACATTCGCTGATGATATCCACGAGTTTCATCGCTTTTTCAGGTAGCTCATCTACTCCATACAGCACCATATTATCTCCGGCTTCGTCGATCATATCTACGCAGTCGTCAATAATAGAGGTGAGATCGAAAAGATCTTCGCGGTCGTAGGGAAGAACAAAACTAGAGTTGATTTTTTTTAGCACGATATGGGTGGCTTCGTCTGCCTCGTTCTCAATAGCGTGCAATTTGGCGTTGAGGTCTTCTCGTTTTTTGGGCGTAGCATTCACAAGATTAGTGAGGGCCTGAGCTGCGCGAGTGAGGTTTTCAGCTTGCGTGGCAATAAGATCCGTGACGGACGGCCCGCCGATTTTATGGTGTCCCAAAGAAACTCCTTCGGTTGAGCGAGTTCATGGAGAGTGCGTGGTTTTCCCATGCTTCTCAATGCTAGCTTACAAAAAACTGCCCAGGACTTAACAATTAAAATACAAAGCGGAGTATTACTGCGGTGCGGCGGGAATTATGGCCGCCACGGCAGACAATCGGAGTGTGCATAGTGGCGGGGAGTGATGTGGGTGCAGGTAGATTTTGATGAGCGCGGGAACAAGGCTATTTTTCGCAGGTTTTCGGCCCAGGCTGAGACGATTCGTGCCGCCGTCACAGCACAGCTTGAGACGCAGATTTCTGCGGATTTCTCGAAAACGAAACTGGCGTCTCGCCATTTGTTTGCAGGATTGAGGGTGTATGAATGCCGAGTGAATATGGGCAAACTGCCGGCGTTGCGGGTGGCTTTCACAGTGCGTGGGAATCAGGCTACTGTGGTGTATATGAGCACCCACATTCAGAAATCAGATTTTTCGCGGGAAGTTGATGCGTTTCTGAAGTAGCGGTGGCTGCTGGGAGGCCTCGGCGCTGAGGGTGCGAGTAATAGAGAGCAGAGGGAGGGAATTGGTGAAAGCAATGCCACTCAAGCAGGCAGAGGCTCGCCTCTATTCCGTAGCCCAGCGGCGTAGAGGCGCCGAAATCACGCTGCTCACTTGGAAACAGGATCGCTCTGTGGCACTGGAGTATCGAGATGGAATGCTCATATTGCGCGAACATGGCTACTGTGATGAAGAGCTTGTTTTTGAGACTGCACACGATCTCAAGCACTCCCTCAAAGCAGCCTGTGCCCGGGAATTCCCTCGTTCTAACAGGGTGCACGTGAGTGAGCGAGTGCCATGAAAAGTGGGATTTTCATAGGGTGCGAGCGATTGAACGTGGGCGGGCTTCCTGCCTGCTGGCACGTGAGTGAGCGAGTGCCATGAAAGATCTATGTAGCAGCTCTTCGTGCTTGGTGGTGGCCACACGGGTGGAAGGGATAGCGTGCCTTCGTGGTGAAGTGCCACAGTGGCACCATGATTTTGTGCTGTGTGCTGACGGCGGGCAGCGAGTGGCGAGTGATCTTGGCTTGCGAGCTGATGCTTACATCGGTGACTACGACTCATCTGTGCGCCCTGCTGGCCGGGTCTATGAGCTCTCTGCAGCTCGGGCGGTGCTCACGGTGAGCCAGGAAGAACGTGCGCACATTGTGCAGACGGCATTGGTGCGGCGGCAGAGAGCGGGCTCTAATCCGCTGGGTGCTCGCCTGAGCGGAGGTGCCGGCGCAGTCTGGGCAGCGGAGCCAGGGAGCTGTGCAGTGGAGGATTTGGCGCCAGAAAAGGAGCTCTCAACCAGGTTTTCTGCAAAGGCTGGAGATCAGGGTGCAATCAATTCCGCCGAGCCCGCAGTGTTTGTGCTGCCGGCAGAGAAAGCGATGACTGATTCTGAGGCAGCCATTGATGTGGCTGTGCAGTTAGGATTCACAGAAATTGAGCTTCTCGGTGGGTTGGGAGGCCGGTTGGATCACACGATTGGCAACCTCACTGTGCTTGCTAAATATGTGGATTCTCCGGTGCATGTGCGGATTTTTGACGGGTTCAATTCAGTGGAGATGGTGGGGCCTGGCACGCACACAGTATGGCGGCGAGGATTCACATATTTTGGTGTGCTCGCCTACGGAGGGGCGGCGAGCGGCGTCACGATGCGCGGAGTGAAATACGAGGTAACTGATTTCTATCTGGGCGATTCTTCAACGCGCGGAGTGAGCAACGAGATACTGGACGAAAAAGCCACTATCAGCGTAGAGCAAGGGCGACTATTGCTCATCTGCTCGCGAGACTGAGTGGCTTGAACGGCGTGCCTGAGCAGGGCGGAGTGGCTTGAGAGAATTGAGCGGAATCCGCCCAACCTAACAAGGGCTGTACTGCTGCACTGGGAGCCACTATCGGGGTGGCCCCACATGAACGGAATTGTGCCGTATTTTCAGCAGGGGTATTCCTCAAGTGAAAGATTGCAGGATAGAGGAGCAAAAAGAAAGCTGCAGTAAGGTGGGGCGCTGTTGCGTATAACAGCGCCCCACACGGAACGGAGCTTAATACGGCGGCGCCAGCCGATTAGTGAATTTATTCAGCTAGAACGGCTTTTGCCTCAGCGAGCTGCTCGGTGGCCTGGGCTAATTGCTGAGCGAGCTTGCCGTTTTCTCGGCGTAGCTCTTCAAGATCTTGCCCTGCCAGATACTGCAGCAGATGCCAATAATCACGGCACTGCTCAGTGAGCAGCACCATTTGAGCTGATACTTTCACTCGCTGCAGCTCGCCATTTTCGGCCACAGTGTAGATGAATGGCGTGGCTGCAATGCGCTCTTCAGAAGTGAGCTCCACAAAATCTGCAATAGGGGTTGGGCGTGGGGCATCAGCAGTGAGGGGGCTGAAGTGTTTGCGGAAGCGCATTTCGGTGAATGCAAAATCAGCGGGAGTATAGGGCACTTCGAGCACAGCTGTTTCGCCATCGGCGTTCACGTAGCTGATCTTGTTACGGCTCCATGTGCTGCGCACATCAGGATTCCCTCCGATATTGAATTGATCAGAGAATTCCGCATGCTGCGGCTCGTGCACAAAGAGCGGGCTAATCCGGCTCTTTACGGCAAGGCGCGAGTGCTCAGCGGCTTCGTCGTCTCCAATCCCATGCTCAGGCTGGCATGGAGTGTAGACGGCGATCACAGCGGGATATTCCATCTGTGCTAGCGCAGTGCTCACATTCTTCAGGAAGTGGGCTTGATAGCTCGTGCTTGTGGAAACCACGAGCACATGAGGGTGCATTGCTGCGAGAATCCCCAGCTCTTTACGCTGCTCGTTCTTGCCCGCGTGGAACTGCCCATACCGTGAGAGGTCGGCGTCTTGCCCCTCGCGGGAAGCAGTGGAAGCTTGCCCACCAGTGTTGGAATAGGCCTCGGTGTCGAGCACCAGCATCTTAATTGGGGTGCCACTGGTGAGGATTCGGCTCATTGCGCCAAATCCAATATCGTAGGAGGCGCCATCTCCGCCGATGGTGAGCACTGTGGGCATGAGCGCCAGTTCCTCATCGGTGAAACGCTTCCACTCGGGTTGATCTGTGGGGATTTGAGTGAGCGGCTTGCCAGCTAGAATAGCCCGAGCCTGGCGTATAGCCAGCACATCAGAGCCCAGATCTGAGGCGAGCCCCTCAAAAATGCCTTTTGCCAACGGTTGAGCATCTTGGAATAGCCCGTTCACCCACGGCTCTTGATACGAGTTGTATGGGGCCGTAGAGGCATACACAGAGGAACACCCCGTGGAGTTAGCCACCACTGTGCCAGCGGGGCCACGCCCAGCAGCGGGGCCTTCAAATTTATAGAGCCGGCGATCCAGCTGATCCCGCACGCTGTGCACCAACTCGCGCAGCTGCTCCGTACTGGTGGCATCGCTATCGCTGGTATTGCTGGCTGGTGAGACGGCCACGTGATCAAGCTGGGCTGCTTTCTCATCGAGTTGATCTACGAGCTCGGTGAGTTCGGCGCGGTGCTTGGCCACTCGAGAGTGGTTGAGCTCGTTGGCGAGTGCCATCGTTTGCCGGATCGCCGTCACCTCTCCGCAGCCCTTGCACGCGCCGTGGCCACCAATCGTGGAGTAATAATTATCGTGGTTGAGCAAAATGCGCTTCAGATCCACGCTCCGCCCGCCGTATGGATCGCTGTATTCGGCAGGCGAATTGGGCAGTTTCGTGAGGAAGCTGAAGCGTTCTTTAGCCTGTTCCAGCACCGTATCCGTCTGTTCAGTGGCAATCAGTGCATTCGGTGGGCAGACGTTCACGCATTCGAGGCAGCCAGTGCATTTCCACGGATCTACTGTGGCGCTAAACAGCACTCCTTTGCCAGCTTGCTGCTTTTCCGCTTGATCGAAGAACGGCCGTGTGCGCGAGGTGGGATAGGTTTCGAGTATGGCAGTGACGGCGGAAGCCGCTTCGCTCGGAGCGCTTGCCGCTGCCGCCTGGGCAAACACCTCAGAGATGAGTGGGCGCTCTTTAGTGGCATGCAAGGCGGCACGCATACTTTCAGCAATCGCGGTGATGTGCGGAGAGAGCGGTTTGGCAGCAGAGCCAGCCTCTTTCACAGCTGTGCTCAGCAGTGTTTCAATGCTCATCACTGTATTGGGGATTGCGGCATCGGGGCACACGAGCGCACACTCCATGCACCCTGTGCACAGCGTGGAATCAAACACCGGAATTTCACGGCGGAAGATGCCTTTATTTTTGGTGGCACCAGATGCTGGGGGTAAAAAGTAGCCAGCTCCGGGATATACGGGCGCCTCTGAGATAGTGCCTGATGCGAAAGGCTCAGCCGTGGTGGTGGAGAAATAATCCTGATTAAACAGGCCGCTCATTAAAGAGCAACCGCCGCGGGAGGCCATCTGTTCGGAGAGTTGCGCACTGAATACCGGTAGTTCGCGCCGCTCGGTAGCGCCGGTGGCGTGGGCCTCGGCATCAATCGTTTCATAATCCACGCGTTGAGCCTGAGCAGCGCCATCGCGTACTACAGCCATATTGGCTTCCACCACGCCTGCGCCCTTCATGCCAAACTTTTTATTGAGTTGCTCGTGGATTTTATCGAGCATCTGATTTTCATTAGCTCCAGCGGCCACACGATCTACTTTTGTGGCAATAGCGCCGATAAAAGCCACACCCATCATGCGGGTTTCGAGGCTCTCATTAGGGGCGTGCTCTTTGGCTACTTTGAAAGCATCGAGAATGAAGAGGTTGATGTGAAGCTCACGGATTTTTCGCTGTGCCCAGCGTGGCAAGCTGTGCCAGAACGTGGCAGGGGCCACGCTGCTTTGCACGATAAAAGTGCCGCCATCGGCGAGCCCTTTGAGTGGGTTAGTATGAGCAAACACCATGTGATCGGGAGACACCACGATTTCCACATCTTCGAGCTCGGCGTTGGTGATTTTAATCGGCTCTGGGCTGAGAGTGATGTAGTAGTTAGTGGCTGAGCCAGATTTCTCAGAGCCGTATTTTGGAGCCGCTTTTGAATGCAGGTGCAGCATTTCTGCCAGAATATCGGTGAGTAGCTTGCCAGTGGCTATCGTGCCGTAGCCTCCTACAGAATGGAAACGAATGCGCAGCGCTTCCGGAGGAAGGAGCCCGGCTGGATTAGGTTCGAGATGGAGAGCCATTTTCTCAGTGGCTGGATACGCCGCACGTAGCTTCTCTTGGAGCTTCGCTTGCTCACCGGTGGGGTGATCTTCAAAGAATGTGGAGCCAATATAGAATTCGGGTGCTAGATCGCCAGCAGCCATTGCTCTATAGGTGGCGATGAGGTGCCGAGGCTGCACATCGTGCCCACCAATGCCAAAAAACCCGGTGGAGAGCGTAGGAATCTCATCGGCACTCAAAGCTGGAATTCCTGGGTAGCGCTCGGCGCGCAAATTCTGGCTCGCTTTCAGTAATGCGGTATTCACGAACTTCGTGAGTGCCGCCTGATCAGAGCGCTCCAGCACGCTCACCCCTTTGGTGCCGCGCAGTGCTTCCACAAGTTCCGCTTCTGGGAACGGCTGCAGCAGCTGAATTTGCACCAATCCCACTTTGAGCCCTTGAGCGCGCAGATAGGGCATCACCGCTTGCACATCTTGAGTGATGGAGCCGAGCGCTACGATTGCGTAGTCTGCGTCGTCCATTCCAAAAGTCTTCACTGGTGCATAATTTCGGCCGGTGAGTTCGTTGTATTCGCGCATAGCGCGGCGCACTAGCGCCGGCACATCTGCCTCAAAGTGAGTGTGGTGATCCACCACGCCAGCTTGGAAATCGGGTTGGTTTTGCACCGGCCCAGTGAGGCCAGGATTGTTCACATCAACGAGTGCTGGCACGAGCTGGCGAGTGCCGCGCGCAGGGGCATTCACCCATTGGCGCCGCCAGGATTTCACAGAATCTGCCGGAAGCAGCGGTGCGATTCGTGTATCAAATAGCGTTCCCGTGGCATCTGCCTCGACGGCGTCGGCGTCAGCGCTCAAAATCTGGCGGATCGCTTCGGCACTGTTTGCATCGAGCTCCCGCTCGTGTGCAGTGAGGTAGCGGCTAATTTGGTATCCGCGGCCTTGAGCCCCAAAGAGGATCTCTTGAGCGGCAGTGGGAGCTGGAATCCAACTGGCTGGATCGCCTAGATACTCACGCACAAGTGCCGGCTCGGGCAGGCGGGTTTCACTCATCATGTGCGAGGTGGAAAAGCCGTCCATACAGTTGGCCACCGGCACGAGGCTCAGGCTGGAGGTGCGGTAGGAGATCAGCGCAAGATCAGCGGCTTCTTCTGCGGTGGCGCCAAAGAGCGTGGTATATCCAGCGGGAAGAAGCGCGTAGACGTCGTCATGCCCGCCCATCACGTTGAGCGAGTGACGGCTTACGGAACGCGCCGCCACCTGCAGCACAAAGCCGCCAATGCGCTTGCCTACGGTGACGAAGTGGCTCTCCATGCCGTAGAGAATTCCCTGCGAACTCGAGGCATTTGAGATGAATTTTCCGCCGGTGAGCGCCGCCCCCATCGCCCCAGATTGTGCGGAATGCTCGCCTTCAGGTTCAAAGAAGAACGGGTGCTTTCCCCACACATTTTTTTGCCCTTGGGCCAACGCTGCTTCAAAGGTTTCTGAAATCTCTGTGGAGGGCGTGATGGGATAGCCGATCACGCCGCCGCACACCATATTCATCACTCTGGCTACGGCCCCATTGCCATTGATCACTTCCGTTGTTCCCGGATACTTCGCTGGCGTGCTCATAGCATTCCTTCCTCAGCAGCGTTCATTGCGTCTTCTGCTATCTTCGCACTCTCAGGGCGAGGGTGCGAGCGGAGAAAAATTCTGAGAACTCTCAACAGAGAGCTGAAAAAATGTATAAAAAGTAGTTGAAAAATGTACAAATTTGAGAGCAAATGCGAGTACACTGAACCCATTAATTTTGAAGTTAGGTGGAATATGCTGATAAAACTCACGATGATTCAGACTATTGGATTGGCGATGGTGCTGCTTTTCATCGGCCGATGGTTGCGCCGAAACGTGTATTTTTTTGAGCGGTTTGCCATTCCCTCAGCGGTGATCGGCGGTTTTCTATTTGCCCTTATTAACTTGGTTTTTCATGCGAACGGCGTCCTCGACATTGAATTCGACACCACGCTGCAAACTTTCTTTATGATTTTGTTTTTCACTTCCATTGGCTTTGGAGCTAGCCCGAAGATTCTGAAGGCTTCTGGGCCAAAAGTGTTACTTTTCCTAGTCTGTGCGACCCTGTTGTGCATTCTCCAAAATGGAGTGGCTTTTTTGCTAGCCCCAGTGGCGCACGTTTCACGTGGCCTCGCACTTATGACCGGCTCCACGCCGATGACGGGCGGGCACGGCACGTCTGCAGGTATTGCGCCGCTCCTGGAAGCTGCAGGGGTGAGCGGTGCTCAGACGGTGGCCTACACCGCTGCCACATTTGGGCTGGTGGCAGGTTCGCTAATGGGCGGTCCGCTGGCTAACTATCTGATCATGAAAAAAGATTTGTTACACAAGCGCGATAAATATGAGCAGCGGCATCTCGATTCGGCGCTGATGGAAGATGCTCCGAGAGATCAATATGAGCAGATCATGCTCAGTCCAGACACTGCCCCCGAGGTACGGCATCGGCTGCAGGGAGATCGAATGCTGCGGGGCTTTATGCTGATGCTAGTGGCAATGCTCCTGGGATCGTTCGTAACGGATCTGCTCAATCAAGGCATGAGCCATCTAACGAAAGTGGCACAGTTCCCCGCTTATCTGGGGCCGATGCTCTTTGGAGTGCTCGCCCGCGCAATCTCAGATTTTATGCCGGTGAAAGACAAGAATGGAGTGCAGCACACGATTGTGCCGAGCCAGGAAGTGGAAATCTTAGGCGATGTTAGCCTAAACGTTTTTCTCTCGATGGCATTGATGTCGGTGAAACTGTGGCAGCTTGCGGATCTCGCAGGGCCAATAGTGATCTTACTGATCGGGCAGCTCGTGCTGATGTTTTTCTTCGCACGCTACGTTACTTTCCCAATGATGGGTTCCACCTACGACGCCGCGGTGCTCACGGCAGGCCACTGCGGCTTCGGCATGGGAGCCACACCGAACGGGGTAGCCAATATGGAGTCGCTAGTATCGAAGTTCGTGGATTCAAAAACTGCTTTCTTTGTGCTACCAATTGTGGGCAGTATGTTCATCGATTTTGTGAACATTATTATCATCACAGGATTCATGTATTTCATCTGAGCATTGCCTGAGCGTGAGTTTGAGTTGGCTGGGCCTTAAGCACAGCACTATTCCTGGCACGGCCAGTGTGTGGGTGCTGTACTGCGCGTTACCGTGCACCTGCGGCGCGGTACTCAGCGTGACGACGGGCTCGCACACTCAACTCGGCGCAGCACTCAGCGCAGGAGTTTGGGATTCAGCCGCAGCACGGCGCACGCAGCACGGCGCACTCGGTGCAGTTAGCTTCCGCCTAGCTCAGCCTGCGAAGAATTTACGGCGTAAGTGAGTGTGGGGTGTTTGGTTAGCTCCCCGCCTAGCTCAGCCTGCGACTTGATGCTTTGTGGCCGACGAATTCTTTAGCGCTAACTTCCTGCCCAGCCTGGCCTGTGAGTTGCCGAGCTGGGCAGGAAGCCGCTAGCTTTTCACATCGTCTGCTGCGCCACGAACTGAGGGGCGGGCGAACGGAGGGGCACTGAGAGGCGTTGAGAATCCGTATCTGAGAGGAAAAATCGGGGGAGATGGTGATCCGTTGGCTGCCTCTCACGCCGAAAACCAGCTTCTGCGGAAGGTGCTGCCGGAAATGTGCGGCCTTGAAGCGCCCGAAATGTGCGGCCTCGAAGCACTGGAAATGTGCGGCCTCGGAGCGCCGGAAATGTGCGGCCCTGAAGCGTGTGTCCTCGAAGCAGTGCACCCCTCTCCCGAAGCAGTGCACCCTCGCCAAAAAAGCAGCTGCTAGCGTTCTTCCCCGCGCAGTTTTGTGAGAAATTGGCGAGTGCGCTCCTGGGTGGGGTGGTGAATGAGCGTATCGGCTTCACCCTCTTCGAGCACCACACCGCCGTCCATAAAAACGGCGCGATCTGCCACCTGCGCAGCAAACTCCATCTCGTGAGTAACGATCACCATCGTCATTTTCTCGGCTGCTAAATCGCGAATGATAGCCAGAATTTCTCCAGTGAGCTCTGGATCGAGAGCCGAAGTGGGCTCATCGAAATAGAGCATTCTGGGCTTAAGTGCTAAGGCGCGAGCGATAGCAACGCGCTGCTGCTGGCCTCCAGAGAGCTCAGCGGGGTAGGCGTCTCCCTTATCGGCTAAATTCATTCGTGTCAGCAGTGCCTGTGCCTCTTCTCGCACAGCCGCTAAAGGGCGCTTTTGCACTTTCACTGGAGCATCAATGAGATTACGCATTACGCTCCAATGCGGAAAGAGATTGAAATCTTGGAACACTAAGCCAAAATCGTGGCGAAAGCGTTTCTCGTCGCCGTCACTAGTTTTAGCCCCACCCTGCATACGGAGCGCGAGCTGGCCAAAATAGTGGATCTCCCCTTGATCCATGTGCTCCAAAAAAGTGGAGCAGCGCAACAGCGTGGATTTTCCAGAGCCTGAGGGGCCCAGCACGGCGAGCACCTCTCCCTCTTGCACATGCAATGAAACTCCTTTTAGCACATGGTTAGCGCCGAAGCTCTTATGCATATCACGAATTTCTAATGCCGTGCTCATGATGCTCTCTTTTCTGCGTTCACTAGTTTTGATGCTCACCGGGGCGCTTGCTCCTTTGATCTCGGAGTGTTTAATACTGGAGCGCCGCTCATTTAATCGTGGCCACAGCCATACGCTTTTCCACGCGATCCATCAGCACTGCCACCACGATGTTGAACACCCAGTAAAAGACCCCCGCTGCAATGAATGGCGCCATCGACGGAGTGGCTGCGGCAATCTGCTTGGCCACCGTAAACATTTCAGCATACGCAATGGCAAAGGCGAGGCTAGTGTCTTTCACGAGCGTGATCACCTCATTGGTGATTGACGGAAGCACCGTGCGAAACATCTGCGGCAGCTTAATCGTGAAAAATGTGCGAGCCCGAGAGTATCCGAGCACGAATGCTGCTTCTGTTTGCCCCACTGGAATTGCCTGGAAGCCACCGCGGTAGATCTCCGCAAAATAGGCGGCGTAGTTGATTGCGAAAGCGATAATCACAGCCCAGAATCGATAATCGGAGCTGATCTGCAAGCCAAAAATGAAATACGGGCCGAAGTACACCACCATGAGCTGCAGCATTAGTGGGGTGCCGCGCATGATTGAAATATAGAACTGCACCAGCCACGCAACTGGTTTAATTCGGCTCACTCGCCCGGCATACACCAGCAAGCCGAGTGGCAGAGAGAGCACCAACGTGAGTGCAAAAATCACGAAAGTCTGCACCATACCACCCGCGAGCTGCGGGAGAAAATCCCATTTCACTTTACTAGCGCCCCTTGTTCGCCCCACTTTTCAGCGATCTTTTGCAAGGTGCCATCTGCGGCCATCTCATCGAGAGTTTTTTGCACCTGATCGCGGAGCTTTTCTTTGCCGAGAGCAAAGCCCACACCGTATGCTTCCGCCTTAAATCCCGGATCAATTACCGTGAATTTATCGGCTCCAAGCTGTTTAATTTTGTATTCTGCCACGGTGGAATCCATCGCCACAGCAGCAGTAGCTCCCGCGGTGAGATCGGTGAGAGCAGTGTTGTAATCGTCCACCTGAGTGAGAGTGCTGAAAGAATCCGTGAGGGCTTTATTGGCTGGATCCTGCAGGGCAGCGAGGCCTGAAGAATCTTTTTGCACGTCCACCACTTTGCCCGCGAGATCGGCTGGTTTGGCAATACCGGAATCTGCTTTCACCACGAATACGATCTTGTTGTTCACATAAGGTTTACTCCAGGCGTATTTATCTTCACGGCCGGTCATGGTGAAGCCATTCCAAATGCAGTCGATTTGGCCAGAGCCCAGCTCTGCGTCTTTAGAATCCCAGGCGATGGGCTGAGGCTTATATTCCCACCCGTTGCGTTTAGCCACCTCTTGGGCGAGATCGAGATCGAACCCCACGAATTTTCCAGAGTTATCTTTGAATCCGAATGGCGGAAATTCCGCATCGAAACCAACCACAAAAGAATCGCCCTGTGCTTTTGCCCCACCGTTAGTAGGCGCTGCTTTTGGAGCGCCGCTACACGCCGTCAGTGAGAATGCTAGTGCCAGGCCTGCGATCAGTGCCGCAATTTTTTTCATCGCCATCGTTCAACCTTTTCCCTAGAAAAACCCCATAAACATGCTAAGGGTAACATGCCGCTTCGTCGCGGCTGAATCTCGTATTAAATGGCGTATAAAATCGGGGTAGAAGTTCCGATGTGAGGAGTCTATATGCCAGTGGAGCCAATTCTCGATCGTTTCGTGCGCTATGTGCAAGTGCCTAGCCAAAGTGATGCTGCTTCTGATTCGGTGCCTTCATCGCCGAGCGAATGGGAGATGGCACGGCTGCTAGAATCAGAGTTGCAGGAATTGGGGCTCGCTGAAGTGCACGTGAGCGAATTTGCGTGTGTGACGGCGAAACTTCCAGCCACGAATAGCACGGCAGCGAGGCGCCCGGCAATCGGTTTTGTGACGCACTTCGACACTGCCGATGCTGGCCTTTCTCCTCATGTGAACCCCCAGATTGTGCGCTCCTACGATGGGGGCGTGATCGCTCTCGGTGAGAGCGCTGTGCTTGACCCCGCCCAATATCCGGCTTTGGCTCGGTATGTGGGCCAAGATATTGTGACCACCGACGGCACAAGTGTGCTGGGTGCAGATGATAAAGCCGGTGTGGCTGCGGTGATGGATTCGCTGGCACAGGTGGTGCAGAGCGAAGCCGAGCATGGCGAGGTGTATGTGGCGTTTGTGCCAGATGAAGAAATTGGTTTGCTGGGGGCTAAACATCTCGATCTGCAGCGATTTACTCCAGCCTATGCGTTCACGGTGGACGGCGGGGAGCTGGGAGAGCTGGTGTATGAAACATTCAATGCTGCGCGAGCCTCGATTGATATCGAGGGAGTGGCAGCCCACCCTATTGACGCCAAAGGTGTGATGGTGAATCCGGTGCTGGTGGCCACTGATTTCATTGCGATGTTTGACCGGTTGCAAACTCCGGAAAATACCGATGGCCGCGATGGTTACCACTGGATACAAGAGATGCATGCCACGCCAGCACGCGCGCAGCTGATCGTGAATATCAGAGATCACGATCGGGAGCGCTTCGAGTGGCGCAAAGAGTATGTGCAGCGTGCAGTAGCATTGCTTGCGGAGCGCTACCCGCGAGCTGATATTGCCTGCACTATTCACGATGAATATGGGAATATCCACGATGCTCTCACCGAAGAAAATAAAGTGGCTGTTGAGCAGTTGAAGGCTGCTTTTGCTGCCGTGGGAATCACGCCGATCACTGCACCCACTCGGGGTGGCACAGATGGCTCATACCTCTCTGCTCAGGGGCTTTTCACCCCGAATTTTTTCGCGGGTGGGCATAATTTTCACTCCAAATATGAATTTCTCCCGGTGCCTTCGCTAGAAAAGGCAGCCGCCGTGGTGCGTACACTGATCATGGGCTGAGGTCACACTGCAATGGCAAATGCAGAGATAGTAAAAAAGATGGGGAGAAATCACGGATAGGCGGACAAAGATAAAATAGGCGAATAACAGGGGCAGGTAGATAAAAGAGCTCAGCAAATAATGCAGATCGTGCGTGCATAGCATCGTGCGTGCATAGCAATGCAGCGCATGCACGCACGATGCGGCACCGGCGCTTATAGCTTGGCATGTGTAGCTGCGGTGTAAGCCGCCGATCCCGCACCATTTTTCAGGGCCTATCGCATAGGTCTGATATGTGATAGGCCCAAACTCTCTCCCCTCCCGGGGACGGGTAGTGCCCCCCGGGAGGGGTCCCCGGACGGTAGCGCCCCCGGGATCTCTATGGCAGGATCCCTATGGGCGGTAGTGAGATTTCAGAGCAGTGTGCTTCAGTATCTCACCCACTAGGGAACCTATATGCTGCACAGCGAGTCGAGTGATATGCATATCCATCAGTTCAATAAGATTGCCATCTGGATCACGGAAGAACACCCAATCAGTGCCCGCGCTGTGCTGCGGTTCGATCACAAACTCTAAGCCCTCGCCGCGAATCTTATCGAGCCACGTGGGTAGATCGTGCACGTTGAAACAGATGTGCGTATACCCGGGGCGATTCCAGGTTTCGCGCTCACTGGCTTGCGCTGCCTCAGCAGGATCGGGGCTCTGCGGATCCAGAGCCGGATCAAACTGGAACAGCTCAATCATGCCAAACGGGCCCACCATAAAACCGAGTTTTACCGCGGTGAGGCCAGGCACATGATACAGCCCATCGAGTTGTGCCAGTTCATCTCCAGTGATTTCCATGTAGTTGATAAGCTTCATGGAAAACATGCGGTTATACCACTGCACCGAAGCGTCAAAATCACGCACCGTAACGCCCGCGTGTGCAAATCCGTAACTGCGTGCTAAAGGGCGCCAATTGCGCAGATTCCGGCGCTGCTCAGCGATAAATTCGGCCTTTCCCAGCTCCTTGAAGCGCCGATAATCCTTGGGCCCGTGGTAGGCGACATGCGCAGCGGCAGCCACTCCAAAGGCCACGGCACTTGCCTTAGCCAATTTTGAGTGTTTCATAAAACTCCTCTCGGTGTGTGTATCGCTGTACTCACTGTGCGTATCCTGCCACCACCATCATTAGCGCACCCAGCTCAGCTCCATATTCTGGAGAGCCGGCCATCGTGAGTTTGCCAGCAGCCGTGGATTCGAGCATATCGTCGGTCTGCAAGAGAATCCCCAGAGCTGAGAGCACTGAATCGAAGCGCATCGTAAAAAATGGTGCACTGCGGGTGTATGCTCCCCGGAAAGCTTTAGATTTTCCTGCTTTGATGCGGATATAAGCGCCCAGATCTGGCCGGTTATCCACCGCGAAAGCATATACCCGATCCGGGGAAGGCACAGTGAGCTCTCGCACCTGTGGGTGCCCTGCTTTGTTGAGCTGGCTAATCCCAGTGGTGAGCAGATAAAACATCAGCTTCACCAACAGCTCTTGATCAGATTCAGCTTTCGGAGCTTCTTTTGCGCTGAGCAGAGAGCTCATAGCGAGCAGTGCTTTCACCGTGGCCACGAGTAGGGCAGGATTCGCTGCAGCTCCACGGATCTTCGGCAGGTTCACCGACCCTTTGAAGAAAGCATTGAGCCGCTCAGCACTGGGAAATTCAATCTCCAGATTAGGCGCTGGGTGCTCTCCGAGGTGCACGCGCAGCTCGCCGTCCACAATCTCAAGATGAGTGGCTCTCCGCTCGCCTTTTCCAGTGATATCTGTGCCTTCTCCCACGTCCACGAGCGCAGAGATCTGCACCACTCCCTCGCGGCCTCGGAAACCTTTGGCTAGCTCAGGTTTCGCAGCAACGAGCGGTTTCAGCAACGGCACTACGGCGTTTAGAAACACCGTGAGTGTGTATCGCGTTTCGTCGTCCATGCGCGTGCTCATCAGAACTCATCTTCCCAATCGTCGTCTTCCTCGAAATCGAGGCTCATCACTTCGCGCGCAGCTGCGATGCAGCCATTTTCGTCGTAGCCATAATGGGAGTAGAGGTCTTCTGGTAGGCCGATCACTGAGAACTCATCAGGCACTCCGAGCTTCTTTAGCACAAAGCCTTTGCGGGTGGTAGCTCCCACATCAGCCACCGCAGTGCCGAGCCCACCAATCACATTGTGATCCTCCACAGTGATAATGCGGCGGGTTTCGGTGATTGCCTTCGTAATCGCTTCTTCATCGATTGGCTTGAGAGTGTGAATATCCAACACTCGCACGGAGAGGCCGTCGTCTTTAGCGAGTGCATCGGCAGCCTGCAATGCTCTCCATACGCCGGTGCCTGTGGCAATAAAGGTGAGATCTGTGCCCTCGCGCAGCACATTTGCTTTACCGAACTCAAAGCTCGGGATCTCATCGCGATACACCACTTGATCGAAGCCGCGATTCAAACGGATATACACGGGGCCTTTGTGCTCGTAGGCGGCCTGCACGCAGTAAGCGGCCTCCAGGCCGTCGGCTGGGCACATCAGCGTGAGATTTGCGAACGAGCGGAGAATCGCGATGTCTTCGGTTACGTGGTGAGTGGTGCCAGCGGCGCCAAAGCTGAGGCCACTGTGGGTGCCGATGATCTTCACATTCAGATTCTGGTAGCAGATATCGGTGCGAATCTGCTCGCATGAGCGCAGCGCGGCGAAAGCTCCAAACGTTGATACGAATGGGGTAAGGCCGGATTTGGCTAGGCCAGCGGCCGCGCCAAACATGTTTTGCTCTGCGATGCCAAAGTTGAAGAACCGCTCGGGAAAAGCCTTTTGGAACACAGCGATTTTTGTGGATTTAGCGAGATCGGCGCTCAAGCCCACCACTTTTGGATCATTCTTGCCGATTTCTACAAGCGTTTGCCCATACACCTCCGCGGTGGTGAGGTTCACGGCGTCAATTGATGTATACGTTAATCCGCCTGCCATCTCATTCTCCCTTCACATTCGCAAGCCGCTTGGCCAAATGCCGATCGAGGCTCTCAGAAGCTTTCGTGTATTTCTCTTCGTCTACTGAGCCGTAGTGCCAGGTGTAATCGCCCTCCATAAAATCGATACCCTCACCTTTGACGGTGTCCATCAGCACCATTGTGGGCTGCTCTTTCACGGTGGCTGCCTCGTCGAATGCGGCCACCAGAGCTGGGATATCGTTGCCCTTTACTTCGATCACGTGCCACCCGAAGGCTCTCCATTTATCGGGATAAGGCTCCAAATTCATCACATCTTTTGTGAAGCCATCAATCATAGCGTGGTTCACATCAACGATGCCGCAGAGGTTGTCGAGCTTGTAGTGCGCCGCGCTCATCGCTGCTTCCCAGATCGATCCCTCATCAGTTTCGGCATCACCCATCATGCAGTAAGTGCGCCAGCTCTGCTTCTGATAGCGTGCGCCAAGCGCCAGCCCCACAGCCATCGAGAGCCCGTGGCCAAGCGATCCAGCACTCACTTCTAGGCCGGGCACTTTATTGGAATCAAGGTGCATGCCGAGCTTAGAGCCGATGCGGGAAAAATGTTGTAGCCACTCCTTTGGGAAACACCCAAGATCAGCGAGCACGGGTGCCATGCCCACGCCGATGTGCCCTTTCGAAAGCACGAAACGATCGCGGTTTGGATCGTCCATCTGCTCAGCTGAGAAATTGAGGGTGTGGTGATAGAGCACGGCGAGGGCGTCCATCGCGCTCAATGCTCCGCCAATGTGGCCACCGCCTGCCCAATTCACGGTATCGAGAGTGAGCTTTCGCAGCCGGTTAGCTATTTTTTCTAATTCTATGTGTTCAGCTGCCGTGAGAGGCATTGTGAGCTCCTTTGCTTAGTTGCGATATTTCTGAGGGGCACCTACTGCGGTGGGGAACAGCGTGTGCCAAGTGCAGTAACTGCCGGGCGAGGATTAGCTGAGAATCTTCTTAGCGCGTGAGCGCACGATCTGGAACGCCTCGTCAGCCACTGTGAGCGCAAAATCGATATCTGCATCAGTGAGTGAGCAGTTAATGAAATGGTTGTGGTGGTTTACCATAAACAGCCCGCGTTTCACACATTCAGACACAAATGCCTGGTGTAGCAAGAAATTGGGGTCTGCTTTGCCGTCGAGCCCGGCAGTGCGCATGAAAAACATGCTCGGCTCGCCACTCACGTGGAAATCGAATCCATGCTCGGCTGCCACATTCTTCAAACCATCGGTGAGTTTAATACCCATCTCGGTGCAGTAGCGAGCAGAGTTAATCTCGTTCATCTTTTTAATGCAGGCGATAGCAGCAGCCATAGGAACGGCACTCATCCAGTACGAACCAGTGTACATCACACTCGCGGCAGCATCTTTCAGATCTTCGCGCCCGCACAGTGCGGAAATGTTGTATCCATTGGCGAGGGCCTTGCAGAAACACTCAAGATCAGCTGTGAAGCCATAATGGGCGTCAGAGCCGTGGGTGTCGAGCCGCCAGCCGCAGCGCACGTCGTCAATAATTAAAACAATGCCCTCACGATCGCAGATCTTGCGGATCTTCTGCCAGTAGCCCGGCTCGGGCAGACGGTTGTCTTCAAATATGGGGTGATGGTACGGAGTGGAGATAAATGCGGCGATTTCTCCGCGGTATTTGGCTACAGCACGCTCTACTGCGGCCACATCGCCAAAATCCACTACGATTTTATCGCTCACATCTGCACGGGTGACGCCGGGAGCTCCATATCCTTGGGTCCACCCGATCACACCGTGATAGCCGCCTCCTTGTGCGATGAATTTTTCGCGGCCGGTGGCTGCGCGTGCCACCATAAGTGCGAAGTTAGTGACATCGCCGCCATTTTTAGCGAAGAAAGCCCAGTCGGCCATATCTACTGTGCTCGTGAGAAGCTCTGCGAGCTCCACGAGCAATTCGCTGGGCATTGTGGTGCAGTTACCGAGTTTCAGCTGGGCAAGCGCAGCTGCGTCCACATCGGGATCGTTGTATCCGAGAATATTAGGGCCATAGGCACACATGAGGTCGAGGTATTTATTGCCGTCGATATCCCAGAAGTAGCTACCTTGGGCGCGCTGCCCGAAGAGTGGGTATGCCGAAATCGGAGTGAATACGCCTTCCGCCGGGCCAAGGTGCCCGTACACGCCCCCGGGAATCACGTGCGTGGCCCGCTCGTATAGCTCAGTGCTCTTTGTGTGTGTATACGTTTTCATCTGATAATCCTTCTAAAATTATGGGCCGAATCGCGGAGGTTAGCTGAGATAGAATGGAACCACGCCGAGGAGCTTATTCACTGAATCGAGCAGTGGAATATAGCCACCGAGGTGTAATAGCTCGCGGCCAATTGCTGGGTAAGAGGCGAGTTCGCCGCGCAGCACTTGCCCGGCGGCGTTCAGATTTGCAAACGTCATGTGTGCGAAGCGGCCATCTGGGCCAGCTTCTTTGCGGTTTTCGCCGTCTACCACGCGCATGTGGTGATCGTGCACCACGAGAGTGAGGGCCAGCTTGGAAGAGGCAGCATCGCCAGTAGCTTCCGCCTCCGGCAGCGCGGCTCCTTCTACTCCCAGTACGATCACGCCATTATGCATACCTTTGGCCACTGAGATTCCTTTAGGATCGTGATTTCCCACCTCTGCGGTGGCGTAGGCGGCCACGTGCAGGGTGAGAATAGAGTTAATCCGCGCATATTCAGGATCCGCTAGTAACTCTGGAGTGGGGCGCAAGAAATAGGAGAGCCTATCGGTGAGCTCAGTGAAAGGGCCCGTGAGATATTTCAGCTTTGTTAAGCCTTTCGTGGGGATCGGAGCGCCTTTCCCCTCAAACATTTTGTTCACCATCACGGGAGCGGGAAACGCCAATTTCATATCGGCAGGGCCAGCTCCGGAGAAAAATTGCACCTTTCCGTTGCCGAGTATCAGGCGCACAGTGGCAACGCCAGAGGCCGAAAACTGAACGGTGATAGGAGCGTGCTGCACCAATGCGGCAGCTGTGGAATCTAAGGTGGGCAATTTGCTCAGCGCGCGCAGCACGGCGCGCATATTAATAGCAGCCATAGTTTTTTGGTTCACAGGATCACCTCGTTGTGTCTAATCTGCACAATACCCGTATTATAAGAGGCAAAAGTGATTAGGCGCACAGATTCACAGGAATATCCGCGGCGTCAATTTTGAACGGTGCGCCAGAAATGGCTCTATACCAGCATTTAAACAGTGTGCTGTCTTTTCCCTCAGGTGCGTGAACGCCCTCTAGCCGTAGCCGCCACCCGGGCCGCTTTCGGCTCGGGCTGCTTTCCCTCAGGTGCGTGAATGCCCTTTGGTCGGCTCCTGCTGGTGGTGGAATTGGTTCCTTTCCCAGGTGCGTGAATGCCTACCTTTAGGGGCTAGCGCGATTGTAGGCGCTAGAGCAGTGAGGGATTAGAACATGAGAATCACTGAAACAATAAGAATTTTTGCAACGATTCCCAGTGCGAAAATTGTTGCGTAGCCTGATTCAATTCGTTCATCGGAGGTTCTCGTTTGTGCGAATGACAGCAAAGCGGGCTGGCCTAAGATTCCAGCCATAGTGCCAGCAGTGCGCTGAGCAGACATTCCCAAAAATTTTCCAGCGAGCGCCATCGTACTCATAGCCACGGCTGCTACCACCACTCCCAATCCGATAGAGAGTGCTCCTGTAGTGGTGAATGCCGTTTGGGCAAAAGCCGGGCCAGAGGCAATACCTGTAGACGCTAAAAAGAGCAGCAACCCCATTTGGCGCACAGTGAGATTGGCCTCTTGCGGGAGTTGCCATACCAGCGGGCCGGTGCGCTGTAAATATCCCAAAATAGTGCCTACCACTAGCGGGCCTGCTGCTGATCCTAAGGCAAAGCTCGATTCGCCGGGAAGTGAAAATTGCACCATACCGAGCAGCACGCCGGCCACAATCCCTAATCCCAGCCCGATCGCATCAATCTCTGCCACGCGGGTGCGCGAATTTCCAAAAAACTCGGCCAGGTGACGCGCTTCGTCGCGTGGGTATGCCACCCACAGTCGATCGCCAAGCTCAACGTGGGCGTCATCGGCAGCGAGTAGCTCTAAATCCCCGCGCGCAATCCGCGTGATAACAGCTCCAAATCGAGCTGCAAGATTGAGCTCTGCAATTGTTTTACCGGCGATCGCAGGGCGGGAGGCTAGGAATTGCCCAAAATCCACGATAGAGCGATCATCGGCTAGGTGGCCGGGCATGGCATAGCCAATTGCGGTGACGGCGGCATCTACGTCTGTAGGCAGCCCCACCACAACAACTTGATCGTCTGTGTGGAGAGTTTCTCCGGGGGCGAGCACTCGAGTGGAATTTCCAGAGCGCACGTAGCTCATCTTGATACGTTGATCGAGCCAGCCCGGAACGTTACGCATATTCACATCGTGGGTGGCAAACGCCGTCACGGCTTTCAGCTGTTGCCCAGATAAGGAAGGGGTATCACGTTTGCCTGGCCAAGCACGGTTCACGATCATAGCTACGATAATGATGCCAACCACAACTCCAGCGGGATAGCCCAGCGAATATCCCACAGCCGGAGCTGATGAGCCAGTGATAGCACTCGCTGCAGCGAGTGCTGGGGTGGTGGTGAGCGAGCCTGAATAGATGCCTGAGATGAGATCTATAGGGAGGTGTAAGAGCTGTGCGCCGCCGAGCGCCACTCCTGCAGCCAGCACTAATGCTCCGAGTGAAGCAAGCATAATAACCCATTGGCGCTTGAGATCTGCAAAGAACGTTTGCCCAGCTGTGAGCCCAACAGTATACACAAAGAGCGCGAGCCCAACTTGTTGCACGATGGCTAGCTGCGAGCCTAGCTCAGGCACAAAGAATCCCACGGCGAGCCCCACAAAAAGCGCTCCGGCTGCGCCAAAACGCAGAGGGCCGAAAGGAATGGCTCCTAAAATCGCCCCTAATGCCACCACGAAAAAGATAGTCATTAGCGGGGAAGCGGCGAGCAGTGCGGCCATAGCGAGGTTTCCTTTCGTGCGTGCTTACCTCATCATAAACGAGCGCAGTGATGAGGATATTTCAAAATGCTCCACTATTGGTGAAAGCGGTTAAAAGGTCGGAAATGTCGCGTGATTTTGGCGTAAAAAAGCAGTGGATAGAGAAATCTCAAGCGCTAAACTGATTCAGTCATTTATGTTGCTGTGGCCGATCTCTCGTGCTCTGCCCGTGCTGCGCTGTGGCGTGCATGGCGCGTGCTGGAAGGTGCGAAAGGCGGCAGCGCAAATTTATAGAAAGGCGCGTTTCATGATTGAAACTGTGCGAACACATGACGCCTCAGACGATGGGTATTCTAAGGCTCTGAAAAATCGCCACATTTCGATGATTGCAATTGGTGGTTCAATCGGCACGGGGCTCTTCCTTGGAGCTGGTGGCCGCTTAGCTCAAGGAGGAGCAGCGCTTGCAATCTCCTATGCAGTATGTGGCTTCTTTGCTTTTATTATGGTGCGAGCGCTCGGAGAGTTATCGGTGCGCCGGCCTTCCTCAGGGGCATTCGTTTCGTACGCCCGTGAATTCCTTGGAGAAAAAGCTGCGTATGTGACCGGTTGGCTCTTTTTTCTCGACTGGGCCACCACAGTGATGGCTGATATTACGGCAGTGGCGCTTTACTTGCATTACTGGGCGGCGCTCACGGTGATTCCGCAGTGGGTGCTCGCATTCTTAGCACTCACATTCGTATTCACCCTCAACATTTTGAGCGTGAAGTTCTTCGGAGAATTTGAATTTTGGTTTGCGGCTATCAAAGTGGCCGCAATTATCATTTTTATGCTGATTGCGCTGTGGGCGATTATCACTGGTGCAGCCACCGGCCCGCAATACAGTGCAGGGATTCATAACTGGACTAACTATGGCGGCTTTTTCCCAATGGGGCTCTTCCCGATGGTGGGCCTGGCAGTTGGTGTGGTGTATGCCTTTGGTGGCACTGAAATGGTGGGAGTGGCAGCTGGTGAAGCGAAAGCCACCGATGTGTTGCCTAAAGCGATCAACTCAATGATTTTCCGCATCGCGTTCTTCTATGTGGGTTCTGTGATTCTTATGACGCTCGTATTGCCGTGGAGCGCATATTCGAAAGATGAATCACCGTTCGTAACGTTCTTCTCGGGCATTGGGATTCCGCATGCGGGCGATATCATGCAGCTCGTAGTGCTCACTGCAGCGCTCTCTTCGCTCAATGCTGGGCTCTATGCCACTGGCCGCACCTTGCGCTCAATGGCGATGGCTGGTGAGGCTCCGGCAATTGCCAAGCGGCTTAATAAGCACAAAGTGCCTGCAGCGGGCATTGCTATCACAGCTGGCTTAGGGCTGATTGGGGTGGCGATTAACTATATTTATCCCACCCAAGCGTTTGAGATCGTGATGAATCTGGCGGGTATTGGCATTGCGGGCACCTGGATTTCGGTGTTGGTGAGCCATATGGTGTTTGTGTATCGCGCTAAGAAAGGGCTGGAAGAGCGGCCGAAATTCCGGCTTTGGCTGGCTCCATACAGCAATATTGTGGCGATCCTCTTCTTCCTCTCGATCATCGTCTCGATGGCATTCGATTCAATGGGGCAGAAAACGCTCCTGCTCTTTGTGTTGGTGATCGTGCTGATGGCAGCTGGTTGGTTTGCCGTGAGAGGGCGAATCAACCCTGAGATGATGGATCATATGCTCGATGAAGAAGTGAGCTCAGAAAACCCAGAAACAACAACGAAATAGCTGGTGCGCAGGCAGCCGGTGTGGATCACCACAGCGGAAAATTGTGAAGAGGATTTGCTATGACGGCAGAGAATACAACAAAAAATATCCAGGTGATCTACACCGGCGGAACCATTGGAATGCACCCATCTGCTGCAGGGCTGGTGCCCGATTCTGCTCTTGGAGCTTGGCTGAAAGAGCAGCTAGCTGGCACAGATTTTGAGGAGTGTGTGCGCTTTACACAGCTTGATCCGCTCATTGATTCATCGAACGCCACCCCTGCCACATGGCAGCAGATAGTGGAAGCAGTGCGCTCTGCGTGTGCGGAGGCTACAGCATTTGTGATCTTGCACGGCACAGATACGATGGCCTACACGGCAGCAGCACTCTCCTTTGCGCTGCCAGATATTTCAGCTCCCATTATTGTGACGGGCGCGCAGCTGCCGCTCACAGAATTCGGGTCTGATGCGCTCACCAACCTCATGGGTGCGTTGCAGGCTGCTGTGCACCCAGGGTTGGCGGGAGTATATATCTTTTTTGGCCGGCACCTGTTGCGTGGCAACCGTGCCACCAAGCTCTCTGCTTGGGATTTTGAGGCATTTGGAACCCCTGAAGTAGAGCCAGTGGCTCAGATGGCTGGCCCGTGGAAATGGGCAGAAGAAGCGGAAGAAGGGGTGCGAAAGGCGCCGGCCGCACGCACTACGGCGGTATGTGAGCATTACAATCACCTTGGGCTTTCGCTGCCCGCACAGCCTTTTGCGGCTCACGATGTGCTGGTGGTGCACGTGGTGCCGGGGCTCACGGCACAGCGCTTGGCAGCATTGTTAGATCCGCTTCCAAAAGCCGTGATTTTGCGTGCGTATGGCACTGGAAACGTTCCTGCAGAAGAGCCTGGATTTGTGGAGGTGCTTGCGCGGGCGAGTGCCCAGGGGTGTGTGGTTGTGGCGTCGAGCCAATGTGTGCAGCCGCGCACAGAACTGCACACATACGCGGCTGGCCATGTGCTGCTTGGCGCCGGGGTGGTCTCTGGTGGTGATGCGGTGCTCGAAGCGCTCTACGCTAAGGTGATCTTTTTGCTCTCCCAAGGCCTCACCGCTGATCGTGTGCGAGAGCTTATAGGCATACCTTTAGCGGGAGAACTCACTCGTGTGGGGGAGTGCTAGGCGCTGCGGGCGCCTCAAAATGCGCCTTAAAATGGCGGGCCTCACATAGTGCTTAAAAATAATTGCGCACCTAAGAAGTGCGCAAGGCACTAGAAGTACACAAGGCACTCGCCCGTGGTAGCGAAACGCTCGCCACTGGTAGCAAACGGGCAATGTGCCGCGGAGGCTGGCCTCAATGCCTTGGGTGTGGCCGTGCTCGCTAGGAATATGCAGTGTGCTGCGGAGGAGCTACAGGAACGGAGGAGCTACAGGAACCTATCTGGCCTTTAACCCTACTTTTGGATTTCCTAACTCATCTTTTAACTACAAAGACGGGGTTGCCCACCACTTGCTGTGGTGGGCAACCCCGCTCTAGGGGCGATGTTTGCACCGTTGCTCAGGAAGTTTTGAGTGGGCAACCCCTAGTGTTCATAGCCGTAATCGGCTTGTAGCCGGTTCATTAGTTCACAGTGAATGGGTTAGAGATACCGGTGTATGGCGTGATCTTGCCATTCCAGCCATTCTTCCAATCGCCAAGTTGCACGAGACGGTAAGTGCCGGGTGTTACGGTGCTGCGGATTCTCCATTCCACGTTGGTGCGTGAATAGCTTGCACCCTCGCGCTTCCAACGGTAGACGGTATCCCAATCGTGATCATCGAGATAATCCACCCAGGTGCCATCTGCCTGCTGGCGCTGTACTTTCAAGAATGTGCCCATAGTGTGCAGATCGTTCTTCGGGTGGCCGCCTCGGAAAGTAGCAATTGCCGTCTCACCGCGCTGATAGCTTGGCTTTGGCTGCACGAGTACCTGGCCGAACTGCTCTTTTGCTGGTTTATCGTCGAGCACCACGCCAGGGCGGTTGATCTTGAAGCGGGTATCCACCAGCTCGGGGAGGGCGTCATCAGTCACCTGAGTGCCATTCACCAGAGCGGTAGCTAGCTCATCGAGCTCTTGATTAAACGCACCGATCTCGTGGGGGCCAAACTCTGTGGACGCTCCCTCATAGTGCTGAGCAGCATACTCCTCACGAGTGGTGACGTATCCAGTGTAATCATTCGTAAGGCCAGTGAAGATCACGGTATCCACGCCAACAGGTTTCAAGATATTAGCCACAGAGGCTTTGAGATGCCGCATAGCCATAGTGGTGGCCTCTGCCGGAATCCCAATAATTGCCACATTGCCAATGCGCAAGATCTGAGTGGGGAGCACGGTGGGGCTCCAGTTGAGCTTCCCATCGGGGAGCACCACTGGCTTCTCCGCTTGGCAGGGATCTGTGCCGATAGCGCCCACAGCCGAGAAAGCAGCGCGCACCAGCCCACCGAGGGCGGAGGTATCTATCTGGTTGATCTTATCTGTGATACTAAATGTGCCCGCCGTCATGCCTTCATAAATTCCAGGAATATTGGAGGGGCCGTTCTCTCCGCCGCTGGCAAAAGAGAATCCCCGTGCCGGTACGCACAGTTTTTTGTCGCCCTCCCCTTCGGTGTACTTGGCACCCACCACGTATCCTTGGAAGTTGGCGTAGCGGGCGCGAGAATCCACAGGGCCACTCACAGTGGTGCCAGGGCTATTCCACAGTTCTACAGCCTTATCAAATTGCTGTGCGCCAGCTTTTTCTACATTCTCGTAGTCATCTTTTGACCCCATGTAGCCTGGAGCCGATTTTGAGTTGCCCTGAGTAGTGACCACATCGCCGGTAGCCGCATTCGGGAAAGCTGCCACAAACGTCTTATCGGCGTACACATTGGAGCCCATCTTTTGCTCGAATTGATACTCGGCATAGCCTTTCGTATCAGCGCCGTAGAGCACCCAATCGATAGGGAATTGTGTGGGGTGAGTGGAGAACCAGTTAATCAGCCCCAATTTTTCGCCGGTGTCTGCAGTGAATTCCAGTTGCATCACTGAGGTATCTACATTGTCTGCATATTGGTTGGCATCATCATTTTGCTGGTAAGCGGCCAGTGAACGGTTGCGAGTGGCGCCCCGCAGCGTGCCCTGCTTGACGGCGATAGTGCCAGGTTCGAGGTTATTATGAGCACGTTGGATCGATTTCACGATGCCATCAACAGTCTCATCGAGGTTCGTCTGATTGAAGCCGTAGAGATGCCCGTCTTCCCCGGCGATTTCATAGAGCTTATCGGTGCTCATGCCAGAGGGGCCCACATGTGTGTGCGTGGCTGAGATCATCACATTAGAAGAGGTGTAGAGATCACCATAGAGCTCGCGGAGTTTATTGAGCACTCGCAGGCGTTCTGCAGAGAAGAAAGCTCCGGTATCAACGCTCACATACACAGCTCGTTGCCCGGTGGTTGGATCTGCCACCACAAAAGCGTGCGAATAGAGGCGCTGCTGAATACCTTCCATCTCTTGATGAGAGGCGTATCCGAAAGCCCCAGCTTCAGCAGCTTGCCCAGTGACGTCGTAAATGCCGGTGCCAATGAGATAGTGAGATGAGGTATGTGTTGTGGCAGCCTGAGCTGTGGGAGCATCAGTGAATGAGGTGATTCCCGCGGTTCCGATTGCTAGAGCTAGGGTGGCAGCGCACGTTGCAACTGTGCGTCCCAAACGGTGAATGCGCATAACGAGCTCCTTTCGTTATTTGTTATATGCGCGGCATGCGGGGTGATCCTCACTTCGTTGCGCAGTACAGTGCCGCCAATGCGGCGCAGCCACTTTGCTACGCGCGATTTTCCTTCTGTGGATCAACGCGGCGTCAATAAAACCGCTCTAACCCGCCATTTTTGTCCCGATGACAGTATATGCCAGAGAAATTGAGTGGCAATAGCCAATGCAACAAATTGATAGAGCGTCAATTTCTGGGGGGGGGAAACGGGCGGGTAGTGGGCTCTGAGGGACGGGCAGGTAACGAGCTCTGAGGAAACGGGCGGCGAGATTAATCGGAGAAGCTAATTTCCCAAACCACTGGTAGCGCCAGCACCACCAGTGGCAGTGAGATATGCGAGCACGGCCCGCACTCGACGATTCTCTTCGCCAGGGGCCAAGCCTAGCTTCAAGAAGATATTGGCCACATGCTTGGCGATTGCCGCCCCGGAAAGGTAGAGCTTCCCCGCGATTTCGCTGTTTGACAGCCCCTGTGCCATCAGCTCCAGCACCTCGTGTTCACGCGGAGTGAGCGAAGAAAGCACAGTGCTCTTTGCCCGCATCAGCCCTGCCGCCACCTCGGGATCCACCACCACACCGCCGGCGGCCACAACTGTGAGGGCACGGATAAAATCTGCCACGTGGGCCACCCGATCTTTGAGGAGATATCCCAATCCTCCAGGAAGTTCATCGCCAGCTATAGCCCCTGCCACGCTGTGTTGGGTGGCGCCACCTCTCGTCACAGTGCCATAGCGAGGAGCTCCCGCGTTTAGCTCGTGCGGATAGTTCGGGGCGAAGAGGGCGCTCGCATAGGCAGGTGCCACGTATTGAGACAACACCATCACCCCGAGTGCGGGAAAGCTGTGGCGCAGTGAAACAGCAGCGCGCAGCCCGTCGTCGCTCATCGTGGGAGGCATGCGCACATCCGTGATCAGCACGTCTATCGCCTCTCCGGCGGACAGTGCAGCTGAAAGGCGAGTTTCCAATTCGGTGGCTGAGCTGGCGTGGCCCACAATTTCGTGGCCAGCTCGCTGCAGAATTTCGGTGAGCCCGGCCCGAATAAGAGCCGCATCATCAGCGAGGAAAAGTTTCATAGGAGCTAGCTTTCTACTGGCAGAGAACGAGGGGAAAGACGGCGGAGGCGAAAGACTATCCTCCAGTGGGGGTGCCATGCGTGGCAGGCGCTGGAATCGCCGTCTCTCCTTGAAAAAGCAGCAGCGGAATAGAGGCGGTCACACTGGTGGGGCCGCCGCGTGGGGAATCCACGCGCAGCGAGCCACCGAAAGCCGCGAGCCGCTCTTGCATGCCCGCGAGGCCGTGCCCTGGAGTGATCGTGGCACCACCGGCGCCGTCATCTACCACTGAGACGTGCAGGGCGCGATCAGCTGTGAGCAGCACACTCACATGTGCTGTGGGAGCATATTTTGCACAGTTTGTGAGCGCTTCCGTGGTGAAAAAATAGGCAGTGGCAATCACCCCCTCAGGCATCTGCGGCAATGGGTGAGGAGTAGTCACCTGCGCAGCCACAGCGCTCGATTGGGTGGCGAGCTTCACAGCCTCTTCGAGCCCCAGATCCGAGAGGATTTGAGGGTGAATATTGTTCACGGTGGCCCGCAGCGCTGCCAAGCCCTGCTCTCCGGCCTGTTGCGCCCGCTCGAGCACAGCCGGCAGATCGCGCAAATTCGCAGGTAGTTCCCCGGTGTGGAGCTGTAGCATTAGCAGTGCTTCGCCGATTGCCATATTCTCAGCCACCAAATACTGCTGAGCGCCGTCGTGTAGATCGCGCTCGATACGCCGGCGTTCAATCTCAAAGGCGTGCACGATTGCGCGCCGAGATGCCCGCAGCTGCGTGATCTGCTCAGCAGGGGAAACCCGGTGCCTTTTCCATAAGTGCATAGCCTTAGTGTAGATGAGGATAGGCAGTGAGTGGCTCACCGGAAGAGTAGAGCTAGCACTACCTAAAATTGAGTGGTGGCACTATTCCCGATTGGGCAGACACAAGGTGAAATTGAAGCATGAATGAAAACGCATACACAGAAATGTTCACGTCGGCCGGCACTGCTCATGGAGCCAATGGCTCGGCCGTAGAAGATAACGGCTCGGCCGCGCATACTCGTCGGGCTGCTGATACTTTCGGGCAGCAGGAACAGCCGATGCCTCCGAGTTTTCCTGCAGCGAGCGAGAATTCCCCAGTGATTCTCTCTGGCCTCGCGCTCACAAAAGAATTTGGGGCCCGCAGCTCCGGCGTGGTGCATGCTCTAGCGGGCGTAGATATTTCACTACGAGCAGGTGAACAACTTGCCATCATGGGGCCATCTGGCTCTGGAAAATCCACACTGCTGCACGTGCTCTCAGGCATTCTGAAACCCACGGCCGGCCGAGTGCTCTTTGAAACTGAATTGATCAGCAGCTACAGCGACGCGGCGCGCTCGCGATTACGCCGCGAACGCTTTGGCTTCGTATTCCAAGATGGACAGCTCGTGCCGGAGCTCACCGCAAAAGAAAATGTGGCTCTGCCATTGCTCTTGCTCGGGGCGAGCCGTTCAGTGGCTAATAAAGCTGCTGAAGAGTGGCTTGGCCGGCTCGGTGTGGCGGATCAACGGCGCAAGCGCCCCGGAGAAATGAGCGGGGGCCAGGCGCAGCGGGTGGCGATTGCGCGGGCACTGGTGCATCGCCCGGCGGTGGTGTTTGCCGATGAACCCACAGGAGCTCTTGATCAGGCCACCGGCCATGAGGTGATGCAGATTCTCACCACTACCAGCCGCATGAATGGCAGTGCCCTTGTGGTGATCACTCACGATGTGAAAGTGGCTGCTTGGTGCGAGCGGCTGGTGGAAATCCGCGATGGTTTGGTGCACACAGACCGCCCAATGAGCGAGGTGATGGGCCGATGAACTTGTTGTCGTTCGCTTCGCAGTTGGCTTCGGCGCGGCTGCGAAGCCGAAAAGGTGCCGGAATGCTCGATTCTTTTGCTGTGGCAGCTTTTGCCGGATCGAGTGGGCTAGCGCTCACCACGATGGGCGGGGTGTGGATGTTTCAACAGCGCCGGAGCACTCTCGATGCCCAGGCAGCTGCCAATCTTGGCATTCCAGAATTCGTCACGCATTCTACTGGCGATAACCTAGCATTTTTTGCGCTCATAGCACTTGCAATTTTAGTGGTGCCAATTTTTTCACTGGGCATGGGGGCTGCTCGTTTAGGAGCGCAAGGGCGTTCACATCGGTTCGCTTCGCTGCGGCTTTTGGGTATGACGGCGGGAGAAGTGCGACGCTTAGCGCTAGTGGAAACATGTGTGCAGTTCGCTGTGGGATTCGCCATCGGATTCATTCTCTATGTGGCCACACTCCCGCTGTGGCATCTGGTGAGTTTTGGCACTGTGCCAATTCATATGAGTGAAATGCTGCTGCCGTGGTGGCTTGTGATTGCCACTGGGGCGATGCTAGCGCTAGTGGCTGCGTTCTCCACTCTCATTGGGCTGATTCAGGTGTCGATTTCGCCGCTCGGGGTGTCGCGGCGGGCGGTGCCGCTCGGCTGGGCATGGTGGCGGCTGGTGATTTTTGTGGTGATTGTGGTGGCGGTAGCAGTGGGAGCTCGCCCGTTCATGGCCCAAGGCGCCGGAGAAACCGGTGTAGATATGAAAATGGTGTTCATTGCATATCTCGTAGTGATCTTAGTGGTGTTAGCGGCAATGGCGATCGTCGGCCCCTTTGCAGTGCAGATATTGGGGAGGATCGTGTTGGGCACTCGGAATCCAGCACGGCTCATCGCCGCTCGCCGGCTCATCGGCGATCCGCGCGCCGCGTGGCGCAATGTGTCTGGTGTAGTGCTGATGGGAATGATCGCGGCTTTGATCACTTTGCTCGCGCAAAAGCCGATCTTCTCCAATCCTGCCACACTGCATATAGATAAATCCGATCCCCATGCGGTAAGCGCAGCTTATACAGAGTTGATCGAGGCAGATGTAACGAAAGGGGTGCTGATTGCGCTCGCGTTCACGCTCCTGCTCGGGGCGCTCTCCACATTGATTCAACAGGCTTCTGATGTGTTTGACAGAGCCCAGGAAGAGCGCACATTGGTGCTCGTGGGGGTGCCCGAAAAGGTGTTTGCTTCCGCTCGCGCACAGCAGGTGTTGGTGCCATTTGTGGTACTGATGGGAATCGCAATGGGGCTTGGAGCGTTTGTGGCAGTCTCGAGTTTGACATCTATGCCGTTGGAAGAA
>JALELI010000122.1 GCA_022768785.1 Arcanobacterium sp. | reverse complement strand
GCCTTGTCCCGGCCCCCAACCACCACCTCGAGTTATAACGGCCACAGAGGCTGCGGCTGCTGGGGCGAGGAGCGCAAGTCAGCTAGGAACTAGGGCAAAGAGATCGCTGTGGCTAGTGCTGTGGGGCTCGCTGCTGGCGAGCCCCACAGCGAGTTTTCCCCGTATGCAGCTGGTGCTCAGCCCCACACAGCGAGTTCCCACCGAATTATTTAGCACTCAGCATCGCGCTGCTGCGCCCGTAGAGCGCGGCGCGCAGAATCGAGCATTTCTGAAGCGAGGCGCACGAGCGCTGGTGCCGCGGAATCTTGGTGTGATGCCATCCATGCATCTCCAATAGCCAGAAGATCTACCCCGATAGTGGCGCTCAATCCAGTGAGCTTGATCGGGAAAGCATGCTTGATCATGTTTTCTGCGATCTCTGTAGAGCGGTTGTTCCACTGATGTGTGAGTTCATCAAAATACTTCTGTGCATAAGGAGCGAGCACTGCGGGAGCTGTGGCGGCGAAACCTAGGGCAGTTTGCCGCTGCACAGAATTGATCGTTTTCCCATTGGTGATTCGATCCCACGCAGCTGCTGCCGCTTCGGCAGTGGGAATCCCCGCACAAGCCCGTGCCGCTTGCTCCTGGCCAGTGGCGGTGTTATCCCGAGTGGAGCGTTCTGTTTCGATAAACGTTGCGTCTACTTCGCCGAGCTGAGCTAGCCTCTGAATCACGGTCCAGCGCATTGCTGAATCTATTGCTAATCCTGTAGGCGGCTCAGAGCCGGTGGAGCTGGCGCTGGCAATCCAGCCAGTGATCCACGCTATCTGCTCATCAGTGCGTGCTAATGTCACGAAACTCTGAGCTAGCTGCAGCTGGCGATCTGAGCCTGCTGCAGCTGAGCGCAGGAGATTTTCTAATCCGGAAGCCACCTGCAGCTGAAGTTGTTCCCGCTGCGCCGGATCTGAGTAGAGGTTCGTGGCTGTGAGCAGTTCACTGAGTAGATAGCGCAGCACGGTGCCATGATCTTCGGTCTCCAAAGCGCGCAACGCCAATGGCACGAAATCGTGGGCAGAAATCTCAGCGTCACGGAGCATATCCCAGGCGGCATTCAGCACGAGTGTGCGTGCCAAACGATCAGTAAAATCGTTGATATGCGCTGTGGCGAACGCAAGCGAATCGGCGCCTAGCCGCACTTTTGCATAAGCGAGATCGCCGTCATTTACCAAAATTACAGCGGGGCGCTGAATTCCAGTGAAGTCCGTTACGATTGTGCGCTCACCCGTAATATCTAGTTCAGCGGCGAGTGCTTTCTCCACCTGGCCCGCAGTATTTAGAGCATATCCACCCACGCCGATGCGATGCGGGCGCAGTGAGGCGCGGCCGTCGGAAGTTTGCACAATAGCTAATTCGGCAATGGTGCCATCAGTGTTCATCGTAATCTCAGGAGTGAGAGTGTTGATTCCCGCTTCTTCGAGCCACACCGCGCTCCACGCTTTCAAATCGCGCCCCGATGCGGCCGAAAGTTCCACGAGGAGATCATCAAGAGTGGCATTTCCCCAGGCTTTTTTAGCGAGATAGCGCTGCACACCGGCGATAAAGGCGTCCCACCCCACGTATGCTACGAGCTGTTGGAATACAGAAGCTCCTTTGCCGTAGGTGATGCCATCAAAATTCACCATCGTATCTTCAAGATCATGAATCACTGCTGCAATCGGGTGAGTGGAAGGAAGCTGATCTTGCGCCTGTGCCCACACTTTTTCGCTGGTGTTGAACGTGATCCATGCCTGTGTGTACTTCGTAGCCTCGTTAGCGGCCACATGGCTCATAAATTCAGCGAACGATTCGTTGAGCCACAGATCATTCCACCATTTCATGGTGACTAAATCGCCGAACCACATATGTGCGAGTTCGTGCAAAATTGTGATTGCGCGGCGTTCCACGCGAGCAGCAGTGGGCTTTGAAGCAAATACGTAATCATCGAGGAGGGTCACACACCCGGGGTGCTCCATGGCTCCCATATTGTATTCTGGCACGAAGATCTGATCGTATTTGCGGAACGGATATGGCTGCTGGAATGCGTTCTCATAGAATTTCATGCCTTGTTTGGCGATGGTCATCACTTCATCGGCGTCAAGATGCTGTACAAGTGAACGCCGGCAGTAAACCCCCATAGGGATCTCACGGCCGTCTACAGAGGTGCAGTGTGATGTGCTGCCCTCGTATGGCCCTGCGATCACGCACGTGAGATAGCTGGAAATGCGCTCAGTGGGAGAGAAATCCCACCGAGCCACTCCCTCTTGAATGGGTTGTGGCTCTGGTGTGGGGGAAACAGAGAACACTCGCCACTGCGCAGGAGCGGTGATCGTAAATTCAAACGTAGCTTTCAAATCTGGCTGCTCAAATACGGCATACATGCGTCGAGAATCAGGAACCTCAAACTGCGAGTAGAGGTACACTTCTCCATCTGCAGGATCTACAGCGCGGTGTAGCCCCTCGCCGCTATGTGAATAAATGCAGGTGGCTGCTACTGTGAGTTCGTTGTGCTCGCGCAGGTTGGGAAGCTCAATTCGAGAATCATGGAAGCTCGCGAGATCCAGTGCTTCGCCATTGAGCGTGATGCTCTGCACCGATTCGGCAATAAGATCGATAAAAGTGGAAGCTCCCGGCGTGGTAGCTGAGAATGTCACTGTGGAGATTGAGCTAAAAGTGCTCTCGCTCGTGGTGAGATCAAGCTCTATGTGGTACTTCTCGGTGCTGATGAGTGCAGCCCGCTCTTGGGCTTCACGTCTGGTGAGATTTTGGCCAGGCACGCTAATCCTTTCCCTAAAATTATTGATGATTCCAGCATACAGCTGGTGGCTGTAACTGATGCGGTGCTGCTGAGCGCACGGCGAACTACAGAGATTCTCAGTGCAGAAAAAGCCACACTCTTATCAGATAGACTTCGCTTATGGGAACTGAAGGGCATACGTCGCAGCAGCTATTAGAGTTGAGAAATGGCGTCACCACAGTGGTGTTCGACATCGGAGGGGTACTCGTAGCTCACCAGCCCGATTTTGAGCCGATTGCGAATCTGCTAGGGATTCCAACCAACCCAGCTGGGCTACGACAGTGCGAAGACTCTTACCGGAAGTATCGAGCTGAGTATGATTTGGGGATGTCAGATGCGGCCTATTGGCGGGCGGTTGCTGCGGATGCGGGGGTGCCGCAGCCAGATGATGCGGCTGTGCGTAGGCTCGTAGCTGGTGGAATACAGCACTGGTTTAATCCTGATCCAGAGCCGATGCAACTCATTCAGGATCTCTCAGAGAGAGGAATTTCGGTTGCGATTCTTTCTAACGCCCCTCACTATCTTTCGAAGGTTTATCGTGGGTGGGAATTAGCCCCGATGTTTCGCACTATGGTTTTCTCTGCCGATATCGCCTTAGCTAAACCCGATCGGCGTATCTATGAATACACCTCTCGAGCTCTCGGAAAACCAGCACACAAGCTGCTGTTCTTTGATGATCGCAGAGATAACGTGGCGGGAGCAATCGCTGCTGGGTGGCAGGCCCACCAGTGGAAAGGCGCAGACGAAGCGCGTGCACTGATGGGGATAAACTGAACCTGCTAGCAGAAATTCTGAAATCAGAGATTTCCTAAGGGCCCTAGAACAGTAGATATGAGAGCAACAGTAGGGAGCACAGTTACTGCAGCTAAATCGCCTCAACAAACTGTGCTCTTCCACTATCGGCTGCGTCCTGCTGCGCCGCTTGCGTGCGCTAACGGGCGCAGCAGGAGTGCTCACGCGCTCGGCGTCACCAAATATGTACCCGTTGCTCCGGAGCAAGATAGAGGGCATCGCCAGGGGCGAGTGCGAATTGTTCAGCAAACTCATCTACGTTTTTAACAATGCCATTGCACCGGAACTCATCGGGAGAGTGCGGATCAGTGGCGAGAAGCTGCACGATGCGCTCATCGCGAGCTTTCTCTTGCCAAATTCGCGCATAGGAGAGCAGTACACGTTGAATTCCGGTGAAGCCTGCCAGCGTGGGAGCATCTGCAGAACTGGAATACCCCGCGCGACGCATGGCAATATCGTAGGCTTTTAACGCGATGGTAAGCCCTCCGAGATCGCCGATATTTTCGCCCAGAGTGAGTGCTCCCTGCACGTGATGTGGAGAATCTGCCCCGAGTTGGAGCGGCGTATACGCCTCATACTGATCCACTAAAGCAGCTGTGCGCGCCTCGAACTCGCTGCGGTCAGAATCTGTCCACCAGTTGTGAAGCCTGCCAGAGCCATCGTATTTACTTCCTTGATCATCGAAACCGTGGCCGATCTCGTGGCCAATCACGGCTCCAATACCTCCATAATTCCACGCTGGATCGGCGTCTGGATCAAAGAACGGCGGCTGTAAAATAGCGGCGGGAAATACGATTTCATTCATCACGGGATTGTAATAGGCATTCACAGTCTGCGGGGTCATAAACCACTCACTGCGATCCACCTGGGTGTCGAGTTTGGCCACATCACGGGTGATTTCATAGCGGGAAGCCGAACGCACATTCCCAACGAGATCGTGAGGGGTAATAGTGAGATCCGAGTAGTCTTTCCATTTATCTGGATAGGCGATTTTCGGAGTAAATGCCGCGAGTTTTTCGAGTGCTCGCTGCTTAGTTTGCGGCGTCATCCATTCCAGAGTGGCAATAGAGTTTCGATATGCGGCGAGCAGATCGGCCACGAGCTGTTCCATTTGAGCTTTAAATTCTGGGGGAAAGTGCCGCGCCACATACACTTTTCCCACGGCTTCACCTAGCACTGAATCCACCAAGCCTACGCCGCGTTTCCAACGTTCGCGCAGCTCTTGCTGCCCAGACAGCACCGTGCCATAGAAATTGAAATTAGCCTGCACAATGGCGGAGCTCAAGAACGGAGCCCGGGAGCGAATCACGCGCCACCGTAGATATTCTTTCAGATCAGCCAGATCGGTTTCAGCCCACACTGTTCCAAGGCCGGTGAGGGCACGTGGGGTGACGACGAGCAGCTGCGGGGCATTGGCAGGGGAGAGGCCGAGAGCGGCGAAAGCACCAGCCCAATCAAAGCCGGGGGCACTGGCGAGAAACTCGTTCCAGGCCATCACATTGTTAGTTTTTTCGGCGTCTCGCTCTTCCACCACAGTGAAATGATGTGCCGCCAGCGCAGTTTCCACACGCACGATTGTGGCAGCAGCAGCTTGGGCTTCAGCGGGGTTTGCGCCTGTTGCTAATGCGTAGAGGGTGGGAATGAAAGAGCGGTACGCCGCGAGAATTTCGGCATGCTCGGGGGCGCGGTAGTAAGCCTCATCTGGCAAGCCTAAACCGCTTTGGCCCACCCACGGAATGTAGCTCTCAGGATCGTTGCGATCGGCGTCAATCTCCACAAAGAAGGGTGCGCCCACGCCACTGGCGTTTAACTGCCCTGCCACTGCGGCGAGAGCCTCTTTGCTGGGTGCAGAATCAATCAGTGCGAAATCAGGCTGTAGTGGGGTTGCTCCCAGCTCATTAGCGCGCTCTTCGTCCATAAAAGAATTAAATAGATCGCCAATTTTGCGTGCCTCTTCGAGGTCTGCTGCAAGTGGTGCGGAGTGAAGTGACGCTGCGGCGACGGCGGAGCTAGCGGGTTCACCTCCTTTCGCGGGTGTTACTCCAGCTGCCGAAGACGAGTGCGCGGCGAGATCTTCCACAATGGCGCGTACCCGGCGCTCTGATTCATTGCGGAGCTCTATAAAGGATCCTGTGGACGATTGATCTGGCGGTATCTCTGCAGTCGCTATCCATGTGCCATTGACGAAACGGTAAAAATCATCTTGTGGGCGCACGCTCGTGTTGAGAGCGTCTACTACCGCTGCGGTAGTTTTATCAACTGTGCTCATAAAACCACTTTAGCGCGGCGATTTTCATGCCTCATAGGCGTCGGGCAGATTATGCTATAAGCATGCGTATACATATTGCAACAGATCATGCTGGATTTGAGTTAAAAGAACATTTGAAAGCACACCTGGCCGAAGCTGGGTATGAAGTGATTGACCACGGGTATAAAGAATACGATCCCGCCGATGCCTATCCGCCGGTGTGCATCGCGTGCGGAGAAGCTACTGCAGCCGATCCCGGATCACTGGGGATTGTGATCGGAGGCAGCGGCAACGGAGAGCAAATGGCGGCTAATCTAGCGGCAGGCTGCCGAGCAGCGCTTGTGTGGAATGATGAAGTAGCTATGTTGGCGCGTGCTCACAACAATGCAAATGTGATCTCGATCGGGGCTCGCCAGCACACGCTCGCGGAGGCAACCCGCTTTGTGGATATCTTTTTGAGCACTGAATTTGATCCTGAATCTCGCCACCAGAGCCGGATTCAGATGATGACTGACTACGAACAGAGCCACTACAGAGGGTGATACCGCCACGGAAAGCACTGCGGCTTTCACAGCGGATTAATTAAGCACTATCTCTTGAGGGTTCGCTCTGGTATACCAGTGCGAACCCTCAAGACAGCCGAGTGCGAGCCTCAGGGCGGCGTTTATTGGTGGGTTGCTTCGGTAATGGAATACCTTTGGTTGCCCTTTACCCCTCCCTGGTGCTCATATAACACTTGAAAACTTCCTCTTGAATCTCAGGTGTTGTAACGAGCCTCAGCCTCGCCACCAGGCGTGGGCTGAAGCGAACGAAAATTTTGTTGAAATGCGTGATAGGTGGAAGTTTCGCAAAGCGCAGAGCAGGGTGAAAACTTCACTGGCGTATGCGGCATCTCACGGCCCGCGAGTTTCACCAGATCGCGGGCCGTGCGGGATTTTCAGATATAGATAGCCGGATCGATATGCGGCTCGTGTTGCGTATCAGGGCGGTTGTGAGCTGGAATTCCCACAGCGATATTGTTGGTGGGCACATCGCGCACCACCACAGCATTAGCGCCGATCTGGGCGCCGTCTCCAATCGTGATATTGCCGAGCACCTTAGCACCTGAGCCAATCACCACATGCGAGCCCACAGTAGGGTGGCGCTTCGTGCCTTTTTTGAGTGACGTGCCGCCCAGAGTAGTGCCGTGGTAGATAGTGACGTCTTCTCCTACCTCAGCTGTTTCTCCGATCACCACTCCCATGCCGTGATCGATAAAGAGCCGCCGGCCGAGTTTTGCTGCGGGGTGAATCTCCACTCCGGTAATAGCCCGAGACATTTGAGAAAGTAAGCGCGCGGGAAGTTTTAAATGTTCACTCTTATTCCACATGCGATGAGCAAGCCGATACACCCATACGGCGTGTACTCCTGGATATGCTAACGCCACCTCGAGTGTGCTCCGTGCCGCTGGGTCGTTAGACACTGCCGCTTCGAGATCTTCTTTCATTTCTGCAATGAGGTTCACAATTGCTGCCACGCTTGTATCCTATCGTGCTTTGCTGCTGGCCTAGCTGGGAGCTTCAATACTTTATTTTTTACCCTGTGATTTCTCCCCTGTGGAGCCAAGATCTGGGAATATGTGATTGCCGAGGGGGGCAAAAGCCTCTGGAAGTTTGGAAGAGCAGATGTGTGGGGTGTGGGTGCCGCACCACGTGGTGCGGCACCCACACCCCCCAC
>JALELI010000092.1 GCA_022768785.1 Arcanobacterium sp. | reverse complement strand
GCACACAAATCTCTTGTGAGCTCACTGTAGAGATGGCCCTAAGAGGTAAGTGGAGAGCCCGCTGGTTACGCTCCATCAGCTCTGGAGGGCTGGGCGGCTCACTGCAGGAGAGCTTCGAACCCCAGCTATTCGCAGAGCTTTACTCCCTTTTAGCGAGTAGTTGCGTTGGCTACTTTCGAAGGGCAACACATGCTTGGTGCTCGGCGGAAGTCTGGCGCCGACAGTAGATCAGCGAGCTGGCGCACAAAATCTGGGGCAGTGCCAATCGTAGGCGCGCGATGATAGATCAATCCGAGATCGGTGGCAGTAGTGCGCGCCTGGGTATCGAGATCGTAGACCACTTCCATGTGATCTGAAATAAAACCGATCGGAATCACCGTCACTTCGCGCACCCCCTGCTGGTGTAGTTGGGTGAGATGGTGGCAAATATCAGGTTCCAACCACGGAGTGTGTGGAGAACCCGAACGAGAGCAATAGGCGAGATCCCAATCTTCCACTCCCACACGGGCAGCAAGCTGCCGAGCGAGGATAACGTGCTGCTCGGAGTAGCAGGGATATGCGCCAGCCGCAGTGTGGCCCTGGCCGGAAGCGGCGTCCATAGCTGAGGGGATTGAATGGGTGACGAACACCAACCGTGCTGCTGGATAGCGCTGCACGGCATCGCTCACGATGCGTAGTTGTGCAGCGAAAAACCCGGGAGTATCCCAGAAGGGGGCTGCTCTTTCAGCGGTGATAGGCACTCCGGTTTCGGAGAGCCACATCTCGAGATCCTCTGAATACTGCCGGCATGATGAATACGATGCATAGGCTGCCGTGGGAATTGCGCGCACGTGCGTCACTCCATGAGCGGCAAGTGCACGGAGCACCTCGTGCCCATAGGGGTGCCAATTTCGGTTGGCCACAAACAGCGGTGTGTGATCTCCGCGGGCAGCTAGCTCCGTTGCAAGCGCAGTGCGCAATTCTTCATTGCACTCGTTAATGGGGGATTTTCCACCGAAAAGAGCATAGTGTTTGCCCACCGCGGCGAGGCGTGCATCAGGGATTCCACGCCCGCGGGTGGCGTTGCGTAGAAAAGGGAGAACGTCGTCAGGGCCGTTGGGGCCGCCGTACGACAGCAAAAGATATGCGTTAGCCACAGCATCTCCGCTCTGTAGTGGCTGCGCCATTCGCAGGCGCCACAGAGGCTGGAACTTTCGCGGAAGTTCCAGCCTCTGCAGTATCTGCGGTATCTGCAGGGATTGGCATATCCGTAGGAACGGCAGTAGCTGCGGAGGCTGCGAGCGGATCGCGCTCTTGATAAGGGCATGCCGCCACATCGGCATCAGAATCTGGCAGGGGCAGATCAATGCCAAACACTAACTGCGCCGCATGGTGAAATTCGTGGGCATGATAGGAAGTGGCGGCAGCGCGAGCAGCCCGTGCATAGCGGTAGGCGAGCACAGACGTAAAATGCTCGAGGGCGCTAATAGCTTCTGCGGCATCGATAGTGTCTCCCGTATGAAACTTTGCCCGCTCCGCTTCAAGCAACTCGGCAAGCTGGGTGTGAATTCCGGCGATCACCGGATCCATTGCCCGCTCGCGCCGCTCGTTGGTGAGCGCGGTGAGGCTGCTCTCCACGATTTCTCGCACTTGAGCCACAGCATCAGCGGCGATAGCAGGCACATGAGCTCGAATAGAATCTAACGTGATCAGCCGCACCCCTGGAATGGTGCTGGCTTCAGCTTCCACATCGCGCCGGCGTGCCAAATCAATGAGCACGATAGGGGAGCGCGTGGGCATTATTTGCGCGAGCATTGCTGCGGTGATCACCGGAGAGCCGATCCCTCTGCAGAGGATCACCACGTGTGGGGTGGAAAGATCAAGTGTGAGCGTGGCCTCCACATCGTGATGTGCTGCGAAAGCAGTTGCTCTTCCAGAGGCAGACCATACGGCGATATTGGTGGCTCCGCGCTCGCGGAGCGCAGCCACAGTGGCCCCCGCATATGCGCCGGTGCCCACGAGGAGCACGGAAGCATGCTCCCATGTGGGCACAGCAAAAGCGCCCGAAACCGCCCGTTGCTCTACCATATCGAGTGCTGTGCCCACGATTGAGCGGCCTGCAGCAGAGATAGACGTCTGCGCGGAAATACGGCGAGCCATGCGCAGCGCTCCTCGCCAGATCGTCTCTATTAGTTTTGTAGTGGTGCCGTTGGCACGTGCCTCATCGAGTGCACGGCGCAATTGCCCCACAATCTCTCGTTCACCCACCACCATAGAATCGAGGCCAGCTGCCACTTCGTAAAGGTGCCGAGTGGCCATTGGCCCGGAGAGCACATCGAGTGGCTGGGCAGCTCCATGAGAAAAATCGGCTGCTAGCGCGTGAGCTGTGCTAGCGGAAGAATCTAGATACAGCTCGAACCTATTGCAGGTGGAGAGCAACACGAAGCCAGCGATGGAATGAGAAGCGCGCAGCTGCGCGGTGAAAGTTTCGGCATACTGCGCGATGGCCTCAATTTGTGACGTATCGAAAGCGCGGTAGCTCGCAGTCAACACGTTCAAAGGCATGTTATGATTATGGCCTCTGAAGATAGACGGTGTCCAATGGGTAGCGCCTGTCTAGTGCATATTTGGTATACCTAGCAAGGAAAGCTATGCAACCCCTCATCTTGGCTGCCCAAGGCGATTCACAAGCTACTCCTCCAGTGTGGTTTATGCGGCAAGCTGGGCGCTCCCTGCCAGAATATCGCCGCGCGCGGGCCGGCACCTCGATGCTAGAAGCCTGCCTGATTCCAGAATTAGCGGCGGAGCTCACACTGCAGCCGGTGCGCAGGCATGGAGTGGACGGCGCAGTATTTTTCTCAGACATCGTGATTCCTTTGAAGCTCTCCGGGGTAGGAGTGAGCATCGTATCTGGCCGTGGGCCGGTTTTTGAGGCTCCCACGCGCACCCGAGCCGAGGTGGAAGCACTGGTGGCGCGCGAGCCTGGCGATATGCGCGTGATCAGCACTGCAGTGGCACTCGCTGCACAGGAGCTAAAAGTTCCGGTGATTGGTTTTGGCGGAGCGCCGTTCACGTTGGCTGCATATGTGGTGGAAGGGCAGCCCTCTCGTGACCATTTGGCCGCACGTACGCTGATGTACGCGGATCCAGAGGCCTGGAGCATGCTGCTTGGGTGGTGTGCGCGGCTCACACGCGCTTTCCTAGAGGCACAGATTGCTGGCGGAGCGCAGATTGTGCAGCTTTTTGATTCGTGGGCGGGAGCGCTATCTCGTGCCGACTACGAACGGTATGTGCTTCCGTATTCTCGCGCGGTGCTGCGTGGGTTGCCTGTGCCAACGATTCATTTCGGAGTGGGCACTGCACACCTGTTGGATCTCATGGGAGCAGACGCCGATGTGCTGGGGGTGGATTACCGCACTCCACTTCGCAGTGCGGCAGCTCTTGTGCCCGGAAAACCCCTACAGGGCAATATTGACCCAGCGTTGCTCGCAGCTCCTTGGGAAGTGCTGGCGGAGCATGTAGACGATGTGATCGCCCAAGGGAAAGCGGCCCCTGCGCATATCCTTAATCTCGGGCACGGAGTGCCTGCGCACACTGATCCAGACGTTTTAACTCGCCTGGTGGCATATGTGAAGGAGAAAGCATGATCGGAATCATTGGAGGCGGGCTCGCTGGCTTAACGATGGCTAAGGAACTTGCCGAAGCCGGAGCAGAGGTGAGCCTCTTCGAAGAACGATCAAATCTAGGAGGGCTAATCCCGCAAGGATTTCTTGGCGGAGTGCATGTGGATTTTGGTGCAGATGCATACACGCGGCGCGATCCGAACGTCACCTCATATATTGAGAGCCTCGGGCTCACCACACTTCTCCCTAATGGCAGATCGTGGATTTTCGATGGGGAGGCTTTTCCGATCCCAGAGAATGCCACAGTGGGAATTCCTGCTGATCCGTTTAACCCCGATATTGTGAGCTTGCTCCGCGACCCGCAGCGGGTGGCACAAGATTTAGAGTTGCCGGCGAGCGTGGGCGCAGAAAGTGCCACACTGGGGCAGCTGGTGCGAGCGCGCATGGGAAACGAGCTGGTGGATAAGGTGGTGGCTCCGATTGTGAGCGCTATCTATTCCACTCACCCAGATAATCTCGCTCTTGATCCGGTGATTGCAGAAAATTTCAAAAAATTCGGCACTTTATCCGCGGCGGTGAAGGCCGGGCTGCATGGCCCCGCAATTGCTTCAGTGGTGGGCGGAATGAGCCGCTTACCGCTGCGGCTCGCAGAGCTAGCGCAAGAAGCAGGAGCGCAGATCCATACCGGGGCACGGGTGCGTGCAATTCGGCCAGGAGAGATTGATGTGGAAATCGCTGGGCGGCAGCGCACTGTGCGGGTGGAAGAGATCGTGGTAGCCACCGGAGTGGCGCGAGCTCTCGATCTGCTGCCCGGGGTGATGCATTGCGAGCCGATTGCCCTTCCTTCAGGCCGGCTCACCACTCATGTGAATCTCGTGCTCAACGCTCCCGCGCTGCGAGAAGCACCTCGCGGCTCAGGGCTATTGACGGCGCAGGGAGCGGCGCGGGCCAAAGCACTTTCGCACATGAGCCATAAATGGCCATGGCTGCGGGAGGTGAGTGACTATGAGTTTTTGCGGGTATCGTATGCAGTGAATGAACAGATTCCTGTAGAGCAGGCACTCGTTGATGCGTCGCAGCTGCTCGATGTGCCGCTGAATTCTACTCAGCTTGTGGATTCCTATGTGCTCCGTTGGGGTGGAGCTCTCACTCCTTCTACCCCAGAATTACGCCGGTGGGCGCGGGCGCTCACCCCGCCTCCAGGAGTATCTGTGGTGGGGGTATGGCGAGCCGGATCAGGGATATCGGCGGTGCTCCCACATGCACTAGCAGAAGCCGATCGGATTCTAGGGAGATAGCGCAGTGGCGGTTTTACGAGTGGGCACTCGAACCTCTGCGTTAGCGTTGGCGCAGGCGCAAGCAATCGCGGCCGATATAGTTGCTGCTGCGGGGTTGTCGGGATTCCAGATCGTGGGAATCACCACGAAAGGAGATGTGAACCGCCAGCCGTTGCACGAGGTGGGAGGCTCGGGGCTCTTCACAGGGGCAGTGCGCGCAGCCCTTCTCGCAGGAGAGTGCGATGTAGTGGTGCACTCTTCGAAAGATCTTCCGGCAGCCGATCACGCAGAGTTAGAGATTGCCTATCCGCGCCGTGAAAATCCGGCTGATGTGTTCTATGGGCACATGCCTTTTGCGCAGCTTCCCCGAGGTGCACGAGTGGGCACTGGTTCTCCGCGTCGAGCCGTCCAGCTAGCTGCAGTACGCCCAGATGTGCAGATCGTGCCAATTCGAGGCAATGTGCCCACCCGGCTTGCGCGCATTGAGCAAGATCTCGACGGCGTGATCCTGGCTCGCGCAGGGTTGAATCGGCTCGGAATTGAGGGCGGAGAAGATCTCAGCGTGGAAGATTTTGTGCCAGCTGCGGGCCAGGGAGCATTGGGCGTAGAAGCTGTGAAAGGCGGGTGGGCTGCTGCGGCAATATCTCTTGTAGCTGATGAGCTAACCGAGCGGGAAGTGGCTGCCGAACGTGCATTTATGGCAGCTATTGGAGCGGGCTGCACCACTCCTGTGGGGGTGCTGGGCCGCGCTCACGCAGCAGGCCTCACGCTACATGGGCGCTATCTGGGCGGCGCAGATTTTTCGCAGAGTGATGTGGATACTCCCTCTTTGCAGCAGCGCCGCACCGGCAACACTCCATCGGAGCTTCACGCGAGCCATGAGCTAGGGGAGGGGCAGCTGCATGCGCACCCATCGCCGGTGGCAGCATCGATGGTGGTGGATATTCGAGTGCAGGCTGCTAGTTCTGCTGCAGCCGCAGCAGAACTAGCAGCGCGATTCCGCGATGCGGGAGTGGGGGCTGTGCTCGGATCAGCGATGGCAGTGCCTAAAGCGGCAGCAGTGCCTAAAGCGGTGGCAGTGCCTGGATTGGGGGCCTTGACTAAACCCCAGAGCGATGGAGATCTTCAACGAGTGGTGCTGTAGCACACAGGCGAGCAGGAGTAAAGCGTGAGCTTGGGGCAGCATCAAGAATCAAGCAGTGGTGCACACGGGTGGGCAGGAGAGCTCGCCAGAGATGATGAATGTGCTGCGGCAGATGGCTGCACCAGTGAAGGGGCACGCATGGGTACTCCACGAGTTGCCATCACGCGCGCTGGAGGGGAGCTAGCCCGCGGGTGGATAGCAGCTCCGGTGACGCGCAGAAGAATGCTTCCCGAAGGTTGCCGGCAGCTAGCGGCTATCTTTGCTGGCATCGCAGCTGCTGATAGCCTAACTCGTGATCTTGGGGGTGCAGAGACTTTCAGCGTGCCAAAAATCAACGTTTCAGAAAATGCTGGTGCGGATCTTCGAGGAATTGGCGGCGTGGGAGAATCCGGGGAGCAAAACGCGGGAGAATCCAGGAAACCATTTGCGGCAAGCCAAACGGGCGAGATAGCCCAAAAGGGTGGGCTAGCTAGTGGATCTCCCACATGGCTAGCCGTCACCTCGGGGTTTACGTTTACAGTGTTAGCTCAAGCGGGCATTCCTATTCCGGCGCAGTTGCGGGTGGCTTGTGTGGGTGCGGCCACTGCGGCGCAGAGCCCGGTGAATCCGGCTCTTGTGGGCCCCCCACCTGCGAGCGCGAAGGCACTGGTAGGGGCGTTTCCTGCTGTGCAGGATCTCAGTGCTCATATGGATGCCCCGTTAGTGATCTTCCCAGCCTCGGCTCTCGCGTCATCAGATTTAGAAAATGGGCTTTTGAAGCGTGGCTATCGCGTGCAGCGTGTGAATGTGTATGCCACAGAGCCAGATGTGGAAGGGGTGGAGCGCCTAGTGGCCTCTCACCCCGCAGTGATCGTGGTGACTTCTAGCTCGGCAGCTCAGGCACTCGCCGTCCATTATCTGCCTGTGGCGATCGCTCAGGGGCTTTCCCCAGAGATTCCTCCGCTCGTGGCCATTGGCGCTCCCACAGCTCGTGCGATACGCGCAGCAGGGTTACAGGTGGCTAGCCAAGCGGCGTCTACTCACAAAAAAGATGTGGCGTATGCAGTGGATCAAGCGTTGGCAATGGGCCGAAGTTGATAGGCGCCTCAACTAGCACCACCCAGGCTTCTTAGCACGGCGTAAGATTTGAACTGTTACAGAAGTTGTATCGCAAGGGAAATGAAACACCGGAAAGGATCATCATGCTTCACAGGCCTCGCAGGCTCAGGAAAACGGCTGCTCTGCGCTCACTGGTGCGAGAAGGCTCACTGCGCCCAGGAAATTTAGTGCTGCCAATGTTTGTGCGAGAGGGGATCACCGAGCCACAACCGGTGGAAGCAATGCCTGGCGTGCTGCAGCATACGATAGATTCGCTGGTGGTAGCAGCCCGCGAGGCGGTGGCCGCTGGCGTGGGAGGCTTGATGCTGTTTGGCATTCCAGCCACTTACGACGATCAAGGCTCCGCCGCCGTGGATCCTAATGGCATTCTCAACCGAGGCCTTGCGGCACTGCGGGAGGCAGTGGGCGATTCGGCGGTGATTATTGCAGATTTGTGTTTAGACGAATTCACTAGCCACGGGCACTGTGGGGTGCTGAATGATCAAGGTGAGGTAGATAACGATGCCACACTCGATATCTATGCTCGTATGGCAGTGGTGCAGGCGCGTTCTGGTGCACACATGCTGGGGCTTTCAGGAATGATGGACGGCCAGGTGGCGGCGTGCCGTGAGGCTCTCGATGCAGCGGGATTCCCCGATGTAGCTATTCTCTCGTATGCTGCTAAATATGCTTCGGGATTCTACGGGCCATTCCGTGAGGCTGTGGATTCGCAGCTCAAAGGGGACCGCCGAGCTTATCAAATGGATCCCGCAAACCGGCGTGAGGCCATGATCGAGGTGGAGCTCGATTTGGAGCAGGGGGCGGATATCGTGATGGTGAAGCCCGCTGGCTACTATCTCGATGTGGTGGCTGATGTGGCTGGCGCTATTCACGCCCCTGTGGCTGCATATCAAGTGTCTGGTGAATATGCGATGCTTGAAGCTGCAGCTGCACATGGGTGGGTTGATCGGGAGCGGCTCATTGCCGAATCTATCACGGCTGTGTGGCGCGCCGGTGCCCGCATTATTTGCACGTATTGGGCCACTGAAGTGGCACGCATGCTTGGCGGTGGCGCGAGCACCGAAAAAACGAGCACCGAAAGGATATGAGTATGCCCGATATTTTTGAGCGCGCACAGCGTGTGATCCCTGGCGGCGTAGATTCACCCGTGCGAGCGTTTGGCTCAGTGGGTGGAGCTCCGGTGTTTATTGAGCGGGCACAGGGGCCGTATGTGTATTCAAAAGATCGTGAATACCTGGATCTCGTTGGCTCGTGGGGGCCGGCGTTGCTGGGGCATGCTCACCCAGCGGTAGTGGAAGCCGTGCAGGCAGCTGCTGCTCGGGGGCTGAGCTTTGGCGCTCCCACCGAGAGCGAAGTGGAGCTCGCAGAGCTGGTGATTGAGCGGGTTGCTCCGGTGGAGAAAGTGCGCTTCGTCTCCACCGGCACAGAGGCTACGATGACGGCGATCCGTTTAGCTCGGGGGTTCACTGGCCGCGATCTAGTGGTGAAATTTGAGGGCTGCTATCACGGGCATGAAGATGCGCTATTAGTGGCGGCTGGTTCGGGATTGGCCACATTTGGAATGACGGCGTCTGCTGGCGTACCCAAAGGCACAGTGGCAGATACCGTAGTGCTCCCGTACAACAACCGCGAGGCAGTGAGTGCTTTATTCGCAGAATATGGAGATCGTATTGCTGCAGTGATCACCGAGGCGGCTGCTGCCAATATGGGGGTGGTGGCTCCCCTCCCTGGATTTAATGCGTTCTTGAGCGAAACGTGCGCTACGGCGGGTGCCTTGCTGATCCTCGATGAAGTGCTCACTGGGTTTCGCGTGAGTGAATCTGGATACTGGGGGCTGGAGCAGAAGGAGCACCCGTATTCTCCAGACATCATCACATTCGGCAAAGTGATTGGCGGCGGTATGCCCATTGCAGCGCTTGGCGGGCGGGCAGATGTGATGGATTACTTGGCGCCGGTGGGCCCTGTTTATCAGGCGGGCACGCTCTCTGGGAATCCGCTGGCCACTGCTGCGGGAATAGCTACTTTGAAACTGGCAGATGCTGGTGTATATCAGCGTGTGAACGAAGCCTCTGCGGCGATTTCTCGTGGGATTTCAGAGGCGCTCACAGCGGCTGGGGTGGTGCACCATATTCAGCGGGCTGGCTCGCTCTTCTCGGTGCTATTTGCCGAGGAAGAAGCTCATAGCTACGCTGCGGTGGCTGCGCAAGAGCAGTTCCGATATCCTGCGTTTTTCCACGCGTTCTTAGATCAGGGAGTGCATTTGCCGCCATCGGTGTTTGAGGCATATTTTGTGTCAGCTGCACACACCGATGAGGTGGTGGAGCAGATTGTGGAGGCCGCGCCTGCTGCCGCTGCGGCCGCAGCGGCAGCGAATCCGAGCGTGTGAGTGCGCGAAGTGGGCAGTGGTCAGCGGCTCGCAAATTTCCTGCTGCCTTTCCTTCGTAAATTTCTCGCTGCCCTCTCCCTCACTGTCCTCTCCGGTGAGGTATGCCCGTTATTTGCCTGCGGAGAAGTCTGGCACTTCCGGGGTACTTCTTGAACCGCAGGTGCTCCTCAAACCGATGCCCAGATTTGCCCGTTGCTCTTCCTCTGATGGCCGGTGCTAGCGGAGCTGCTGTGCCCTGCTTAGCGCGTGTGCCAGCATATCGCAGTAATATCGAGCTCCTTCCGGCCGCTTGGGGTGTACGCCGTCAGAATAGAGCAACTCTGGGTGTGCTTCAGCTGCCCGATTCCAGTCGGCCATCACCACTCGTTGTGGATTCTGGCGGGCTACGCGAGTGATGGCCTCATTGGAAGCGGCAATCCACGAGTCATTTGCCGGCCCATGCCCAGTGACGAGCACAAGCACTCGAGATTTTCCGATGAGCTCCAGCCAATTGCGCAGCATGGAATCCGGGAGTTTGCCATTGGTGGCATTGCTCACCACCACATAGTGCCCAAGCGTTCCATCTTGTGCATGTGCTGAGATTAAGCCCGCGATGGCTTCCCCTTGGCGGCTCACCCCGGAATCGATTGTGATTCCTGGCCAGCGATCTGCCAGCGCATACATGGCAGCTCGCACCACTGAATCGCCAATAATCGTGATATTTTTCCCGGTGATCGGCACAGCGTTTGGAGCGGGTTGTGGCTGAGTTGGGGCTTGTGGCGCTGCGGGTAACGCAGGGGTGGGTTGCTGTTGGATAGCAGGAGAGTTGGCTGCGCTTTTAGGTGCTTTGTGCTGTGCCTCTGGAGTGCCTGGAGCAGGGGAGCGATTCGCTTTCGGAGCTGGCTGTGGCTGAGTGGCTGGGGGCGTAGGAGCTGGATCTGCTAGTGCTCTTTCTACGTCTGACTGTGCCGGAGCCTGAATCACCGCAATAGAAAAGAGCCCGATCCAGATAGCAGTGGCCACGTATGCGATAACGCGCCAAGGAATGCTCCGCCGTGATGAAGTTTTGAAACCTGAAGTTTTGGAACCGGGAGCCGGGGTTATCCAGGTGCGCACAGTGCGGATAATCCCAGCTCGGCGCATTGGATTTTCTACGAGTGAAAAGCTCAGTGCCGCGCACACCGTAGCCACTGTGGCCACCACGAGAGTGCTGAGCCAGTTCGGCGAATGGGGGGCGCTCCGCTGCCAAATAAGCAGCAGCGGCCAGTGCCACAAATAGATGCCGTACGAACGCACCCCAATCCACTGCAGCGGCTTCAGATCGAGAATAATACGCAGCAGTGCAGCAATTCCGCCGCCAGCTTGCACGCGCGCCGTCATGGCGTGAATTGTGCAAGCGCTGGCGATCACTGTGAGAAGTGTCCACCACGGGTAAATGCCGGGGGCAGAATCCGAAAGCAAGATAAATGCTGTGATGATTCCAGCTAGGCCCAGAATGCCGATGCTCCCCCAGAGGGCGGCAAATCCGCGATGAGCACGGTGTTGGCTAGTGTCGAATGGCTGCGGAGAGAGGAAAGCGAGCGCGGCGCCGAGCATCAGCCCAAAAGAGTGAGAATCAGTGCCCATATAGGCACGGCTGGGATCGGGTGAGCTCGCAGCAAACCACGCCATGAGTGCCACAGAAATTCCCGCCACAGCAATTGGAACGGCTGGGCGCCAGCGGCGTGGAAGCAAAAAAATACAGATCAAAGCGAGCGGCCACACGAGATAGAATTGCTGCTCCACAGAGAGTGTCCACATATTAGTGAGCAGCCTTGGGTTGCCGTGGTCGAAATAAGAACTCGATGTGCCTAGCGCCACCCAGTTGTAAGAAAACGTGAGCGTGCCCAGCAGCTGGGATTTAATGCGCGCTAGCAAATTCGGATCTGCTGCCCACGCAAGTGGAATAGATACCACACAGACCGTGAATACTGCTGGGAAAAGGCGCCGCCAGCGGCGGAGCCAAAACTGCACGAAATTAATTCGATGTTGCCCTTGAGGATTGTAAATCTCCCGAATGAGCAACGCTGTGATGAGAAATCCCGAGAGCACGAAAAATACGTCTACTCCTAGGAAACCGCCGGGCATGATAGCGGGCCACGTGTGGTAGAGCAGCACCGCCATGCATGCGAGCGCTCGCAGACCGTCGAGGCCGCCGATATACCCGTGGGAACGCGTAGGTTTTACCTCAATGGCAGGCGCAGAAGAGCCGTTGCTCAGGCGAACAGTAGCTGGAAAATTCGAGCGCCCATCAGGCACCCCCTGAGGCGGTAGCCCCTGAGATGGTAGGTAGCGATCAGAGCGGCGCGTTCCAACTGCAGAAATCATAGTTGAAGCTTAATAGGCAGGTATCACGCATAGGGGGAAGCACGGGCATTCATCGCGCGATATGGCGGAGTGCACAGCAGTGTAGCGTATGCGGCTCTCGGAAACACCGGCACCGAGCCGTTTCCGAGAGCCGCATACGGAGGTTATTTCCGTGATGTGCTCATATTCGGCGATTCTGCTAAATGGGCTCATACATGGCGAAATCTCTTAGAACTGCTCAGCGCAGCTTTTAGGAGGGAAAGCCTCTCAGTGCCGCTTATGCTTTTTAGCCGCTGCACGGCGTTGGGCCCGATTCATGCCGGGTTCCGCAGACTGGCTGTTAGTGCGGGCGTTGCGCGCACGCTGCGCTCTAGCTCCGCGAGCCTGCACGGCACCAGAGCCATCTTTGGCTGCGGAAGAAAATACCATTTTTTGCTCGTCGTTGTTTTCTCTCACTCCAAGCACGCTCTTGGCCACGGCCTGCGCCGTCTGAGATTTCACTGGCACTCGCGCAGCCTGGATTCCAGCTCCCACGAGTGATTGGCCCGTGGTGAGCATCGGCCCAGAGCCTGCGGGGCGTGCGCTATTCTGTGCAGCTTCAGCAGCGAGGCGGGCTTCGCGCTCACTCGGCAATTCAAAGTGATAGAGGAATTGCACCGTTTCAGAGCGGATTGCATCTTCCATGGTGTGGAACATCTGGAAGCCTTCTTGCTTATATTCCACCAATGGATCGCGGTTTGCCATAGAGCGCAGCCCAATACCCTCTTTGAGGTAATCCATTTCATAGAGGTGCTCACGCCACTTGCGGTCGAGCACATTCAACAGCACTTGGCGTTCCACTTGGCGCATTGTTTCATCGCCCAGCTCTTCTTCGCGTTCCTCATAGATCGCCGTCATGTCGTCGTTAAATTCGCTAATCAGATCTTCTCGTGTGAGCTGGCGTAGTCCTCCGTGTGCTGCTTCCACTTCTTGAGCGGTGAAAGAGGGAGTGTAATAGCTGTGCATATCTTTCCACAGCGTATCGAGATCCCAATCCTCGGCGTTGCCCGCGGTATCCGCCGTCACCACATCATCCACCACAAAGGTGCGGAAATTCACGATTTGCTCTTCCAGATCTTCGCCATGCAGGATCCGCCGGCGCTCGGAATACACTGTGTTGCGCTGTTCGCTCATCACATCGTCATACTTCAGCACGTTCTTTCGCATCTCAGCGTTTCGAGATTCGATGGCTCCTTGGGCGTGCCTGATCGTTTTAGCGAGCAATTTGAATTCTAGCGGCTCATCTTCGGGGCCATTGCGGAATGGGTCAATCATGCGGTTATTAGCAAAGAGCCGCATCAGATCATCATCGAGAGAGAGATAGAAGCGTGATTCGCCAGGATCGCCCTGGCGGCCGGAGCGCCCGCGGAGCTGGTTATCGATACGCCGCGATTCGTGGCGCTCAGAGCCCAGCACGTAAAGGCCTCCGAGCGCCACCACTTCATCGTGCTCCGCAGCCACCTGTGCCTTGGCTTGCGCCAGCACTTCGGGCCACTTGGATTCATAAGCCTCGGCGTTTTCTTCAGGATCCAAGCCGAGTTTTTCCATGTTTTCTACAGCGATAAATTCGGCGTTGCCGCCGAGCATAATATCAGTGCCGCGGCCGGCCATATTGGTGGCCACAGTGACGGCGTGCTTGCGGCCAGCCATCGCCACCACAGCTGCTTCGCGTTCATGCTGCTTGGCGTTGAGCACGTTGTGGGGGATACGCGCTTTCTTCAACAGTGCGGAGAGCACCTCAGAGTGCTCCACACTCGCTGAACCCACTAGCACAGGTTGCCCCTTTTCAAAGCGCTCTTTGATATCGGCCACGATAGCTCTGAGCTTGCCATTAGTGGTGGGGAAGATGAGATCCGTTTGATCTTTGCGGATCATTGGCTTATTCGTGGGAATTGGCACCACGCCGATGTTGTACGTGCTGGCAAACTCTTCTGCTTCAGTCTCAGCAGTGCCCGTCATGCCGGAGAGTTTGTCGTAAAGCCGGAAATAATTTTGCAGCGTGATCGTGGCGAGCGTTTGGTTCTCGGCCTGGATTTCCACGCGCTCTTTAGCCTCAAGAGCCTGGTGCAGCCCCTCGTTGAAACGCCGGCCAGGGAGTACACGGCCAGTGTGCTCATCAACGATCAGCACTTCGCCGTCTGTGACGATATAATCTTTGTCGCGAGTGAAGAGCTCTTTAGCTTTAATGGCGTTGTTGAGGTAGCCGATGAGTGGAGTGTTCACCGATTCGTAGAGGTTGTCGATACCCAGCAGATCCTCTACTTTATCAATGCCGGGTTCTAAGATTCCCACCGTGCGTTTCTTTTCATCTACTTCATAATCGATGTCGGGGTGCATCGAGAGTACGGCATCAGCGAAGAGGGTGTACCACTTGTTTGCATCTCCCTCAGCTGGGCCAGAGATGATAAGGGGGGTGCGTGCTTCGTCGATAAGAATGGAATCCACCTCATCAACGATGGCGTAGAAGTGCTCCCGCTGCACGAGCTGACTCACATCGCTTGCCATGTTGTCGCGCAGATAATCGAAGCCGAACTCGTTGTTTGTGCCGTATGTGATATCCGCAGCGTATTCATGCCGGCGCTGCTCAGGAGTGAGCGTGGTGACGATACAGCCGGTGCTCATTCCCAGGAAACGATACACGCGCCCCATTAGTTCACTCTGGTAGGAAGCGAGATAATCGTTCACGGTGACTACGTGCACACCCTTTCCAGGGATTGCATTGAGGTAGGCGGCGAGGGTGGCCACCAGCGTTTTGCCCTCACCAGTTTTCATCTCAGCGATGTTGCCCATATGTAGGGCTGCTCCACCCATAATTTGCACATCGAAGTGGCGTTGGCCAAGAGTACGCTTCGAAGCCTCACGCACTGCTGCAAAAGCTTCAGGAAGCAGATCGTCGAGGGTTTCGCCATCTGCGTAGCGCTGGCGGAATTCGTCAGTGAGATCGCGCAGTTCGGAATCGCTGAGCTCTTGCATTGCGGGTTCGAGCTCATTCACCGCTGTGGTGATTCGCTGAAGTTTTTTCAGCGTTTTACCTTCGCCAGCGCGCAAGATTTTGTCGAGAAGTTTCACTGCAGCCACCCTTGCTGATTTGTCGATATTCCAGGGTTCAAGTGTACCTGTGGCGCGGGATTAGTGCGACTAGGATTCATGCAGCGATGGATACAGGAGATTTCTTCTAGGATTTCGCTGGGGATTTTGTGCGGGCTCTTGCTTGGCTTTCACGCCACTTCAAAAGCGCATACTTGCCAGCGGCCGTGCCGCACTTCAAGGCGAAGTGCGCTGGCTCGAACGGTGGATCCAATTTTTAGAATTACGGCAGCTTCAGCCACTCGGATTCGTGGGCGAGTGCAGCGAATTCGCACGATCTGCACCGGCGTGATGGGAGGAGATATAAGGCCGGCGCGCACGGCGTCATGGGTGAGAGCAACTCTGCGGGTGAAGTTGTGATAGAGGGTTGTGGTGAACCAACTCTGCAGATGCCGAGGTGGGCGCAGCCCGAGCAGCGCTTCTACCCCTTGGCGAGCAATAGCTGCGGCGAAATTATCTGGAGCGGGAAATCCGGTGGGCAGCGGTGAATCGAGCGTGGTGTTTCCATCGTGCACCACTTTTCCATCAGGGAGCTGCGTGGTGTTCGCACTGCGAAAAGTGAGCGTGGGCAGTGGCCGGAGGGAGGGATTGTCTCGGCTGGGTGGAGACGGCACGGGGCGGTTGGGTGCCGTGGTGCGAGCGGTGTAGATGGCGGGAGCTGGTGGGCCAGAGCGGGAGGGCTCACTAGTTGGCGTGACGGCGCTATGCTGGGCGGATTTATGAGCGTGGGCAGCTGCTGATTCAAGCGTGGCTAGTGTGGCTCTCCGCGGCGGGATGTGGCGCACGAGTGGTTCTGCTAGTTGCGTGCTCATAGAGATCTCCTCGAAGAGAGGCGATGTGCATAGTGCAGTGTTGGTGCGGATCCGTGGGTGGAACAACGAGGTATACACCGCTGTGGCAGATCTTGGCTGAGCTTCCTAGTCACGATGGGAGAATCACATAAGCGGAATTTTTGGCCGCGGCAGAAAGCTTTCAATAAGGAGCGGAAAAGAGCGTTCGCACGGGCCTGCTTTGCAGGGCATCGCATACACTGGCATAGTGCGTATTTATATTCCTGTGAATCTAGCCGATATGACGGCCACTGATATCTCTGCTCGGCGCGTGCATGGGGTCACTCCAGCAGCCCAGGAGGCTTTCCCAGAGAGTGATCGAGAGGGCTTAGAAATGTTGGCTACTCTCTATGCCGCCGATGAGGCACTCCTGATGCTGCGCGTATCTGCAGAGCAAAACGCTGCGCTGGATCGCGCGGATTTTTCTCAGCTGCGCCGAATTGTGGCTGTGGGTGAGGTGCCGGATACGTGGGTGGAAGTGGTGCCCTCGGAGGTGCCTACAGCATTAGCTCTGCACCATACGGTGCCGTGGAGCAAGATCGAATCGATTCATATTGATGAAGCTGGCAGTGAAGAACTTGTGCTCCAGGCTATTCGTGGGAATCGTGCAGCTTTTGAAGCCACGGGAGACATCGAATTGCTGTGGTATGACGTGAGCGAACGAGTGGCGCTTATTCACGAACTAGAGAACAGGCACGCATGAAGTTGCAGAGCATGTGGCGCGGAAAGGGTAATGCTCGGTGCTGACGATAAGTGCGTGATGCCGAAACGGTGCGGGCACTGCTGAGTGATGCGGCACTAGAGCAGCTGCTTTTGTGCCTGTTGGCGTTAGGCCACAACTTTCGGGTATGAGCATACTGATGATGAATCCGCTTTGTGCCTGTTGGCGTTAGTGATTCAAGCGCGGCGGGCTCGAACCGCTCCCAGAATCCGCTTCGTGCCTGTTGGCGTTAGGCCACCACACTGAGCGTGGAGCTGCCATCAGCGAGCCGGCGCAGTGTGATGCGATTGGGCACCATCTGCTTGAGTTCTGCAACATGCGAAACAATGCCCACCACTCGCCCGCTACGTGAGAGTGACGTGAGGGTGTTCATCACAGCTTCGCGCACGTCGTCTGAAAGTGTGCCGAACCCTTCATCGATCAGCAGAGTGTCTATCCGAACGCCGCCTTGCTCTTCTTGCACAACTTCGGCCAAGGCTAGCGCCAACGCCAACGAGGTGTAGAACGTTTCTCCCCCGGAGAGGGAGGAAGTGTCTCGCTCTTCATCTCCGAGCGCAGAGCCTTGCCGATCGATTACGTGCAGATCTAAACCAGCTTTTTTGTTTCCGGAACTTTCGTTCACTCGCTTGAGCTCATATCTTCCTCGAGATATTTCCCCTAGGTGTTCGTTGGCGCGTTCCACCACCACATCGAACCGCTTGAGAAGCACCCAGATATTGAGCGGAATTCCGGTGAGCGAGGCATTTCCGGCAGTTGCAATGTTGGCAAGGTGAGTGATTGGCCCTGCTGCTTGCGCAGCAGCGTGCCATTTCTGGCTGGCAGCGCGTACCCGTGCCAGCAGCCGGCTGGCATCTGCCGCCACAAATTCTGCGCGTGCAGCGCTCTGTGCTGCTGTTTCTCTGGCGGTATGGGCGGTGGCGTAGGCTGTTTCAAGTGCTGCTACATCTGGTTTTTCATCGCTTGTGAGCTGGGCTATTTCGGGAGCAGCGAGCTGAGCCTGCACTCCGCTGAGAGCACTGCGGTGGGCCTCTAGGCGCGTGCGAGCAGCAGTGAGCGCCTCTGGATCGAGATGTGCTGCCTGGGCAGCTGCATAAGAGCGGAATGGGGAATCAGCGAGCGCACTAGCAGCTTCATCGAGTGTGCGCTGTGCTGTGCTCAGTGAGTTTGCCACGGCTTGTGCATACTCTCGTAGCTGCTGCACAGCTGAACGAAACTGCTCCAAGGCACCCACGAGCTCCTGCACGCTTTCAAATTCTCCGCGAGCTGCAGAGAGCTTTTCCTCTGTGGCAGTGAGCGTTTCTCGGGTGCTGTGGATATCGGATTCTAGGCGAGCCCGCTGCTCGCGCAGCTCTGCTTCACGGTGGGTGAGCTGCTGTGCGTGCTGCTCTAATGCAGCCAGTTGGGAAGTGAGGGTTTCAGCTTCGCCACGCGCAGCATTTGCTGCATCGATACGGGCAGTGAGGGAATCAGTAGCTGCTGCGAGTGAGTGCTCAGTGATGTCTCCCAGCTGGGAGTGTAGTTCTTGCTCACGAGCGGCGGCAGCGGCGAGCGCAGTACTAGCAGCTGTGAGGGCAGTGGCTGCGGCAGAAAGTGATTCGCGGGCCACTTCCACCTGTTCACGAGTGGTGTGATCGCTGGTTGGGGTGGCCATGTGTGGGTGTTCGCGAGAGCCGCACACTGGGCAAGGGGTTCCGGCTTGCAAATCCTCTGCGAGGTTGGCGGCCACTGATGCCACCCAGCGGTTTGTGAGCTCATCGAATATGGATTTCTCTTGTGTGTGTGCAGCTATTGCATGGCGCGCCTCTGATTTAGCTGCCACATGAGCAGCGCGAGCAGCGGTGAACTGGTGGAGCAGTTCGCGCTGCTCGCGTATGTGCTCTTGCTCGTAGGTGAGTTGTTCGAGGTTGTGGGCAGCGCTGCGAGCCAACTCTAAAGCCGATGTACAGTGCTCGCGCTGTTCTGGGAGTGAGCGCTGCTCAGCAGCTACAGTGGTGAGCTCTTCAGCGATCGAAGTGAGCTGGAGTTCCTGCTGCGTGAGTGTTGCGCGCAAATCGCGAGCTTGGGCTTCTCTTTCTGCAGCTTCGCGAGCCGCTCCGAGCTGCTCTCCCACTGCAGTGAGTACGGTGTTCAGCTGTGTAGCTCCGGCCGTTGCAGCGGTGATGGCTGTTGTGAAAGCAGAATCGGGCGCAGCTGATTCTGCCTGTGGAGCTGCTGTATCTGCGGCCGTAGTGGTGGCCGTAGCGGTGGGGAGCGGAGCTTCTGGCGCTGCCGTAATGGTGTGCGTACAAGCAGCTTCCGGAGAGGAGGTGACGCTGGAGAAAAGGCCTGCAATAGAGCAGCTTTCGGCGGAGAATAGCTCACGGATTGGAGCGTCATCAAACGCCAAGGCGGCAATGGAAGTGTGGGGGCTCTGGGATTCAGAAACTGGCAGTGTGGAGAGCTTTAGCGGCAGCTCCGCTAAAAGCTTCTCGGCGTGAGCCCGTGAATCGTAGAAAGTTTCCCAGGCGGTGTGCGCAGCGTTGAAAGCGGAGCGGGCATCGGTGAAGCGTACGAGTGGCAGCTGGGCTGCTTCATGGGCAGCAATCGCGGCGGCGGTGCGTTGCATATCTGGCGCTTGTTCGCGCAGCTGGGCGAGTTGAGCCAGCAATTCTTCGCGCCGGCACAGTGCAGCAGCGTGGTTTTTCCCCTCAGCCAGTGCAGTATGTGCGGCAGTTTCTCGCTCTTGAGAGAGCTCGAGGTGGTGGGCTGCGGCAGCTGCCGCAGCCGTGAGCTCCGCCCCCGTGCTGTTGAGCAGTTCTAGCAGCTCAGCATCACTATGTTCAGATTCGGGGATCGCTAGCAGTGCGGGAGAATTGCGCAGTGATTCCACTGCGGCGTGCACCTCTTGCGAGATCCCAGAGTTGAGCAGCCAGGCATCGAGTGCTGAAGAATAGCTGGTGAACTCTGCGGTGATCTGGGCATCAGCCGCCCCCGCGCGAGCGCGGAGCTCTTCAGTGAAGCGGCGAATATCACCGGTGCGGAAGATCTTTTCTAGTAATCCGGCGCGGTCTTTGGAATTCAGGCGTAAGAAATCGGCGAACTGTCCTTGCGGAAGCACCACCGTTTGTACGAATTGGTTTTTACTAATACCCACGAGATCGGCAATGATGATGCTCGTTTCGCGCGCCTGGCTCGCCAGGGGTTCGCCAGATTCCCACTCTTGGCTAGCTACTGCTGCCTCTGAAAGTTTCCACAATTTAGCGGAAGATGCCAGTGCCACCGTGCCAGTTCCGCGCTTTTTTGCGCGTTCTTGTGCGGGGTAGCGTTTCACCCGATAGCTGCCGCTGGCCACAGTGAACACTAGATCTACCCAGGATTCACTTGTGAGGTTAGCGTGTGAAGAGCGCATGCGTTTTTCAGTGCTCTCCCTGCCGGCCACATCTCCGTAGAGTGCAAACACTATTGCATCAATGATCGTGCTTTTCCCGGTGCCTGTGGGGCCTTCGATCAAAAACACTCCCGATGCAGTGAGTTCATCAAAATCGATTGAGTGCTGGCCTCCGAAAGGGCCAATCCCAGAAAACTCTAGATGGCGAATTAACATGCTGCACTCTTTTCTTCACATTGATACTGTTCCCACAGCTCGCGGAGTAGCTGTTCTTCAGCGCTGTTGAGCTGGCGCCCGCCATTTGTGGCGAAAAATTCGCGCAGCATTGCCTGCACATCTAGCCGAGCTATCCGCTCGGGTGCCTGGGAGAGCTGCACCGCTGGCCGTTCGTGGTGTGCCTCTAAAAGATATGGGAAACGTGCTTTGAGCTGTGCAAAAAGGTTAGCCGGGCGGCTCGGATCGAGCACGTACGCACGCACAAAATCTCTCTGATAGGCATCGAAGTTTCCGCTGATGAGCTCTGCGAGAGTGCCGCGCAGTGTGTGCAGCGAGCGGAATACAGGAGCTTCCACCAGCTCTACTTCGGGAGTGCGAGAAGCCTCCGAAAAGCTGAGCAATACCCCCGACTTACGCTGGTGTTCTTCAGAGAAAGAGAATGCGATAGGAGAGCCGGAATAGCGCATGAGCGGCCCCGGATCGCTGCCCACTCGCTGCGGGCCATGTAAGTGCCCGAGTGCCACATAATCAATGAGCGGGTCTGCCTGCGGCGTGCGCAGATCGAAAAGGCTAACTGGCACTGAATCCACCCCGCCAATGTGAATATCTTGCTCCGACGCGCTATGCTCACCACCCACCACAAATGCGTGAGCCATCACAATTCGAGGGGCAGTTTTCTGTTGCTGTGCCAGTGCAGCTCCCGTGCCCTCTAAAAGATCACTGCGCACTCGCGCAAGTGCTGTGCCGATCACCGCCTCATGGGAGCGGGGTAGCAGCGGCGTGGCTCCAGAGCTTATTTCCCCAGGAGCGGGAGTGGCCATTCTCTTTCTCTCAAGATCGGGATCTAGATACGGCAGAGCATAGACGATCGCCCCCAGCTCTCCAGTTGCAGTGGGCAGCGCAATAGGAGATCCCGATTCTAGAGAATCGGTGCGGATCACTAATTCAGGGCGCATAAGAGCGCTGCCAAATCCCAACCGTTTAGCTGAATCGTGATTACCTGCAGTGAGCACCACATGCGTCATTTCGGTGAGCCGTGCAAGAGTGCTAGAGAGCAGCTCCACCATCGCTATGGGCGGCACTCCGCGATCGAAGATATCGCCTGAGACGAGTACGGCGTCAATCTTTTCAGAGCGCACTATTTCCACCACAAAATCAGCCCACTGCTCGAAAGCAGCAGTGAGATCAGCGCCGTGAAGCGTGCGCCCCAAATGCCAATCAGAGGTGTGGAAAATCTTCATACCCATAGCTTAGGAAGTGCCTCGGGGAAAAATCGAAAAAATTTTGAGTGTCAGAGAGACTTGTGCACTCACATCACTTGTGCACTCACATCAGGGGCGAGCTGTGAGCTTAGGTGAGCTGGGAGCCTAGTGACGCCGAGCAGTGAATCGCTGCAGCGGTTACGCCGTATATGAATACTGGCCTTAATCGCCGTCGCTAACCTCAATCGCCGTCTCTCGTAGGATCGCTATCTCTAATAGAATCGAGCACCTGGCGAGCGGCATCATGGAGCAGCCCATTACTCACGAGGGCGTTGCCACCCCAGGGGCCATCCGCTCCATCGAGGCTCGTGAATCGGCCTCCAGCTTCCTGCACAATCGGCACTAATGCTGCCATATCGTAGAGCTGTAGATCTGGCTCAGCTGCGATATCCACAGCCCCTTCGGCCACCAGCATATAGCTCCAAAAATCTCCGTATGCGCGGGTACGCCACACGCTCTGAGCGAGGCGCATAAATGCTCGCAGTTGCCCGCGTTGGTGCCACCCTCCGAAGCTCGAATATGAAAAAGATGCATCTTCGAGCCGGCCCACACGCGAAACGTGAATCTGCTGGGCGCTCGCCCAGCTCTTCCCGGTGAAAGCCCCCATACCTTTCACCGCCCACCATCGGCGTTTGAGAGCCGGTGCGCTCACCATACCCAGCACAATCTCGCCCTCTTCCTCGAGCCCCACAAGGGTGGCCCACACTGGCACGCCGCGCACGAAATTCTTAGTGCCATCGATAGGGTCAATAATCCACCGCCGGCCTGAAAAGCCGCTCTGACTGCCCTGCTCCTCGCCAAATATGGCGTCGCGGGCGCGAAATTGGCCCAGCATAGTGCGGATCAACTTCTCGGCTCCACTATCGGCGTCGGTCACCGGCGTCATATCCGGTTTCGTCTCCACCACAAGATCGTCCGAGCGGAAACGCTTGAGGGTGAATTCGTCCACGCGGTCGAGGATTCCGCTGAGCACATGTAGATCATCAGAGAGGCGATTTCGGGTGTCCATAGCTCCAGTTTAGGGCCCGCTGCCGCCTCTGCGGGCAAAAGACCACGCCGAACTACGGCGGCGTAGCGCCACTGCTATGCCCACTCGGGTTTGTCGATGGCGGCAAGTAGCCGCTGATAGCTCTGCACTCGTGCTGCGAGTGCCGAAGAATCCACAGCGGCTAGTGCGCACTCTGGCTCACCCGCGCGATGCGTGCAGCCGCGCGGGCAATCGCGGGCAATATCCAGCAGATCTGGAAATCCGTGGAGCAGCGAATCGGCACAGACGTGTGCCAAGCCGAATCCGCGCACTCCGGGAGTATCAATCACGACGGTTGGAGAGTGGCACACATTGGGTGTGGAAGTGGGTGCGGCGCTTCCACGAGCGTCGGCGCTAGGAGCTGGCGTGGAGCTGCCACTGGAAGGGAGCGTGAATGCCATAGCGGAGGTGGAGGTGTGCCGGCCCTTTCCAGTGACGGCGTTTACTGAGCCAGTGGCCCGCCCGGCTTCGGGGGCGAGGGCGTTAATGAGTGTGCTTTTGCCCACCCCGGATTGCCCGATGAACACACTCACGTGCCCTGATAGTGCGGCGCGCACCGAAGCGATACCGAGAGGTTCCTGCGCGCTTTCCACCGGCATGGCCGTGGCGAAGATCTGCAAACCCAGCGGAGCGTACTGGGCGACAATCGGCTGCGACGGCGCTAAATCGGCTTTGGTAAACACCAAAATTGGCTCCAGCCCGGCGTCGTATGCAGCCACTAAGCAGCGGTCGATAAATCCAGTTTTCGGTTCGGGCTGTGCCAACGCGGCAACGATGAGCATTTGATCGGCATTTGCCACGATCACGCGCTCAGTGCCGGCGGCATCACCATCTTCAGCGGTGCGGCGGAGTGCTGTGCGGCGCTCATCTACTGCGGCAATGCGAGCTAAGGTGTCTTTGCGGCCCGAGAGATCCCCCACCATCGCGCACACGTCTCCTACCACCACTGATCCGCGCGGGAGCTCTCGAGCTTTCACCGCCACCACAGCAGTGGCGTCGTCAATCATGGTGACGGCGTAACGGCCGCGATCTACTGCCGTCACCCGCCCTCGGCGTGCCGTTGAATAATCGGGACGAATTTTCGTACGTGGGCGAGAACCTCTGCCTGGGCGCACATGCACCCGGGGGTCGTCTGTGCCAATGTCTCTGCGGCTCATGAGAGTTCCTGCGCTCCAGAATTGGCCGTGATGTGCTCTCTCTCCCACGCTGTTTCCGATTGCTCGATCATATTGGCCCAGCGCTGCGGGAACTGCGGAAGCGTTTTTGCGGTGGTGCTGATATCGTCTACGCTCAACCCCGGCACACGCAGGCCAAGAATCGCGCCAAAAGTGGCCATGCGGTGATCTGCATAAGAATGAATCACCACGCCATCGCGTGCATATTGAGGGGCATTCACAGTGTTGGCCAGCCCTCTCCGAGGCGGTGTGATCACTAGATCGTCGCCCTCTTCGCGGGCGGCCACACCAATCTTTGCGAGTTCTGTGCAGAGGGCTGTGAGCCGATTAGTTTCGTGCCCTCGAAGTTGCCCGATATCGCGTAAGCGGCTCTCGCCATCAGCATATGCAGCCACAGCGGCGATAGTGGGCACTAGCTCACCCACGGCATGCAGATTCATATCGAGTGGGCGGATAGCGCCGGAAGGCCCGCTCATCTCGAGAGTTCCTGAGGGAGTGTGAGCACTTGAGCCATGAGTGCGCCTGCTGATGGGCAGCGCAGTGGAATCTGGAATGAAACGAGCGGTGCCCCCCATAGCCTCAAAAATTTGTGGGAACTGAGCTCCAGGCTGCGTGGTGTGCGCTGGCCAATGAGAGATACGCACCGTTCCACCACACACCATCGCTGCCGCTAAAAAGGGGCCAGCATTGGAGAGATCTGGCTCTATTTCCACATCTGTGAGGTGCACAGTGCCGGGCTCTACCACCCAGCGCACTGGGTGCGCTGGGGCGGGATTTTCCGCAGCAGCTGCAGTTAGGTTTTCCGTAGCTGAGCTTGGGACAGCGGCAGAATCGGAATTTGGGTGGACGGCGCCAGGAGTATCGTCCCCCGATGTGGCGGTTACCGAAGGTGTGGCAGCTGTTGAAAAGGCGGTGGCTGCCGGGAAAATTTCGGCGCCGCTCGCATCATATTCGTGCACGCGCACTCCGGCTTCGCGCAGCAGAGCAAGAGTCATGCGAATATGCGGAAGTGAGGGGAGCTCTGCACCGCTATGGCGCAGATCGAGCCCGTGAGTGAATCTCGGAGCAGCGAGCAGTAGCCCGCTCACGAATTGGGAGCTAGCGGAGGCGTCGATAGTGGCCACTCCGCCTGGCACGGCTCCGTTGCCCACAATGCGCAGCGGCAAATGCGCTGAATTTGAGGCGTCGTTCGCGGGGATTCCGAGGGGCGCTGTGCTGCGCCCGTAGTCGCTCTCCACGTGCACCCCTAGCTGCCGTAATCCGGCTACCATAGCGCCTAGGGGGCGAACGCGCGCCTCTGGATCGCCGTCAATCACGCTAGTGCCAAAAGCGAGAGCTGCAAGCGGTGGCACAAAGCGCATCACAGTGCCGGCGAGCCCGCAGTCTATTCGCCCTCCCTGTAAGCGCGGAGTGGGGAAAACGCTCCATGCGCGATCGTGTGAATGCCGAACCAGCACCCCAAGTGCCTCCAGAGCCTGCACCATGAGGAGCGTGTCTCTAGCCACTAGCGGCGCGGCGATACTCACGGGCTTATCTGAGAGGGCGGCGAGCACTAGATATCGATTGGTGAGTGATTTCGATCCGGGGAGTGCCACGCTGGAATTCATCGGCAGCGCCCTCGGAAAGACGGCAGGTGATCCTGAGTGCGCTGCAGCGCCCCAGTTGCCCACATAAGGTGCATGCCACAAATTCACAGATCCTCCCAGATGGCAGAGCAGTCACTCATACTGCCGATCACGTTCACACTGTGAAGCTAATCGAAAACGGGGAAGTGGTGCAAACCTGCGGTGTTTTCCAACTCAGTTGTGGTGGAGTTCGGTGTTGTGCAGATGGCCGTCGTCAAAGTGAATAGAAACATGGGTGGCATCGCAAAAAGGCATCTCTGACGACTCTCCACAGCGGCAGAGCATATACCGTTGCCGAGCTTCATAGGGGGCATCGGTGCCAGTGAGCGGGATTCCTCCCTGTACTGCAATGCCGGCGCTCGCATTGCGATCGGGATCTTGAATGATCGTGACGCGTGGTTCCAGCGTTGGTTCTTCCCACTCGCCCTGCTTGTTTCTACGAGTGATCCGGCCAGCAAGGCACCCATCGATCGCCGCTGTGGCGCTGGCTATTTCCGTATCACTGCGGGCGTTGTTGGCTTGAGTCCACGCGTCTCCTCCCTCGTTGTGGCAAAAGCGCACAAAAGCGCAGCGGTGATCGTCACCGAGATCTATCACTGGCCCTTCGTATACATCGGCGCGATCGGCGTAGGGAGTGTGCGGTGCTGCATCGCGCCCATCAAACCCGATGGCGGCATGTGTGCCATCACAGAAAGGTGTGGTGTGGCTGTGCCCGCAGCGGCAGAGCGCATATCTCTCTGAGGTGGGGAATTCGCGGCCCTCATTGAGCACATATCCCTTACCCACCTGCCGAATCCGCCCTTCGCGCAGCTCCACTCCGCCGTGCATAATCAACGGCCCGCCAGGGAGTACGTCAATGCTTATATCGGGAGCTGGATCTTCACTCGCAGCTATGCCCATTGTTCCCTCCAGTCCGTGCCGTTTCTCGCAGCGATTAGCCACCGTGAGAATGCCAGAATACCGCTATTGCCTGTGGCTTTATTGAGTATTGAGAGGTGTGTGTTGAAGGCGGAAAGCACTACCGGCGCCGGTTGCCGAAGATTGAGCGAACGATGCTGTTGCCAATAGTGCGCGCTACGGAATTCACCACGTTATCCACCACGCGCTCGCGTCGTTTGGCTTGGCGCTCTGCCTCTCTTTCGGCTTGCAGCTGGGCCTGTGCAGCAGCCTTCTCAGCTGCTGCACGAGCTTTCTCTGCCTCTCTTTCAGCTTGCTTTTTCTCCGCTGCTAGCTGTTTTTCCAGCTCTTTGGCGAGCCGATCCTGCTCCGCTTTGGCAGCGGCCTCAGCTGCTGCCTGCGTCGCGGCAGCTTTGGCGGCCTCCTGTTCTGCGGCCACCCGTTGAGCGAGCAGTTCTGTGGCGCTTTCGGGATCCACTTTTTCCCCATAGCGGGCGTAGAGTGAACTCGCTTTCGCCACTGCGGAGATATCGGTGTGCATGGCTGATCCCATTACACTGGCTGGAGCCCAGATTCTAGTGGGTGCCACCGGGGAGGGGCGGCCTTTTTTATCAAGCACTGTGACGATCGCTTCACCAGTGCCGAGGGCTGGGAGAACTTTCTCCAAATCGAGTGGCGAAGTGGGGAAAGTTTTCACGGTGCTGCGCAGTGCTTTTTGATCATTTGGGGTGTGGGCTCGCAGTGCATGCTGCACTTTTGCTCCGAGCTGTGCGAGGACGGCGTCTGGAATATCTTTGGGGGTTTGGGTGACGAACATAATGCCCACGCCTTTTGAACGAATCAGGCGCACAGTGCGCACAATTGCATCGAGAAAAGCTGGAGTGGCGCCGTTGAAAAGCAGGTGGGCTTCATCGAAGAAAAACACGAGCTCTGGTTTTTCGCGGTCGCCTACTTCGGGCATCACTTCAAAGAGCTCAGCGAGCAGCCACATAATGAAAGTGCTGAAGAGTGCGGGCTGGCTGGCGAGATCGGGCAACTCTACGATGTTGAGCACGCCGCGGTTCACGCCGTCTGCGCTGGTATGGGTGCGTATGAAATCGCGCACATCAAACCCCGGTTCGCCAAAGAATTCATCGGCGCCTTGAGCTTGCAAGGCGCTGATCTGCCGCAGTATCACGCCGGCAGTGGCGGGAGCCACTCCACCGATTCCCTCGAGCTCGGCTTTCCCACTATCGCCAGTGAGGTAGCTCACCACGGAGCGCAGATCCCCGAGATCCGCTAACCCCAGCTGTTGCTGATCGGCCCAGTGGAAAATCAAGCTGAGTGCAGATTCTTGAGTTTCATTGAGCTCTAGCACTTTGGCGAGCAGCAATGGGCCGAAATCAGAAACTGACGTGCGGATCGGAATACCAGCGCCTTGGCCTCCGAGCGCGAAAAATTCTGTAGGAAAGCTAATGGGTTGCCAGTGCTGGCCTTGTGCAGCAGTGCGAGCGAGCAGTTTCTCATTGCTCTCTCCGGGTTCTGCCATGCCGGTGAGATCGCCTTTAATATCCGTGAGAAACACGGGCACGCCAGCATTGCTGAGCCCTTCGGCGAGCAGCTGCAGGGTGCGGGTTTTGCCAGTGCCGGTGGCGCCAGCCACCAAACCGTGCCGGTTGAGCATGGCGAGTGGAAGAGTGACGGGCACGTGGGGCATAGGTGAGCCGTTCTCCATATAGACGCCCACGGGGATTGCACCATCGGTGCTGTATCCGGCGGCCACTTCAGCTGCATATCCGGTGCTGGGCTCACTGGCTGGAGCGGCAACGGTTGGAGTAGCACTGGCTGGAGTAGCACCGGAAGCTGGCGGTGCCGCCTCTGAGGGGGCGGCAGAAGTAGTGGCGGAGGCAGGAGCGGTGGCGGAGGCAGCGAGTGCGGCTTCATATGCTGCTTGAGCTGCTTCTGCGGCCGCCTGAGCTGCCGCAGCTTTCGCTGCTGCTGCCTGCGCTGCCAACTGTGCTAATTCTTCCGGTGTGGCCATTTTTCCTCACTAGCTCTGGGTGGATATAAGCGCTTAGGCACCTGCGCAGTGGCGTGGGTGCTGGCTGCCGCGTTCCGTGCCAGCGGTAATAGAGGGCTCGTGGCGAGCTCTTTGGGCTTGCAGTGGGCCCTTTCGCAGCTTTGCAGCGGAATGCGTGCTTTCGATGTGTGGTTTAAGCATAGTAGAGCGCTGCCTGGCAGTGGAGTTTTTCGTGGGCATTTTCCGTGCTCTCTAAGTGAGCTGCTCGTGCTTTAGCGCGCTGGGGCGGCGGGGCGCGCTAAAATGTGATGTAGAAGTAAGAAGCAACATGCCTGAATTACAAACCGCAGGTATGCGGCGCGCTGTGCTGGTGGGAGCTAGCAGGAGAAAATAGCAGAAATAGGCAGGGGGATCCGATGAACCTTGGGTGGAAGCTGATCACATTCGGTGTGGGAGCTGCGGCAGGCCTCGCCGCAAAAGCTGCAGTTGATGTGGTATGGGAAAAAGTGTTGGGAAATCGTAAGCCTACGGGCGGAGATGATGATCTTGATCAGCCATTTGCGCAAATTGTGGCTTTCTCTGCCGTGACGGCGATTGTGAGCACAGCAGTGGCGGAGGTGGTGAGGCGCTCATCGGCGCGGGCTTATGGGCATCGTGAAGTGAAGAAAGCGGAACGGCTGTTAGCTCAGCGTTAGCGTTTGCGCATAGCATGGGGCCGCTCCTGCAGCATTGAGTATCGCGGGGCAGTGCGCAAGCTGTACGCTGCTGCGAGCCAGGGAGCCCAGTGCCTACGGCGTGCCCAGTACCATACAGGAACCGGCGCTCACATACCCTGGCCACCACGGATAGTGCCGCAGATTTACGGATAACAGGTGCTCAGATTTCGCTTGCGTGGCGCCTTAGCTATACTGAAAAAGACCGACAGGGGAGCGCAGATTGCGCTGAGAGTGCGAGCGGCTGCCAAGAATGTGGCGCTGTAATAGCAGACCCTCGAACCTGATCCGGATAATGCCGGCGCAGGAAGTCGAGATCCTCTCCACGGCCGTGCCTGGCTGTGCCCTCCGCACAATGGAGGAGAAGAAATGAGGTCACTTAAGAAAATGATGGCGAGCATTGCCGTGCTCGCAAGTGTGGCGGCACTCGGGGCGTGCTCTGTAGGTGCCCAATCTGAGGATACGGAATCAGCCGGTTCAGGCAGTGAAAAGCCCACCACCGTTACGGTGGCTACCCATGATTCTTTTAATCTGCCGAAAGAACTGCTCGCAAAATTTGAGAAGGTGAGCGGCTATAAATTGGTGACGACGGCCTCTGCAGATGCGGGAGTGCTGCTCAATGAGCTGCTGCTCAGCAACGGAAAAGGCAAAGCAGATGCTTTCTTTGGTATTGATAATTATTCATACCAAAAGCTTGGGGCGGCTGGAGCGCTCGCTCCAACAGCTGCTGATCAAGGGTGGAATGGCGGTGCTCCGGCACAGCTTATAGATCAGCCGGTAAAATTCGCAGCTGCTTCCGCGGTGCCAATTGATCGTGGTGATGTGTGCCTCAACGTGGACAACAAGTGGTTTGAAGCCAAAGGCCAAACACCACCCGCCACGTTTGACGACATCACAAAGCCCGCATATAAATCTCTCACAGTGGTGGAAAACCCAGCGAAATCGAGCCCTGGTTTCGCAATGCTCGCAGCCACGAAAGCCCTTTACGGCGAGAAGTGGGCAACCTATTGGAGCCAGCTCTTGGCAAACGGAGTGAAAGTGGCCGATGGCTGGAGCGATGCATACAACGTGGATTACTCCGCAGGTGAAGGGAAAGGGAAGTATCCCATTATGCTGAGCTATGGATCTTCGCCAGCAGATGCGACAGGGGCTACCAGCTCCCTCGCTGCCACGTGTGCTCGCCAGATCGAATATGCGGGTGTGCTCGCTGGGGCAAAGAATCCAGAGGGGGCACAGGCATTTGTGAACTTCTTGCTTTCTGAAGAGGTGCAGAAAGCAATTCCAGACAACATGTATATGTACCCAGAGCGCAATGGCGTTGCACTGCCAGAGAAATTCGCGCGATATGCCAAGTTAGCCGAGAAACCCATTGCAGTGGATTTCAACACTGTGGCCAAGAACCGCGACGCTTGGATCAAAGAGTGGACGGCGCTCTTTGAGGCAGCGCATAAGTAGTGAGGTGCGTGAGGCGAGGAGCTGTGCCCGATCTGGTGAGCCGGCCCCTGCTCCAGCTCACCGCAGTGGCACTATTATCGCCACAGCGAGCAGCAGTCGAGTGCCTTGCTCACTTTGGTGAACTATTTAGATCGTGGGTTGCCGCGGCCGGCAATAGGCACAGGCCATAGCGGCTGTGCGGGGGAGCTTTCATAAACGCAGATGAAAATAAGTAAGTTCGGCAAGGTGGGCTGGGGGATAGCGGCAGCAATTCCTCTGGCTTTCCTCGCCGTCTTTTTTCTGTGGCCGGTGGGCTCGATTCTGCTTCGCGGCCTCACGGCCGGCGCTATAGGGGGATCCTCCGGCGTTGTGAGCGAGCCGTCAGCTGCTCCGCTAGCCACTTTTATGGCTGTGTTTGGCAGTGCGCGCACCTGGAAAATTGTGTGGCAAACTGTGTGGATGGCGCTGGCTGGCACTGGGTTTTCGGTGCTCTTTGGAGTGCCGGGGGCATATGTGTTGTATCGCTTGAAGCTGCCGGCTGCTGCGCTGTGGAGAGGGCTGATCACAGTTCCTTTTGTGCTGCCCACAGTGGTGGTGGGTATCGCGTTTCGTGCTTTGCTCGACGGCGAAGGGCCGCTTGCCTTTTTAGGCATTGGCCAGAGCACCACCGCAGTGGTGTTGGCAATGGTATTTTTTAATTTCTCACTCATCGCCCGCACTGTTGGGGTGATGTGGGCGAGTTTGGATCCGCGGCAAGCTGAGGCTGCTCGCACGCTAGGAGCCACTCCTTGGCGAGCGCTGTGCACAGTGACGCTTCCGCAGCTTGCTCCGGCCATCGCGGCGGGAGCGAGCTTAGTGTTTCTCTATTGCGCCACAGCGTATGGGCTGGTCACCACCTTGGGGCGGCCCGCATATGGCACTATCGAAACTGAGATCTATGTGCAAACCGTAACGTACCTCGATCTCAATCGAGCTGCGCTGTTGAGTTTGCTGCAATTTGCCATTGTGGCGGTGGCATTAGTGGCCAGCTCGAGGCTCACGCGCCGCACAGAGACGGCTTTGCACACTAATACGCGTGGCTCTCGCCCACCTTCTCGCACGGATATTCCAGCTTTCCTCGCCACAGGAGTGATGCTGCTCTTGATTGTGGCTCCGATGCTCACGCTAGTGATTCGTTCATTCCGTGTAAATGGCACCTGGAGTGTGCTGAACTATCAACTGCTGACGGCGTCATCTGGAGTGGGAATGGCTGGTGGCACCACTGTGATGGAGGCGCTGCAGCATTCGCTTGCGATTGCAACTGATGCCACCTGGATTGCGCTCGCGGTAGGGCTGCCGCTTTCCTATGTGTTGTCGCGGCGCATGAGCGGAGCGTGGGCAACAGTACAGAGCTTGATTTATGGGTTTGTGCTACTGCCAGTGGGGATCTCAACAGTTACTGTGGGCTTTGGATTGCTGGTGACCTTAGGGCTGGGGCCGATGGCCGCATCTCCCTGGCTCGTGCCTATTGCTCAAGCGATTGTGGCCCTGCCCTTGGTGGTGCGAGCTATCGTGCCGCGCGCTCGGGCAATCGATCCGCGCACTCGTGAAGCAGCCAGCACACTTGGAGCGAGCCCACTGCGGGTGCTGCTCACGATTGATGTGCCACTGGCTGCACGGGGGATTGTGCTCGCTTTTGGCTTCGCATTTGCCACCTCGATGGGAGAATTTGGGGCTACGAGCTTTGTGGCCAACCCGCAGTATCAAACATTGCCAGTGCTGATAGTGAAACTGCTCGGCCGCCCCGGTGCGCAGAACTATGGCATGGCGCTTGCGGGAGCGGTGATTCTCGCCATCATCACGGGCACTGTGATGATGGCGGCTGAGGTTCTGCTCCACAGTGATACGGGGCAGCTATGGTGGTGGCAGAAAGCTCAACGGAAGTGTGCAGCGAAGATTGCACAGCGGCGGGGAATGCCGGCGGAGCCACTGGCAAGCCTGGCTATATTCAGCGAGAAAGTAGCGGAATCCAGCAGAAAAAAGCAGAGAGGAAGGCACGATGGCAGTCTCAGAACATGCACTGACGGCCTCAGCACACGCACTTGATGTGATCCAGGTGAGCTTACGATATCCGAATGGATTTGAAGCGTTGCGGAGTGTGAGCCTCACAGTGGAGAGCGGCGAAATTGTGGCACTCGTGGGGGCTTCCGGCTCTGGAAAATCCACGATATTGCGCGCAGTGGCTGGGCTGGAGCCGATTAGCGCTGGCCAAATTATGATCAATGGCCGAGATATGGCTGGGGTGCCCACACACAAACGCGGAGTGGGCATGGTATTTCAAGAGGGCCAGCTCTTCGCGCACCTCACAGTGGGGCAAAATGTGGCCTATGGATTAAAAGTGCGCCGGCAGCCTAGTGCTCAGATTCGGCAGCGCGTGGCAGAGCTTTTAGAATTAGTGGCTCTTAGCGGTTTTGAAGATCGAGCTGTGGGAACGCTCTCCGGGGGGCAAGCTCAGCGGGTGGCACTAGCGAGGTCGCTAGCCCCTAGCCCACAGTTGTTGCTTCTCGATGAACCCCTCTCAGCTCTCGATGCTGATCTGCGCGAAACGCTCTCCGCTGAGCTACGGGTGATTTTGAAACGCACGGGCACGGCCGGCGTCTATGTGACGCATGATCGCGCCGAGGCACAGCGGGTATCTGATCGTTCAGTGGTGATCGCTGCCGGCACGATTGCCTCTTAGCGTGCCAGCGCGTGCCAATGTGGTGAGTGTGGAAGAGCCTGCCAAAGTGGCGGTGCGAGCGCCCGAGAGAGCTTTAGTGCCGCTAAAGGGGCTGCTCTGAAAGCGCCCGAGAGTAAGGATTTTTGGGCTAGAACTTTTTAGGCTAGAAGCTAAAAATCAGCTAGAAACCAAGGATTTTTGCGGCGTGCATCTGGCGATCTCGACTGCGCGAAAGCTGCACCATTTGCTTCGGGAGATCTGTGAAAACGGCGTCTACCCCTTCATTCCACAAACGGCTCGCCTCTGAGAAATCATTGACCGTCCACACGCGCACGCCGATGCCTAGGCTGTGAGCCACACGCACGAATCGCTGTGAAAAATTGGGATCGCTCATCAGTTCTTTGCCGTTGTTACGGTAGCCGATGTGGGCCCAGTTGGCCACGTGAATCGCAGGATCTGGCCGTTCTCCGGTGCGCACCGCGTGCACGAGGGCAGCTAGAGTTTCCCACCCCAGATTGCGTTGTAAAAGTGGTGATGTGCGATCTCGTATCTCTTCGAGCCACGAATCCCAGGCATGGGTCACACAGATGCGAGCGGCAGCGCGGGTGCTGTTGATCGCGGTCACGAGCGGATCGATGGCGCGTGCGTCTTTCACATCGATTACGAGCTGGGCATAAGGAAACTCTTCGATCAGCTCTTCAATGCGCATAATCGAATCGGAGCTGCCGTGGGGGCCGTGCACCTGAGCTTTTTCCAGCAGCTCAGAGTAGCGATAATCGGCTACGGTGCCAGGGAGGCCGGTCACCCGCTGGAGATTGTCGTCGTGAAAACACACGGCCACACCATCAGCGGTGGCTTGGGCATCTGTTCCTAATACGCGGCACCCGTGCTCCCAGGCTTCGCGGAAAGCCATGCGGGTGTTTTCTGGCATGGTGCCCGCAGAACCTCGGTGTCCGATCACCCGTTCGGTGGGTTCGTTGCGCACAAAAGGTGGCAAGCGAAAGCTCAGCCAGGTGCTGCGGCCGAGCACTCTCGGCGCTTTAAGAGAATCTGCCATCACCCCTCCAGGATACTCATATAGGCAGCGTTCACTGGAGTGCCTTGTTGTATTTGAGCGAATTCACTTCGCAGGAGCATTCCGTGGCAATTGAGATAGTACTTGCGATTTTCCCTTCGGCGCGCAGTTGCAGCAATTGGGGCACCACGCGATCGCGCAGGTGCCACGGATCAATAGTGTTCACGTAGATCTTTGTGCCACCTTCAAACCCGGCCAAGGTGGAAACTCGCCATTTAATGAGCACTCGCCAGGGCATATTCACATCGGAATCGATTGGCTTGCAATGCCACTCTTCGTTGCAGGGAATTAAAGGGCCGGTGGCGGCGTGCATGGCGTGGATCAGATCGCTCATTGAGCGCAGTTCTTCGTTGCTCAGCTCCCACGGTTGGCCAAATTTGGATCGGCTGTACACCTCGAGTGTGGGGTAACGATGGCCAAATCCGGCGATAGCCACGGCGTGATCATTTTCGGCAATCACGAGGTTGTGATAGCCGGCGTAATCGACGGCTGCTTCGTTGTAGAGATTGGGGTTGTGGCGAAGTTTTGCCACTTCGAGCTCCCCATTCACAGAGCGCTGATCGATGGCAACGAGTTGTTTGTGGAGGTGGTCGAAACTCGCTCCAGCGGGTTTGAGCCAGTTTTGAAACACTTGCACATAGCGCGCATAGCGATTTTGGGCGTAGAGATCCCGCATGGCGTCTACTGTGAGGCGGATATACCACTCATGTTCTTTCGGAGAGAGTGTGCCGGCGGAGGCTAGCTGGGTGTCGTCAGTGGCTCCTTCCACAAAATGCCGGCGGGCCACAATGAGATCGTGCCCACTGCCGAAGAACCCGCGGGCGGTTGCCACTTTCTCGGATTCGGGCCAGGAATCGAAATCTTCGCTGCTCATTTGGCTCTTCATTTTTGCGCGCAGCACGTTTATTACGTGTGCTTTGCCGGCAGGATCTGCGAGGTAGGCGTCCATACGCTGCTGGGCATCACGGCTGAGGCGGTATCCGTAGTTCTTCTCCCAGTATGCGAAAGGCACAATTTCAAAGAGATTTGGCACGCGCCGAAATTCCCATTCGCGGGAGAGCATATCTGCGCTAGTGCCGTGGAAGATGGTGGCGTCGTCTCCTTTGCGTACGAGCCGGGCCTTCTCGGGAGGAGTTTCTAGGATCCGCTGTGTGCAGAAAGCGCAGTGGTATCCGAGTTCATCTGGCAGTACAGGCTTGGGATCGGGCACTTTGATTTCAAGCGGGCGGTTCGCCCGCCCAGGCACCGTCCACACTTCGGTGCCTGAAAAAGGGTTGATCTGCTTCACAGTGCCGTCTGCCATGGTGGTGAGTGGCGGCAAGAACTCTGGAAGATACTCATAAGCCATGTGCTAAGTGTAGCTGCGTGGGTCGGTGGAGTTGAAGCAACTGTGAAAAGTTTTTGCGAAAAGCCATCGGCGTGCGGATTAGGGCGATTTAGTATACGCATTAATAGGGAGAGTAAAGGTTTTTAGGCTCTCTGCCGCGTTGTGGCCATGCTCGGCAGAGGGCGGCGAGAATTGCTCCGATGAGCGTTTGTCTCATGGCACGCATCAGAAGCTAGCGGCTACGTTTGTGGCTCGAGAATCGCTGGGGGCGGTTCCAGCTGTGTAGCCGATTGCACATCTGCAGTGAGCGGCACCGGCTTTTCGATTTCACTTAGTTGGGTTGATTGTGTGACCAACGCCGCGGCGCGAGTGTGCCATTCGCGCTACCCTCTGAATAAGGGGTACGGCGGGCAGCTGAACTGCTTAGGCCACTAGGCCTTGTGGCAGCTGAACTTGTGGAGCCCCACACTGGGCATGAGCAGGTGTGCCCGCACGTATATGCATGTGGTTGTGTGTGGGAAGCACACCACTGAACTTGGAGATAGGGGTGGCTATGGCACATTCGGCAGGAACTGCAGAGCACACTGCGGGGGTAGAGGGGAGCGCCCGGCAGAAGCGCGAGGATCAGCGCACACCGCGCGATCAACAAAAGGCGGTAAAAAAGCTGCCAGAAAAGGTGGCTCGCAGCGCTGCTCCGGAAGCTGTATCTCTCTCTGCGAGCGCCGCTGGCGAATCTCTTTCCGCTAGCACAGCTCAGAGTGCCTCTAACGCTGTTCCAGCTGGTGTGCACACAGTCGGGAATACAACTGGAAAAGTGGGGCACCTGCACCGTAAGAATTCCAAAATTATTTTGATTGGCGACGGAGCGGTGGGGTCTACCTATGCGTATGCGCTCACTCTCGAGGGGATCGGGCGGGAACTCGGCATTATCGATCTGAACAGAGAAAAGACTGTGGGCGACGCGATGGATCTTTCAGATGCTTTGAGCTTCACATCTCCGAAGAAGATCTACGCAGCAGATTACTCCGATTGTGCCGATGCTACGTTGGTGGTGATCGCTGGCGGGGCAGCGCAAAAGCCGGGAGAAACTCGCCTGGATCTGGTGGATAAAAACCTGCGGATTTTCTATGAAATTATCAAATCTGTGATGGCGAGCGGGTTCGATGGGATTCTGATGGTGGCCACTAACCCGGTAGATGTGCTCACGTACGCTTCATGGCGTTTTTCAGGATTGCCCTCTAGCCGAGTGTTTGGCTCTGGCACAGCCCTCGATTCGGCACGCCTGCGCAAAGAGATCGGTGAGCTGCTCAATGTGGACGCGCGCTCAGTGCACGCATACATTATGGGAGAGCATGGCGATAGTGAATTTCCAGTGTGGAGCAATGCAAATGTGGGTGGAATGGCACTCTCCGATTGGATTATGCGTGATCCCACTATCACCTCGAAAGCTCTCACCCATATTTTCGATAACGTGGTGAATGCGGCCTACAAGATTATTGACGCTAAAGGTGCCACGTATTATGGAATCGGTGCCGCGCTCGCGCGGATCACGAAGGCGATTGTGAGCGATGAAAACTCAGTGCACGCCGTCTCCGCCTATCTGAATGGGGAATTCGGAGTGCACGATATCTACACCGGCACACCGGCAGTGGTGGGTGCACAGGGAATCCGCTCGGTGGTGCCCATTTCGCTCGATATGGTGGAAACCGAACACCTGGAAAACTCGGTGAAAGTGCTGCGGGAAACGATCGATACCTCGTTTGCCAAGCTCGAGCGGGATCTGGGCGTTGAGATTCCTGCGGGAGTGGTGGGCTGATTCGTGAGGTAGCTATTCGGTGCGCAGGTGTGATGCGCAGGCCAGAAGAGCGGTGTGGGAGTGCTGTGCAGATCTGCCGGCGCTCCCACACTTGTGTTAGGTGCGTTCGAGATCTGGGTGTGCGGTACGGTGGGAATAATTCGCCGGTGGTGAAAGTTGAGTGATATAGGCTCAAGAAATGGCGAGCGAGTTGGACGAAAGTTCGGCTCGCGGTGCATACTTGAGATGTAGGACTTATTAGAGCGGCGAGCCCACTGCCTCAGAGTGTAACCCTGCTGGCGGCGAGCGCAGCTGCAGAAGGAGACAATAATGGCACGTGCAGTTGGAATTGACCTCGGCACCACAAACTCGGTTGTAACCGTTCTGGAGGGCGGAGAGCCCACGGTGATCGCCAATGCAGAGGGCGCTCGCACCACCCCATCGGTGGTGGGCTTCTCTAAGACGGGTGAAGTGCTGGTGGGCGAAATTGCCAAGCGCCAAGCCGTGACGAACGTGGAGCGCACGATCTCATCGGTGAAGCGCCATATGGGTGATAGCTCGTGGAAAGTTCAGATTGACGACAAGAGCTACAATGCTCAGCAGATTTCGGCTTTTATTTTGCAAAAGCTGAAGAAAGACGCCGAGGCGTATCTCGGGGAGTCAGTGACTGACGCCGTGATTACGGTGCCGGCATACTTCAACGATGCCCAACGCCAGGCCACAAAAGACGCTGGCCAGATCGCGGGCCTCAATGTGCAGCGTATCGTGAACGAGCCAACGGCCGCAGCCTTGGCGTATGGCCTTGAAAAGGGTAAAGAAGACGAACTGATTCTCGTATTCGATCTCGGTGGTGGCACATTTGATGTGTCGCTCCTAGAGGTGGGCAAAGATGACGACGGCTTCTCCACAATTCAGGTGCGCGCCACCAGTGGCGACAACAAGCTGGGCGGCGACGACTGGGATCAGCGCATTGTGAACTGGCTTGTAGAGCAGGTGAAGAATGGCTATGGCGTGGATCTGAGCAAGGATAAAGTGGCGCTGCAGCGTTTGAAGGAAGCTGCTGAGCAGGCTAAGAAAGAGCTCAGCTCCGCCAGCTCCACAAACATCTCACTGCAGTATCTCTCGATGACCGAAAACGGCCCAATTCACCTGGACGAAACGCTCACGCGCGCCCACTTCGAGCAGCTAACTAAAGATCTGCTCGAGCGCACGAAAGCACCGTTCCAGCAGGTGATTGCAGACGCCGGCATCAAAGTGAGCGAAATCGACCACGTGGTGCTGGTGGGTGGTTCCACTCGTATGCCAGCTGTAACCGATGTGGTGAAAGAACTCACCGGTGGCCGGGAGCCCAACAAGGGCGTGAACCCAGATGAAGTGGTGGCTGTTGGGGCTGCGCTGCAAGCTGGTGTGATCACAGGAGACCGCAAAGATGTGTTGCTGATCGACGTCACCCCGTTGAGCCTTGGCATTGAAACTAAAGGCGGCGTGATGACGAAGCTCATCGAGCGCAACACCGCTATCCCCACCAAGCGTTCCGAGGTGTTCTCCACGGCTGAAGACAATCAGCCAAGTGTGCTGATCCAGGTGTATCAAGGCGAGCGGTCGTTCGCCCGCGACAACAAGCTGCTGGGCACGTTTGAACTCACTGGGATTGCGCCAGCTCCGCGCGGCATGCCGCAGATCGAGGTGACGTTCGATATTGACGCCAACGGCATTGTGCATGTGAGCGCCAAGGATCGCGGCACTGGGAAAGAGCAGAGCATCACGATCACAGGTGGCTCGGCGCTCTCGAAAGAGGATATCGACCGCATGGTGGCTGAGGCTGAAGCGCACGCTGCGGAAGACGAGAAGCGCAAAGAGGAAGCTGATGTGCGCAACACAGCAGAACAGCAGGTGTATTCGATCGAGAAACTCCTGAAAGACAACGCTGATAAGCTCGATGACGCCGTCTCCACTGAGGTGAAAGACGCCAACGAGAAACTCCGCAAGGCGCTCGAGGGCGACGATATCGAAGCGATTAAGGCCGCTCAAGAAGAGCTGAACACCAAAGCTCAGAAGATCGGTGAGGCACTCTACGCCCAGGCTCAGCAGGCTGGTGCGGGTGCTCCCGGCGCTGAGGGGTGGACAGATGCCGCCAAGGCAGGTGGCGCTGGAAAGCCGGCTGACGACGATGTGGTGGACGCCGAAATCGTAGATGACGACGACGCTAAGTGACGCATTGTGAGCAGCCGCGCCTAGGAGCTCTTCTCATGTGTGGGAAGGGGCTAGGGGCGGCTGCTCATGCTAGTAGTTCATGTGAGAGGAAGCACGATGGCAGAAGAAGATTATGCTGCGCGCGGGCCGGCAGATCCGGAGCGAACTCAAGGAGAGCAGGGCTCTAATGGTGCTGGCGCCGCGGAAACTGCACCGGATTCGGAAGCTGCGGCCGTTCAGGAAAATCAGGAAGATACTGAGCAGCTGGAAACTGCTTCGGCACCGGTTGAAAATTCTCAGGCTGAGGCTCCAGAGCTGAGTGAGCTCGATCAAACTCTCTTGAAAGTGGCAGAGCTCGAAGAGCAGCTGGCTCGGCGCACTGCAGATCTTTACAATCTGCAGCAGGAATACAACGGCTATGTGAAGCGCGCAAAGGCTGATGCGCTGCAACAGTTTGAACTGGGCAAGGCGAAAGTGCTGGAAGGGTTGATTCCGGTGCTCGATAATGCCCATCTAGCTCGGGAGCATGCGGAGCTGGAAGGCCCTGCTGGCAAAGTGGTGGAAGAACTGGAAAACACCTTAGCCACGAATTTTCAGATGGAACGTTTCGGGGCTGAAGGCGATGCTTTCGATCCAGCAGTGCATGAAGCGCTGCTACATTCCACCAGCCCAGATGTGGAATTTGAACAAGTGAATATCATTATGCAGCCCGGATATCGCGCGGGTGAAAAAGTGCTGCGCCCGGCGCGAGTGGGCGTGGTGAGCCCAGAGTAAGAGGGCGGTGCATGCTGCGGCCGCTGTAGCAAGCCCTAAGCGCCGCTGTGGCCACTAGGGTTTGGCGCAGAAACTGTGCCGCCCGCTGGGGCTTACGGCGTGGCTGGCTAGCGGGCTGTGGCGATGCATTGCTCAGTATGAAAGAAGGAGGTGGCACTGATGGCTAGTCAAGACTGGCTTGAAAAGGATTTTTATGCGTCGTTAGGGGTGCAGAAATCTGCCACCCAAGACGAGATTAAGAAAGCTTATCGGAAGCTTGCCCGCACCTATCACCCGGATCAGAATCCAGGAGATAAAGCTGCGGAAGAAAAATTTAAAGAGATTTCCGAAGCCTATCAGGTGCTCAGCAACGAAGAGGATCGCAAACAATACGATGCGATCCGCGCAATGGGTGCAGGAGGTGCTCGCTTCTCGGCGGGCGGCCCGGGTGGCGGCGGATTTGACGACATCTTCTCCATGTTTAACGGTGGGAATGGCAATGTTCGTTTTTCCACGAACGGTACGAGTTTTGGTGGGGCAGGAAGCCCTGGCTTAGACGACATTCTCTCCCAGATGTTTGGAGGGGCAGCCCCTACGCGCAACTCAACTGGAGGGTACGGTGCCGCTGGAGCTAGCGGCGCTGGCGGGTTCGGCAGTTTCTTACATCGGCCACAGCGGGGTAAAGATGTGACGGCGAGCATCTCGCTCCCGCTGCGCGACGCCGTCTCTGGAGCCACTGTGAAAGTGAATTCTGGAAACGGGCGTAAGGTGACGGCGAAGATTCCGGCAGGTGTGACAGACGGCCAGAAGATTCGCATCGCTGGCAAAGGAGGAGCTGGCGCTAATGGCGGTGAACCGGGAGACATTCTGATCACGGTGCATGTGGAGCCGCATCCGGTGTATGAGCTCAAAGGTAAAGACGTATACGTGAATGTGCCAGTGAGCTTCGATGAAGCGGCTCTGGGAGCCACTATTGAGGTGCCCACGCTGCACGGCGATGTGGTGAAAGTGAAGATTCCGGCTGGTTCTAACACCGATAAACTACTGCGTGTGAAAGGCAAAGGCATTGCTTCTGCCCGGGCGGGAGCAGGTAACCTGTTTGTGCGCGTGAAAGTGGTGGTGCCGAAGCAGCTCTCGGAGACGAGCCGCGCTGCGGTGGAGGCTTTCCGAGAGGCTTCTCACGGCGCGGATCCACGGGCGGAATTCCGTGAGATGGCGCGGGTGTAATGGTGTCGGCATAACGTGTGAACGAGAGGGTGTAGAGCAATGGCAAAAGTGCAGCGAGATGCCCCGATCTTGACGGTGAGTGTGGCGGCTGAGCTCGCCGGAATGCACCCGCAGACGGTGCGCCAATACGATCGCCTTGGTTTGGTGGTGGCGAGCCGCACGCGGGGTGGTGGCCGGCGCTATTCGCTGGTAGATGTGGAGCGCCTTATCGAGATTCAGCGCATGAGCCAAGATGAGGGCATCAGCCTCGCTGGGATTGCGCGAATTCTCCAGCTGCAAGATCAGGTGGAGCAGCTGCGCGAAAAGAACAATCAGCTTGCCAAGCGGCTTGCGCGGCTGCGGGAGCTCGGCAACGATATGCGCGATCAGCTAGAGCATAAAGAGTCGCTAGAGCATCGGGTGTTTGCTGCTGATTCAAACGGATTTGTGACGATGGCGCAGGGGGTAGAAATGCTGCGTCAAGCGTTGCGAGCCAGCGCGAGCACTGTGGAGAGCCGCGATATGGTGCTGTGGCGGCCGCGCGCCGTAACCCTCTTTCCCCAGCAGATAGAATAGCGCCGCAGTGGCGGGTGTGCGTGCACCACGGTGCGCGGTGGAAGCCGTGGAGGGCGTTGAATAACGCCCTCCACAGTTTTCATCATTATGGCTGTGATATGTAGTACCACTACTTCGATGAACTATCTAAAATTGGCACGGGAAGCTCGTTGAGAAGCGTGAAGGAAATGTGAGGCTATGGCCGCTCTGGAAATGAAATATGAAAAGACCGTGAAAATAGCGCTACTCGGTGCCGGCACGGTGGGCACTCAGGTGGCACGGTTGCTCAACGAGCAGCACGATGTGCTCTCCGCTCGGGCGGGGGCGAATCTGCAGCTTGTAGGGATTGCGGTGCGGCATCTCGATGCGCCGCGGGATCCGGCCATTGATCGTGATCTCCTCACTGATGATGCACAAGCGCTCATCGCTCAAGCGGATATTGTGATTGAACTGATTGGGGGCATCGATGTGCCCCTCGCGCTCGTGCGCTACGCCCTTGAGAGCGGCACGAGCGTCGTCACTGGTAATAAAGCGTTGCTCGCCACGCACGGGCCGGAGCTCTATGAGCTAGCTGCAGCTCACGATGTAGATCTCTACTATGAGGCGGCTGTGGCAGGAGCCGTGCCAGTGGTGTATGGCCTGCGGGAATCATTAGCTGGAGATCAAGTAAACGCCGTAACGGGAATCCTCAATGGCACCACGAATTTCATTCTCGATGAGATGAGCACTAAAGGGCTGAGCTTTGAAGAAGCGCTCGCCATTGCGCAGGATTTGGGATACGCAGAGGCAGACCCCAGCGCCGATGTGGATGGGTTCGACGCGGCGGCTAAAATTGCAATTCTCGCTTCACTGGCATTCCACACGCGAGTGAATATCTCCGATGTGCACGTGCAGGGGATTCGTTCGATCACGGCAGACGATATTGCCTCAGCTCAGCGAGCGGGATACGTGATTAAGCTAATTGCCTCAGCGCGCCGCCACGCCAACGGCATCTCTTTAGTGGTGACGCCGAGCCTAGTGGGGGCGGAAAATCCGCTTGCGAGTGTGCGTGGCTCGTTTAACGCCGTGGTGATTGATGCGGTGTCGGCAGATCGCCTGATGTTCTATGGGCGCGGCGCTGGCGGAGCTCCCACAGCGAGTGCGGTGCTCAGCGATGTGGTGGCTGCCGCAGCTAAGAAAGTGGTGGGCGGGCAAGCGCCTCGCGAGTTGGTGATTGCGCAGCTACCCGTGATTGAATCAGATCAAGCCACACTGCAGTTCTACATCAAGGTACTGGTAGGTGATAGCATCGGTGTGCTTTCCGCGATCACGCGAGTATTTGCGGATAACGATGTGTCGATCTCTTCGATTCGCCAGCGCCCGCTCAACGCAGCCGAAGTGGCAGCGGTGCGCGATGCCGATGGCGGTGTGGCAGATGGTGAAAAAGCAGATGGTGAAAAACTGGCGTACCTCACAGTGATCACTCACAATTCGTTGCACAAAAATATGCGTGGTGTGGTGAACGCTCTCAGTTCCACCCCGGGTGTGCGGCGCGTGGTGAACGTATTGCGTGTGGAAGAAGATTAATAAGGAGCTGGCACATGCGGATAGTGAAAGAGCATGCACGAGTGCGAGTGCCCGCCACCTCAGGGAATTGTGGCCCTGGATTTGATGCCATTGGTATGGCGCACGACGTGTGGGACGACGTTTCCGCCACTCTCACCACCGGGGCCACGCGAGTGACTATCCTCGGTGAAGGAGCAAAAGAGCTCCCGCACGATAGCTCGCATTTGATCGTCACAGTGATGCAACAGACGATGGAACGCTATGGCGTGCCGCAAACTGGTATTGAGCTCGTATGCCGCAACTCAATTCAGCAGGGGAAAGGTTTGGGCTCGTCTGCAGCGGCAATCGTGGCTGGGCTCATGCTAGTGCGCGAACTCGTGGGGGGAGATGCGAGCGGCTTCACGCGTAACACAGTGCTCTCTCTCGCCACGGAGTATGAGGGGCACCCAGATAATGCTGCGCCGTGTATTTTTGGCGGGGCCACGCTCTCTTGGCAAGAATCCAGCACAGTATCGCGAGAGGGCCAGGTGGGAGCGGGCTCGGAGCGAACTGCTGCGCTTGCTGGTGAGGGCAATATGCTGAGAGGCTCCGCAGCCCCAAGCGTGCATACAGTGCAGCTCGCGGTGTCGCCGCAGGTGCACACCACGCTGTTAGTGCCGGCGGAAATTTTGCCCACGAGTGAAGCGCGTGCGGCACTTCCGCAGGCGGTGCCGCACACAGATGCGGTGTTCCAAGCGGCGCGGGCCGGTTTGCTGGTGCATGCGTTGGAACACCGGCCAGATTTGCTCTTTGAAGCCACAGAAGATCGCTTACATCAGAGCTATCGGGCAGCTGCGATGCCGCGCTCTGCGGCGCTGTTGGAGGCGTTGCGTGAGGCCCACTGGCCGGCGGTGATTTCGGGCGCTGGCCCTTCGATTTTGCTCTTTGCTGAGGTGGATTCTCCACTCGCGCAAGCGGTGGGGCGGCAAGGATTTCAGGTGATTGATTCCCGCCAAGTGCAGGGGGCTCATATCGTAGAGCAATAGTGAGCCACGTGAGGTGGCATAATCAGCTACATTCAGTATGTGAGCTCGTTTGAGCTCCGCACAATAACGCATGTAAGAGCTGCGCTGCGAGCGCCGCTCGAAAGGAAAAACTCATGGCAGAAGATCTGCACACAGAAGCACCATTTCGCGTGAAGCGCGGATTAGCAGAGATGCTCAAGGGCGGCGTGATCATGGACGTGGTGACACCGGAGCAAGCGCGCATCGCTGAAGATGCGGGAGCTGTGGCTGTGATGGCGCTTGAGCGCGTGCCCGCCGATATTCGTGCCCAAGGGGGCGTGGCGCGCATGAGCGATCCAGATCTCATTGATTCGATCAAAGCGGCGGTGTCGATTCCGGTGATGGCGAAAGCCCGTATTGGCCACTTCGTAGAGGCCCAGGTGTTGCAGGCGCTGAAAGTGGATTATATCGATGAATCCGAAGTGCTCACCCCGGCGGATTATCAGAATCACATTGATAAATGGAAGTTCGATGTGCCGTTCGTCTGCGGTGCCACCAACCTCGCAGAGGCTTTACGGCGGATCACTGAAGGTGCGGCAATGATCCGCTCTAAAGGAGAAGCTGGCACCGGAGATGTGTCGCACGCCGTCAAGCATATTCGGGAAATCAATTCGGATATTCGCCGTTTAAGTTCGATGGATCAAGATGAGCTCTACGCCGCTGCCAAAGAGCTGCAGGCGCCGTATCCGCTTGTGAAAGAGGTGGCGCAAACTGGCAAACTGCCTGTGGTGCTGTTTGTGGCTGGCGGCGTGGCCACTCCTGCAGATGCCGCGCTGGTGATGCAGCTCGGCGCTGAGGGAGTGTTTGTAGGATCTGGAATCTTCAAATCTGGCGATCCGGTGAAGCGCGCTGCGGCGATTGTGAAAGCTACGGCGCAGTTCCGCGATGCGGCGGTGATCACCGATGTTTCTCGTAATATCGGTGATGCGATGGTGGGAATCGGGATTTCTGAGATCCCTGAGAGCCAACGTTTGGAAACTCGCGGATGGTGAGCTTCATTGATGACGCTCCGGCGATAGCGGCCGGCACCGAGGAATCTCGTATCGGTGCCGGCCTGCTGATCGGCGTCTATGCCCTCCAAGGCGATTTTATGGAGCACGAGGCGATGCTGCGCCGCCTTGGAGCGAATACCCGCCAAATTCGTAAGCCGGAAGATTTGGAGGGGATCCAGGCTATCGTGATCCCTGGCGGAGAATCCACAGTGATTGACAAGCTGAGCCGAATTTTTGGTTTGGCGGAACCGCTGCAAAAAATGCTCACCGCCGGTTTGCCAGCGCTGCTCACCTGTGCAGGATTAATCTATGCGGCCACTGACCTCGTAGATGCGGCTCCAGGGCAGCGCACTCTCGGAGTGCTCAACGCGCGAGTGCAACGCAATGCTTTTGGATCACAGCTGGATTCGTTCGTTACGCAGATCACTGTGCGTGGAATTGGTGAGCATATTCCTGCCACTTTTATTCGCGGCCCAATCGTGCAAGCAGTGGGTGCAGGAGCACAAGCGGTGGCTAGCTTAGCCGATGGGCGAATTGTGGCGGTGCAGCAAGGCGATATTTTAGGGCTGGCGTTTCACCCGGAGCAGGATTCTGATCATCGCATTGTGGCGTGGTGGCTGCGCAGGGTGCGGGCACGAGATTTTCGGTGACGGTGGCAAACGTGTATACTGGCGCCAGAGGAAAACGATATAACAGTGATTTCCTCAATGCTCGGTGAGCATTGCCAGCTGTGGGCACACGTAGTGTTTGTTTTACAGATTTGGCATTCGGTTCGTTCACATATGCCTGAGTGCATCGTGTAGCGATTTTTCATCTATAAACACCTATTAATATATGTGCCTTTGGCACCCGAGGAAGGAACCTCGTGAGCGATAAGCCACTCTCGGCCAGCGCACTCAATGCGATGCGCGTGGCAGATGTTAAAGCCCTTGCTGCCCAGATGGGCATTGAACTTGGCCCGAAGGCCCGCAAGGCGGATTATGTGAGCGCTATTAAAGCAGCTGGAGCGCCTGCTGCAGCGCCTCGAAAACGCACTTCCGATGCGGCGGTCTCAACGAATACGGAAGCAGAGCCAGCTGTGCAGCTCGGTGGGGCAGAAAAAGCAGCTGCACTGGAGGCTATTAGTGAGGCTGCCGAGCGGAAGGCGCAAGGGCGGAGAGACCGGCGCGGAGATGCTGCCGAAGCAGTGAGTGAGCTCACGCATGGGCGCAGCTCTGAGGCGGATACAGAGCCCGCAAAGGCAGACGATCACAGCCGCAGCGAGCGCGATGAGCGCAGTGAACGCCGCACAGCAAACGGGCGCCGGGAGCGCCGAGATCGCCGGGAGCGCACCGGGCGCGCCGAGCGGGTGGAGCGCCGCAATAGTGCCCATGCAGAGGCTGCGCATTCACACAGTGAAGCAGAGCCGGAAGCCCGCGGAAGCGAAGCTCAAGAAGATGTGCTCTTGCCAGTGGCGGGTATCTTAGATATTTCGGGCACCAACTCCTACTTGCGCACTGGCGGATACTTGCCCGGGAAATCTGATGCTTATGTGAGCAGCCAGATTATTAAGAAATATGGTTTGCGCCGCGGAGATGCGATTGTGGGGGCAGTGCGTTCGCTCGCGGATAGCCCAAACCGCCGTGGCCAGCGCCAGCACAAATACAATCCGCTTGTGGAGATCACCGCTATTAATGGGCTCTCCCCGGAGGATTCGCTGAAACGGCTGGAGTTTAACAAACTCACTCCGCTCTATCCTCAGGAAATGCTGCGGGTGGAAACCACGAAGAACGCGCTCACCACTCGTGTGATTGATCTTGTGGCACCAATCGGCAAGGGCCAGCGTGGTCTTATTGTGTCGCCACCTAAAGCCGGCAAAACTGTGATTATGCAACAGCTCGCAATGGCGATTGCAAAAAACAATCCGGAAGTGCATCTGATGGTGGTGCTCGTAGATGAGCGGCCTGAAGAAGTGACGGATATGCAGCGGTTAGTGCACGGCGAAGTGATCGCTTCTACCTTTGATCGCCCAGCTTCAGATCACACTACCGTTTCAGAACTGGCTGTAGAGCGCGCTAAGCGGCTGGTGGAACTCGGGCAAGATGTGGTGATTTTGCTCGATTCGCTCACTCGCCTCTCCCGTGCCTACAACCTCGCTGCTCCTGCTAGTGGGAGGATTCTCACCGGCGGTGTAGATGCCGGAGCGCTCTACCCGCCAAAGAAATTCTTTGGCGCCGCACGCAATATCGAAAACGGCGGCTCACTCACTATCATTGCGTCAGCGCTGGTGGAAACTGGTTCAAAGATGGACGAGGTGATTTTCGAGGAGTTCAAGGGCACCGGCAATATGGAGCTGCGGCTTTCTCGCCAGCTCGCAGACCGGCGTATCTTCCCGGCTGTGGATATCAACGCTTCGGGCACGCGCCGTGAAGAGCTGTTGTTCTCGCCAGAAGAGCTCAAGATCGTATGGCATCTGCGCCGCGCGCTCGGCACACTCGATGTGCAAGAAGCGAGTGATTATCTGCTCGGCCGGCTGCGCAAAACCGAGGCTAACAAAGATTTCTTGATGAGCGTGGTGCGCGGCATGCAAGCCGCTGGAGAGTAGAACGAGCGAAGCTCCCAGCCGCAGATCGCCAGTGAGGGGTTTGCGGCGTGGGTAGCTTGTACCGTGGTGCTAGGGCACAGCCAGCCGAGGGGCGGTGGGGTGCCTCACGAAAGTGGAATAGTTCGGCGTCAAAGTGGTTTAATTGAACGTCGGCTTCTGGTTCACCACTCGCCGTTTCCAGATCGCTTTCGGCGGTGCCGAGTTGGTGTGGAACGAAAAGGCCACCTCGCCATAGAGCGCGAGAGCTGTGCAGTGGACCCAGGGCATTCAACGATCCAAGGAGAGATGATGAAAAAGGGAATTCACCCCGATTATCACGACATCACTGTGAGTTGCACATGCGGCAATGAGTTCCAAACTCGTTCCACCTATCAGGGCGATCATCTGCGCGTAGACGTCTGCTCTGCATGCCACCCGTTCTACACTGGCAAGCAGAAGATTCTGGATACTGGTGGGCGTGTGGCTCGTTTCGAGGCTCGCTATGGCAAGCGCACGAAGCCTGCTAAAGCAGAGGCAGCTAAGTAGCTTTTTTGTGGGGCGCCGGTATCTGTTTGCTGAATTCAGCACAGAGCCGGCGCCTCGTTTTATACGCCGGTTGAGGGTACGGCGCAGGGCAGAGCGCACAGTGAGAGCTGACGGCGCAACGGGTGTGAGCAGGGCTAGCTCCCGTGGCAAAGTGGGCAGCTCACTCACGTAAAGCGCTCGTGTAAAGAGATCGAGCAAATACAACGCGGTGCTGCATACAAGGCGCTGGGATCGGAATGATTTCCACACTGATGGGGCACTGCTCTGGAGGCATGATGGCAGAAACCGGCGCATACCAGAGTGTGGCCAATGAAGATTTTTCGGCAGCCGAGGCAATGCTGGAGGAATATCACAGCATCGAAAAGCAAATGGCTTCTCCGGAGGTGCTCGCTGATCCGAGCAAACTGCGCTCTTTAGGGCGCCGATATGCTGAGCTGGGAAGAGTGGTGAGCCGCTACGAAAAATATGCGGCGGCTGCCCACGATCTGGCTGATATGCGCGATATCGTGGCCGCTGGAGGAGACGATGCCGCGCTTTTTGCCGATGAGATTCCCGGTTTAGAGGAGAAGCTCGAAACCACTGCGGCCGATCTGCGCGATGCGTTGATTCCACGGGACCCTGACGATGGGCGCGATGTGATCCTGGAAGTGAAAGCTGGTGAAGGTGGGGAAGAGAGCGCCCTCTTTGCCGCCGATCTTTTGCGTATGTATGAGCGCTATGTCGAGAAGATGGGGTGGAATTGGCAGCTACTCTCAGCCACCAGCACTGAGCTCGGCGGCTATAAAGATGTGCAGGTGGCCATCAAAGCAAAAGGGGTGCCAGAGGATCCTGCCGAAGGGGTGTGGGCGCATCTGAAATTTGAGGCAGGGGTGCACCGGGTGCAGCGGGTACCAGTGACTGAATCTCAGGGGAGAATCCACACCAGTGCCGCGGGAGTGCTGGTGTTTGCTGAAGTAGACGACCCCGGGGAAATAGAGATCGCCGATACGGATCTGCGCATTGATGTGTTTCGCTCTTCTGGCCCAGGCGGGCAGTCGGTAAACACCACAGATTCCGCTGTGCGTATCACTCACTTGCCCACCGGCATCACCGTTTCTATGCAAGACGAAAAATCGCAGATCAAAAACCGTGAATCAGCTATGCGAGTGCTCCGGGCGCGGCTGCGCCAAAAACAGCTCGAAGAGCAGGCGGCTGCTGAGGCGGAGCAACGGCGTTCGCAGGTGCGCACAGTGGATAGATCAGAGCGAGTGCGTACCTATAACTTTCCGGAGAATCGAATCTCCGATCACCGCAGCGGCTACAAAGCATACAATCTCGACGCCGTCATGAACGGAGAGCTCGAGCCAGTGATTGAGAGCCTGCAGCACATGGACGAAAACGAGCGGCTAGAAGCGGCGGCTGCTGCGGCGCGGTAGTGGTGCAGCAAGAGGGGCAATAGCTCAGGGGCGCACAGCGCTGGTGGCGGGCTCTGTGCCCGGATGCCAGCTGCGCGAAATACACAGGGAGAGAATCTCCCGAGAAGCCGAGAGCGCACGGGGTATCAGCACCCACCGCTTCTGGCGGAAAAGGGAGCGCGAGTTCGGAAGGGAGTGGCCGTGCAACTCACATGGGGGCAAGCAGTGCGTGAGGGAGCTGCGCAATTGCAGCTGGCGGGCGTGGATTCCCCCCTGCACGATGCACAGGAACTGGCTACAGCAGCGGGATTGCCTCCCGCACATCAGGCGCCGAGCTCCAATGCTGTTTCGCCGCAGCAACTAGCTGAATTTCGCCGCTTGCTAGAGCGCCGAATTCGCCGTGAGCCACTGCAACATATCCTCGGCACTATGTGGTTTCGCTATCTCGAATTAGAAGCGCGCCCAGGAGTGTTTATCGTACGGCCGGAAACTGAAATGGTGGCGCAAGCGGGCATTGATTATCTCAAACAACGCTACGATCGTGTGCGCGCTCACAAGGCTGCGATGGAAACTGGCGCTGGAGTGGCTAATGCAGCGGAGTTATCTGGTGACGGCGGTCTGGCCGGTACGCTACAACCGCTGCCAGCTGAGCTAATCACAGTAGATCTTTTTTCTGGTTCCGGTGCTATTGCGCTCAGTATCGCTACAGAGCTGGCAGAGTTGCGCGCTCCGCACCTTGAAGTTGTGGGGGTGGAGAGCAGCGCAGTGGCGTTCGCTTCTGCAGAGCGCAACAACGCTCGGTATGGCAATCCAGTACATTTTATTCAGGCCGACGCACTCGCGCCGCTGCCAGATCCTTTTGAAGTTCAGCTGCGGGGGCGAGTGGCGCTCGTGATTGCCAATCCGCCATACGTGCCTGCTTATCACCAGCTCAGCCCAGAAGTGCAAGCTGATCCGAAAGAGGCGCTTTGGGGTGGAGGAGCAGATGGCCTGGATATCCCGCTGCGCACGATCGCCCGCGCCAGCGAACTACTCGCTCCTGGAGGGGCGCTCGTGATGGAGCACGCGAGTGAGCAAGCAGAGGCTCTGCGGGCAGCTGCGGTGCAAGCTGGGTTTACAGCAGTTTCCACGGGGCGAGATTTGGCGGGGGAGCTGCGGTGGCTCCAGGCTGAGCGGTGATTCGCAATCGCCATACCGCACGTTAGGATTGGGATATGAAGATCTTCCAGGATTTACGTGCAACAAATCTGCACGATCCGCGCAGCTGGGACGCAGCGCTCGTAGCTGCCGCTGCTGCGGTGGCAGCGGGGCAGGTGATTTGCTTGCCCACAGACACCGTTTATGGCATCGGTGCAGATCCGCGCAATGCCGATGCCGTCACTGCATTGCTGGCCGCCAAATCTCGCACTCGCGCAATGCCGCCACCAGTGTTGGTGGCCAACGCTGAACAGGCGAGTGATTTGGTGGATCCCGTGGCTCGCCGCGGAGAGTTGGCGCAGATCGCGCAGCGCCTCATCGAGCATTTTTGGCCAGGGGCACTCACGGTTATTGTGCCGGCCTCTCCTGCGCTAGGTTGGGATTTAGGAGAGACCAATGGCACGGTGGCACTGCGCATGCCGGATCACCCATTAGCTTTGGAGCTGCTGCGCGAAGTGGGGCCGCTCGCCGTCACTAGTGCTAATAAAACGGGCCAGGCTCCGGCCACCACTATCGACGAAGCGATTGCGCAGCTAGGTGACGCTGTGAGTGTCTATCTCGATGCGGGAGCATCTCCTGTGGGAGTGCCCAGCACGATTGTGCGTCTCTCTGCTGAGCGGCCACGCATGGCGGATCTCCTGCGCGTGGGCGCCATCGATCCTGCTGATATCGAGCGTGCTGCGCAAATCACAGTGAGTGAGCCGTAACCGTGAGAACGTATCTGCTGGTGATGGTGTTTGCTGCGGCAATCACGTATCTGCTAGTTCCGGTGGCGCTGAAGTTGGCGTTGCGCCTTGGAGCTGTGAGCCAGGTACGGGCGCGCGATGTGCACACATTTCCTGTGGCTCGCATGGGTGGTGTGGCGATGTACGGCGGGTTTGTGGCCAGTTTGTTGTTGGCGTCGCGGGTGCCATATCTGAGCAAGATTTTCACGCTCGATTCTTCGGCTTGGGGAATCATTATCGGCGCCGGCGTGATGTGTGTGGTAGGGGTGATAGACGACATCTACGAACTGCGGTGGTATGCGAAACTGGCTGGGGAAATCCTGGCGGCAGGAGCAATGGCGTGGTTTGGGGTGCAGCTTATCTCGTTGCCGATTCTCGGGGTGACGATCGGCTCTGCGCGCATGAACCTCTTCGGCACAGTGGTGGTAGTGGTGCTGGTGGCTAATGCGGTGAACTTCGTAGACGGCCTTGACGGCTTAGCAGCAGGACTGATGGGAATTGGTGGATTGGCATTCTTTGCCTATGCCTATTACCTCACCCGTATGATCGACCCGGGTGATTTCACATCGGTGGCCACCGTAGTGATGGCGGCACTTGTGGGGGCGTGCGCTGGATTTTTGCCGCATAATTTCCATCAGGCTCGGATTTTTATGGGTGATTCTGGAGCTCTCATGCTCGGAGCTGTGGTGGCTGGTGCCGCGGTGGTGGTGACGGGGCAAATTGATCCGGCAAATGTGCAAACGGCGTCTGCTATTCCGGCATTTATGCCGATCTTGATCCCTGCGCTCATTTTGATCGTGCCGCTAGTCGATACATTTTGGGCGGTGCTCCGCAGGGTGTTACGAGGGCAGAGCCCGTTTCACGCCGATGCTGGCCATTTACATCACCGGCTCTTACGCCGTGGCCATTCCCATACGAAAGCAGTGCTCGTGCTGTATATGTGGGCAGCTGTGATATCTTTTTCGGGCGCTGCAGGTGTGATTTTCCCACTGCCGATTGTGCTGCCTTTTGTGCTAGTGGCGATTGTGGCAGCCGTGAGCATCACCGTTTATCAAATGCATCTTCCGCGGGTGCCAGGAGCGGATCGCCATGCTGAGATTACGCACTAGGGGTGGGCCCAGCGGGCGGTACAACCGCGATGGGCAGCCAGATTCTGGCAGGCAGGGTTTGTATCGGCGAGATTCTGGGCGGCCGGGCCACACGGGCTGCGGTGAGAGCAGCCAAAAAGCTCAACCAACCCAAAAAATCAGCCGAAAAATGGGGCACACCAGCCGGCGTTCTCCAGGTCACCGCCCCACGGATATTCAGATTTTACGGGGCGCAACTGGGTGGAGCTCTGTGGCGGTGGCGGTAGGCACGCTGATTGCTGCTGCGGCACTGTGGTGGTGGCAAGGGCCAGCAATGGCGGCAAGTGTGGCAATTGGCGCGGCACTTGTGGTGGCCTCGAATGTGCTCAACGTGATAGCGCAAGTGGTGGTGGTGCGGTGGCTGCCGCGAGCACAAGGAGCGGCGCTCACGAGTGTGTTTGTGCTGAAACTCGTGTTGCTCTGTGCGGTGCTGGCAGCTGTGTTTCCGCTACCCTGGCTAAATAAGCAGGCATTTTTTATAGCCTTTGCGCTAGCAGTAGGGTGCTCGTTGGTGGTGAGCTCGGCTGTGGTGATGCGCGAACCGGGGCCAGGGATTGATGCGGGCAATGGCAATGATGCAGGCGATGTGAGGGCGCGTGAAGCAGTGTGATGCGATCTGGCTCCGGGGCAGAGGATTAGGGCACGAAGCGCAGATGTACAGGTGCGGGTGAGTGCCACAGCTGTATGGAGGCTCAGGGGGATCAGCGCAGTGGGGAAAATCATAATGCGTTGCAATCCTGAGATTCTACAATCAGGATTCTGTAATAAATATAAAAAATTCTGTGTAATACACAGCGAGAGGCGAAGAGAATCGCTCAAACTCTTTGCCCCCAAAAGCTCTCTCATGTAAGGTTGGAGCGTTAGGCCATTGTGCCGGGAAACTTCCACGACGATGTGTTTTCCGTACAGATGGCACAAATTGCACGGAGAAGGATTTTTGCACTGGTGAACGCTTTGCTTGCAACCGCGCTCATGCCGCTCGCCCAGGCCTCAGCTGCGAGCAGTGAATTCGAAGCACCTACTCTCGCACATGAATTCAATCCGGCCCCTTTCTTGTTTGCGGGCACTCCCTTCGCGATGAACCGCATTTTGCTTGTGCGACTAGTGGCAGTGATTATTTTGGCGCTGTTACTCGTGCTCTATGCCAAGCGTTCCAAGCTGATTCCAGGGCGGGCTCAGGCGGCTATGGAAGCGCTGCTTGAGTTTTCAAAAGTGAGTATCACGGAAGAGATCATCGGCGGAGAAGAAGAGGCGAAGAAATATCAGCCGCTGCTGATGACCATCTTCTTAGGTGTGCTTTTTATGAATCTCACTGGCGTGATTCCGGGGTTGCAAATTGCTGGCACATCGCTGATCGGTATGCCATTGATCTACGCGCTCGTGGCCTACGTGGCGTTTATTGCAGCCGGAATTCAGACGCATGGTGCGGGGCACTTCTTTAAGAGTCAATTGATGCCTCCGGGCGTGCCAAAGGCGCTGTACATTTTGATGACGCCGCTGGAGTTCCTCTCCACATTTATCTTGCGGCCCGTTACGCTCACGATTCGTCTGCTGGCTAATATGATGGCTGGCCACTTTATTTTGGTGCTGTGTTTCGTAGGTACGCACTATCTCTACTTCGTGATGAGCGGCTTGCCAGGG
>JALELI010000091.1 GCA_022768785.1 Arcanobacterium sp. | reverse complement strand
CGGCAGCATCGGTAGCGATCAGCACCCCCACCTGCGGCGGAATATCTGGCGATGTGCGGTGCATATAGGCTTCCACATGCTCACCTTCCAGCACATTCACGCTACCCACAGCGAGCTTCTCCCCGATAATTCCGGTGAAGTTAGCCACCCGATCAGCGATCGTCCCATCTGGGTGCTCAGCTGCGAGCACGGCGTCCACCGTATCGGCGTTGTTCTCCACAGCTGCAACCATGATCTCTTCAGCAAAGGCAATGAACTTTTCGTTCTTTGCCACGAAATCCGTTTCCGAATTCACCTCCACGAGGTAGCCTTTTTGCCCCTCTGGAGTATCGACAATCTGAGAGAGCACCAAGCCTGCCGACGCCACACGCCCTTCGCGTTTAGCAGCAGTCTTGAGCCCCTTCAACCGCAGCAGCTCTTCAGCTTTTGCGGCGTCGCCCTCAGCCTCAGTGAGAGCATTCTTCACGTCCATCATGCCTGCGCCAGTTTTATCACGCAGAGCTTTGATATCTGCTAACGAAATTTTCGCCATTCTTTAATCTCCTAAGAATTGGAATCAGAGTTACTCTGCAGAGCTAGCTGAAGGGCTGGAAGCACTCTCAGCCGATGCGCTAGAAGCGCTCTCGGGTTCAGCTGCCTTTTCCTCGCCAGCTTCGCCTTTCAGGAGTTCGCGCTCCCACTCCGGCATAGGCTCTTCCTCAGTGGCGGCTTCCCCACCTTTGGCCTTGCCCCGAGCAAGTAGCCCCTCTGCCACGGCATCTGCCACCACAGTGGTGAGCAGTTCAATAGAACGGATAGCGTCGTCATTGCCCGGAATTGCATAGTCCACTTCATCGGGATCGCAGTTCGTATCGAGCACCGCTACCACTGGAATATTCAGTTTACGGGCTTCTGCCACAGCGAGGTGCTCCTTAGGGGTATCCACTACCCACACAGCGCTCGGCACTTTCACCATATCGCGAATGCCACCAAGCACCCGCTCCAGCTTCTCTTTCTCTCGGCGCATCATCAAGAGTTCTTTCTTGGTGCGCCCGGAGCCAGCCACATCGTCAAAATCGATGAGCTCCAGCTCCTTCAAACGCTGAATCCGAGAATGCACAGTCTGGAAGTTGGTGAGCATACCACCGAGCCAACGCTCGCTCACATACGGCATTCCCACACGCTCTGCCTGCTCTTTAATGCTCTGCTGCGCCTGGCGTTTAGTGCCAACAAAGAGGATATTTCCACCATGCGCCACGGTTTCTTTCACGAAATCATAAGTGCGGTTAATATCGTCCACTGTCTGGCGAAGATCAATGATGTAGATTCCGTTGCGATCCGTGAGAATGAAGCGTTTCATCTTCGGGTTCCAACGGCGGGTCTGATGCCCGAAATGCACACCAGCTTCAAGCAGCTGGCTCATCGTTACGTGCGCCATAAAGGCCTTTCCTATCTGTGCAGAATTCCTGCACTCGGTTTCTTGCGCTGAGCTCATCGCTCACCACCCTGGTGTGCATCGTCGAGCATAGAGGCGTGAAATTCCGCGAGGTATCAGAACTGCGCACAGAGCACCAGCGCTGAAAACCACCACGTCTTCTCACACCCAACCGAAACTCGGCGTCCTCACAAGGTGCCCAGAATTCACACTCTGCGCACCTATCTTGAGGGAAGCACACGCGATTTTGTTTCCCGCCACCGCTCCTACCCTCCAATAAAGGTATTCAAAAGCGGCAGCTTTTCCAGTGTAGCTTGAGCCGGGGAGAAGGCGCTAGCTTAGGCGCTTTCCAGGCTTTGTGAAGCTGCTCCCAGTTCCCGATATGCACCTTAAAACCTTGCTCACTATATCCGCGTAAAAGCCACTAAGGCGGCTGCCATCGTCATCTTTTGCCCCACACTGTGCACGGCTACAGCAAATGCTGGAGTTATCCACGGATATTTATACACCCGTTTTTCATCGCAGTTTCATTCCACACTGTTGATATGAAGCGTGTACCACTCATTGCCCTATTCGCCAGCGCCGCTGTGGTCTGTGCATATGCTGCAGCACCGCTAGGATTCCCGCTACTTTCTGCAGAAACTCCTACAGCTGCACACCTCGGTATAGCTATCAACATTCGCACCATTCCCCATTGGCTGAACGCCGACTTCGCCCTTTCTGCGCACACAGCCCCCGCGCAGCGTGTGAATATATGGCTTTCTCCTAGAGAGACGGCGTATTCATGGCCTACGGGATCCCCCGCACGAGTGCTCCGAGGATATTCCCCCGGAATACACAACTGGAACTCTGGCCATCGCGGAGTAGATCTGGCTGCTCGCTACGGAGCTCCAGTGTATGCAGCCGCGAGTGGCACAGTTCTTTTTGCACACACCCTCATTGATCGCGGCGTGGTATCAATTCTTGACGATCGCGGAATCCGCACCACATACGAGCCAGTGCAACCAACTGTGCACCCTGGCGAGCACGTGCAGCGCGGCACCGTTATCGGCACTGTGGCAGGCTACCACTGCGGAATCTCCATCGCGTGCGTGCACTGGGGAGCTAAACGCGGCAGAGCAGGATATCTCAATCCTTTATGGCTGCTCAGCCCACCACGGGTGCGCCTCATCGAGTAGTTGCCCCACTCAGTATTCCTGTAGTTGCCCCACATCTTGTAACTGCTCTACGGAGAGCACCGCCAAGATCAGCACTGACGCCGGGTAAACCAGAGCTAACTGCACTCAAGGCGCGTTAAGCGAACCCATATGCCTCAAAATCTATACGCGTATTACTGCGCCATGCATACGCACCCTTGCACACTCTCACTGCTGCACGCTGCCGCATTACACACTGCTGCATATTAGTGGCCTCGATCGCCTTACATATCAAAAGCCTTGACACTCCGGTGACGCGCTAGCAATACACTATCCAGTTCGTCGTACCTCAGGTTTTCAGGCCTCTCTTTTCTTCTCCCGCTCCTCAAAAACAGCTCTGCAGCTGCCTGCCTGTTCCACGGCACTTCGTGCTCTCAGATATGCGCTACCGGCGATCCTAGCTGGTTCAATTCACCATCTCACGGCACTTCACGCTCTCGGATGTGCCTGCCCAAAGGCGGCGCGCAACCGTTCGGCGCTCACATGCGTATAGCGCTGTGTGGTGCCAATTGAGGCATGCCCGAGAAATTCTTGCACAGTGCGCAGATCAGATCCCCCCTCAAGCATGTGAGTGGCCGCGGAGTGGCGTAGTGCATGCGGCGAAATGCTCGGTAACCCAACATGTGCCGCGGCTTTCGTTAATATGGTGCGTACTGTGCGCGGATCCAACCTACCGCCACGCGCCCCGAGAAAAAGCGCTGGAGACGGTTCCCGCACCAGCTGTGGACGCACTGCCAACCACTCTTCTAATGCTTTTTCTGCAGGCACGCCAAATGGCACAATTCGCTCTTTTCCCCCCTTGCCAAACACTCGCAGCGTGGAATCACTTTGCACATCTGCTATGTTCAACTCCACTGCCTCACTCACACGCAGCCCACTGGCATAGATCAGTTCTAACAGCGCCCAATTGCGCACTGCAGTGGGCGATGTTTGCTCGCCGTGTGCAGTATTTCGCAGGTACGCCAGCAGTGCTGCCGCCTGTTCTGGAGTGAGCACCTGCGGTAGCCTGTTCTCTGCATGTGGTGCCCGCAATCGTTCGGCCGCATCGTGAGCAGTGTATCCATTGCGAAAAAGCCAGGTGCAGAAGGTGCGAATTGCTGCCGAATGCCGAGCAAGCGATGATCGTGCGTGGCCAGCCGTGGCCCGATCAGCTAGCCACGCACGCACATCCGCCAGCTCCAATAAGCTCAATTCATCGCGCATATATGCGTCAATCTGGCTGTTGCCATTGATCTGATCGCCAGCTGCATTCTGGCTATCATCTGCCAGCCCTCCTCCAGATGGTGCGGCATCATCTGCACTATCACGCACTCCAAAAAGAAACTCCAGCAAAGAGCGCGCCTCCGCAGCATAGGCACGCGCCGTATGCTCGGAATCGCCACGTCGCACTATGAGTTCTTTGCGAAAATCGGCCACAATATGTTCTATCAATGCAGCTGCCTCGCCCACACTTCTCCCCTCCTCCCGCCTCTCCTCGTTTCTGTTCTCTGGTTTCCCACAATCAATTGCGTCTTCCTCATTTTTCCGTAATCAACTGCTCTATTTTTTCGTAATCAACTGCTTTCCCGTATCGCACCCTGCTCACTTGCGAATCACTCAAGAGCCACCACGATACGAGTAATGCAACAAGAGAGTTAGAAAAACTGAAAAGCTACACGCTTTTCACCCACAGCCCCGCACGGCGCTCGACTAGCGCTTTCAATGCTAGTTTACCAAGCTCAGCCCGGGTCACTTCTATGCTCATTCCAGCCACTCGCGCTATGGATTCCAACGCAGCTGGGCTCTTCTTGGGCACCGCATCAAACACCACTTGGGCACGCACACCCAAGCTCGGAGCCACTCCCGCCGCGTGCATTCCCCTGCGCCCACCCCCACACACCCCCCCAACCAACACCACAAAAACCCCAGATCCAATAATATTAACCAAACACAACAACAACCCAAACCCCGAAACCAACACCCCAAAAAACCCCCCAAAAGCC
>JALELI010000066.1 GCA_022768785.1 Arcanobacterium sp. | reverse complement strand
CTCATCAATGTGAGTTTCGACTGCGAAATTCCATGCTGTGGAATACACGTGGGGTGAATCTGTGTGAAGCATGGGTTCGCGAACAGTGCACCAGCGCGATGAGCGCGCCATGCAGCAGTCACATTGCAGCCCATAGCGTTGGTGGATAGGAAGAACACATTGCCATAGCCACCAGTTGCGAGCACTACTGCATCGGCGAGATGCGTCTCGATCTCACCAGTCACCATATCGCGAGCCACAATGCCACGGGCGCGGCCATCTACCACGATGATCTCCACCATTTCATGGCGTGGGAAGAGTTCCACCGTGCCTGCCTTGGCCTGTCGCATCAGTGCCTGATAGGCGCCAATAAGAAGCTGCTGGCCTGTTTGGCCACGCGCGTAGAAAGTGCGTGCCACCTGCACACCACCGAAGGAACGGTTATCCAGCAACCCTCCGTATTCACGAGCAAACGGCACCCCTTGAGCCACGCACTGATCAATGATCTTCGGCGAAATTTCTGCCAGGCGATACACGTTTGATTCGCGGGAGCGGTAGTCGCCACCCTTGACGGTGTCGTAGAACAAGCGGTAGATCGAATCGTTGTCGTTCTTGTAGTTCTTCGCAGCATTGATGCCACCCTGTGCAGCAATCGAATGCGCACGGCGGGCAGAATCTTGATAGAAGAAAGCCTTCACGTTATAGCCCTGCTCACCGAGCGAAGCCGCACCGGCCCCACCCGCGAGCCCAGTGCCCACCACAATAATGTCGAGCTTACGACGGTTCGTAGGATTCACCAGCTTGGCAGAAAACTGCCGCCGTTGCCACCGGGTAGCGATATCACCATCTGGAGCCTTAGTGTCGTGAATTGGCGCGCCTTCAGAATAGAGGCCTTCAATCAATGTTTCAGTCATCTTCCAACTCCCTCTCAAGCTCCATACGTGATGGCGCCAAACAGAATTGCCGTGGGTGGAGCCATAAAGCCAACCACCAGCAAAATTGCCACCACATCGCCGGCCACTTTGAAGCCATATTCACGAGTACGTGTGAGCAAACCTAGAGTGGCAAGCGCCGAAAACACGCCATGGCGCACATGCAGTGCAATAGCAATGAGAGCAATCAGATAGAAAGCCCACACCCACCACACGTTGAAAGCCGTGATCATATTGGAATACGGATCAGCCTCAGAATAAGGGCGAGCACCTGGCGTCACCTGCAGAGCGGTGAACTGCAGCAAGTGGAACACGAGCCACACCAAAATCACTATGCCGCCGTAGCGCATAACGAGAGTTTGGTAAGTTTTCCCAGCCCGTACTTTAGTGCCGATATTCACCTTATAATGCTCATTGCCGCGAGCTTTATTGCCGCGATTCCACAGTGTGATGGCCGCATAGGCATGCAGCACGATACACAGCAGTAGAACGGCCCGCATAATCCAAATCGTGCCGCCTTGAGGAAGGAGCGGATAGAGAATCGTATCCGTAGTTGCACCTTTGAGCCAGTGTGCATAATGGTTATAGGCATCAGCGCCCATAAACATCTTGAGATTCCCGTACATATGCACGAGAACAAACAGAACAAAAATCAGGCCAGTCACAGCCATCAGCACCTTGAGTGCCACAGTGGTCTTACTGGCGCGCGGTTTGGTTAAAGTTGAGTTAGCCACATAGATGAATGTAGCAGAGCGGCACCGAAAAAAATGGGGCACAAAGCCCGGAAAATGGCACTACACAGCCAATTTTTTCCCAATTATCCCGCTCTGCTGTGCTCACAAGCCAAGAAAACCGCACATTGGCGCGGTTTGTAGCGACGGCCACAGAAAACTACCAATTCCGTGAGACTTTGGTTGCTTATTTACCCAACGATGGTTCCTCGCCGCAAATTGCTATTACGCTCACGCAGCAGCTCAATCCGTATGCGTGCGATCCCCTGCGGCAAGCACATTATTGGGCGGAATCACCATGCGCATCACCAGCGCGTCATCGTCAGAATAATAGTGACGGCGGCTCGCTATCCCCTCAAACCCAAAACGTTGATAGAGCGCCTGCGCTCCCACATCGCTAGCTCGTACCTCCAGGAATACTTGTTGCGCCCCGCGCAGCCGCACCCATTCGAATAGCTGCGTTAAGAGCGCTTGTGCTATCCCTTGCCGCCGCTGTTGAGGGGCCACCGCTACTGTGAGCACTTCTGCATCTTCAGCAGCGCGGATCCCAGCAATTGCCACAATCGGGGGAAAAGAGCGAATCGGATCTGCGGCACCCAGCACCACGAGATACAGCCGATCAGACTGCCGCAGTTCATGCTCCCACACGCTCCGCGGCCAAGCATCTTTGCCGAAAATTCTCCGATCGAAATCTGCAACTCTTCCGGCCCACGAAGCATGAGCAGGAACTCCTACTACCTGCACAGCACCCACCGAAATGCCGAGATTTTCCACACCGCGTGCAGCTATCGGCCTGCCACAGCTACTGGCCATCTGCATCGGGAGCATACGGATTTCCCTGCGCGTGAGGCTGCGCCTTCGCTCCCGCGTGCACATCTGGCCGGCGCAGATACTGCGGCTCCGTGCCCAACTCCACAGCTTCTCCCACTTCCCCAGCTGCAGCCCGAGCCTGACGAGAGAGGAGCAACCGCACTGCCACCGCCGGGCTCACTTCCACTGTGAGCGATTCTGGGAAAATATCTGCGTAGAGCTCCGAATCGCTCTCGTGCTTCACCACCACCGCAGGATCGTGCGTCAGTTCAGCTGCGAGCACCGCAGGAGCGAGCACTCGTGCCGGCTCTAGCACTTCCAAATCATCAGGCCCCATCACCCGAGCACGCAGTGCATACACTTCTTTACGCCGTGCATCAAGAAGTGCAACCGCCACATTTGCACCGGCGTCCATACCCGCACGTGCCACCAATTCCAGCGAGCTCAGCCCATAGATAGGAACATTCCACACTGCGGCGAGAGTGCGCGCCGTCACCAAACCAGCACGCAAGCCAGTGAAAGCTGCTGGCCCAGTACCAGCCACCACAGCATCAGGAATCTGAATCTGGGCTGTGGCTAGTGCAGAGCGCACCATCGGAGTGAGATTTTCAGCGTGGTGGCGAGTGTCTCCAGAATGCTCACACGCCAGCACCTCCACATCACCTAAATGCTCGCTCACCACACCGATAGTGATACCTGCTGCAGTGTCGATCGTAAGATAAGTCTCCATGCGCTATTCCTCCTCAATATGCCCCGATTGTTGCGAGCCTGCTGCGCCTATTTCTTTCGCCCCATTCAGATTCCCCACCGATCCTGGCCCATTCGTTGTATGGGCAGTGTCAGTGCTTCTGCGAAACACTCGCACTTTTCCTGAAGCTTTTCCTAACCGCGCACTAGTGCTCTCGCCGTCTGCCTCCACAATGGAAAAGGATCCGGTATCTGGCGCGAGCGAAGCCGATTCTCCAGCGGGAGCCGCTCTCCCCTGTGGGTGATGAGATTCCCAGCGCAGCCATAGGAGCGAGATGGTTAGCAATGCTGCAATGATCAGCACCGTAATCACCACCCCCACTGGAGAGATAAATGCAGGAGCTCCTTCCACATCTCTATCAGGCTGAAGTGGAGCTGCAGGCACTTGGTTGGTATCTGCTGATCCATTTTTTACAAGCCCCAGATTACGAGCTCGTTGAGCGAAAAAATCTCGCAGCGGCACCGCTCCGGCAATCATCACACTCGCTCCGGTACTCGCCGCACTCACCAATTCTTTATCTACGGTGTACCACACTTTCAATTTCTCGTCGTACACCAGCGCAGCTCCATGAGCGTCAGCTCCCGCCGTATTCACGCGATTAGCTAGCTTAGGATCTGCGATCACTTGAGCATTCTTAGCACTTCCAGAAGAGTAATTCACCACTATCGCGCCCAGCGGCTCCGCATTGGCAGCAGCAATGCTCGCTGCCCAGTAGGAGCTTTTCCCAATGGCTGCTCGGCCTCCATCAGCAGTGTTTACGCCCCACACGTTCACAGCTGTTCCCATCGTTAATTGCTGGCGATCTTTCGCTGCTATCGTAGGGAAAACTTGGCTAGCTTGTGCCACCACCACGGCGTGCCCTTGGCTGGAAAACCACGCGTCTGCTTGTGCTTGGCTCACCGCATACGCCGGCAGCTCCATGCCAATCAGCACTAGTGCCGTGAGTACCATTCCACACAGCGAACGGGCCAGTATTGCCCGCTTTCCGGCCCACTTTCGAGATCTGGAGGCACAGCGCATATCTGCCACCGCCGTCATGCACAGCACTCCATCAGCTCGCGCACCGCCGGCTCATCGAACACCGCATGCGCTAACTGCCGTGCCCGCTCTCCGCGCGGCACAAACGTGAGCACCCGAGGAGCATCTGCAAGGAGATCTTCTGGCTCTTCGCCACTGGCGCTGCCCTCCGGGCGCTCAATAGTGATTTCCAAACGATCTGCTGAGAGCACCTCTGTTTTGCCCTCACCCCACTCCACCACTGTGAGCGCCGCATCGAGAGTGGTGTCTAAATCCAATGCATCGAGCTCTTCCATAGATACCAAACGATATGCATCCACATGCACGAGATCGAGCCCCGTACCCTCTGGGGCATGGCCACAGTGGATTTGAGCGATGGTGAATGTAGGGCTCTGCACCCGCCCATGCACGCCCAGGGATCGCGCGATCCCCTGGGTCATGGTGGTTTTTCCAGCCCCGAGTGGCCCATTGAGCATCACGAGATCACCAGGTTGCGCACAGCGTCCGAGTGCCGCTCCCACTGCCTGAATTGTCTCCACAGTTGGCGCAACCACCTGCATGTGTATGTTCCCCATGTCGCCTCTCACTTCTCTTTCATTCACCGTGCATATCCCAGTTTGGATATCAGCCTAATCGCAATTTTCCAGCGGCTCATCATCAAGATCTGTGTAGCAGCGAGGCACCCGCACTCCAATACGCGTTACAATCTCATATCCGATTGTGCCCGATTTTTCTGCCCATTCATCAGCGGTGGGGAGCTGTGGTGCAGCTCCAAATAGCGTCACACAATCGCCAGGCTGCGCCGCTGGCGCCTCCACCACAAATTGATCCATACACACCCGCCCTAAAATCGCAGTGCGCTGGCCATTCACAAGCACTTGTGCGCTGTTGGACGCCGATCGAGGAATCCCATCTGCATAGCCAAGGGGCACAGTGGCGAGATGCGCTGCAGCGGCAGTATGCGCCGTATGGCCATAGCTCACTCCAGTGCCTGCCGGCACATCACGCACTGATACCACAGTCGCTTCAAGCTGCATCACTGGTTCCAAACCGAGCTCTCGAGCAGTGGCCACCGCCGGATTCGGGCTCAATCCGTAGAGCATAATGCCTGGGCGCACCATCGTATAGTGGGTATCTGGGTGCCACAGTAGCCCCGCAGACGCCGCCAAATGCACCATTGGAGGGTACACACCCGCCTCCGCTAGCAGGGAGCGGGCCTGCTCAAATTTTTTCACCTGCTCCAGCGTAACCGGAGAATCTGGCTCATCGGCGCAGGCAAGATGGCTCCAGATTCCCACAACCTTCACCAAACCAGCCTCTTGATACTCAGCTAAACTCTGCGCGATGCTCGCCACCTCTTCGAGTTGCACCCCGCCCCGAGCCATTCCGGTGTCTATCTCTAGATGCACCCGTGCCGCCAGGCCATTGCGCGCTCCTGCCCGTGCAATTTCATCGAGCGCCGCCTGCGAACTCACTGTGAGATCAATGCCTAGCTCAATCGCCTCAGCAAATAGCGCTCCAGGCTCAGCGATCAGTGCCAAAATATGCGGGCCTTCTCCAATTTCACGGCGTACATCTATCGCCTCTGCGAGCTGCGCAATCCCAAACCACTGCACTCCCGCTGCAATAGCCCAACGAGCGACAGGCACCGCGCCGTGGCCATAGGCATCTGCCTTGATCACCGCCATCAGTTCAGCTGATCCTGCTAGCTCGCGAGCTTTGCGTAGATTGTGTTCAAAGGCAGCGCGTGAGATCACCGCTCGTGAGGGATACTGCCCGCGCGTATGAAAAACTTCTGCACTGTGTGCGTGTTTACCGCTGGCCATCTGAGCTCTCCTTATTTTCTGCTCTCCATGTTACGGCTGAGGATTGAGAATCTGGAAAACGGCTTCGGGAATTTTCGCCACTACATCACTCGCCGTGATCGGCTGCCCCACCAGGCCCATACGGCGATCGCCCCGCATCGCACTGTGGCCACTGCCACTCCGCATACGATGTTCGCAGCTGTATTTCGCAGTGCCACAGCCGCAGCCACAGTTGCGCCCACAGCAGCCATCACTGCAGCAGCCACAATCGCCGTCGCAGTCACAATCACTATCACAGCCGCAGCTGCTCCCCAGATCAGTGGCGCACAGGCCTACAGATTGCCCTACAATCGCCATTGGAAACTCCCCCGTTGGCACCCAATGCGCGGCAAGCTGCGCAGCCCGAGCATGTACATGGCAGGCAGCAGCCGCAAGCTGCCCCACGAGGCCGCGCTCCTCACCCCACGTTTCGATCTCGGCGCCGTAGCTAGCAAGCAATGCTCCCAACACCCCAGCGAGCACATCGCCTGCACCCGCAGTGGCGAGCCACGCTGGCGCCCCACCCTGAGCATAGAGCGGGCCTTGTGGGCCTGCGATCACATTCAC
>JALELI010000051.1 GCA_022768785.1 Arcanobacterium sp. | reverse complement strand
TGAGTGGCAAAGTGGAACCAATAATATCGGCTTCTTGGAAAGCATCTGTGCCGATTGCAGCTGCGCCCACCTGGCCAGTGATAGCCACCATCGGCACAGAATCGAGATTCGCATCGAGAAAAGAGGTCACTAAATTTGTGGCTCCTGGGCCGGAGGTGACGAGCGCAACTCCCACTTTTCCGGTGGAGACGGCATATCCCTCAGCTGCATGCCCAGCTCCCTGCTCGTGCCGCGTGAGCACATAATTCAGCTTCTTCGTATGATAAAGCGCATCGAAAGTGGGCAAAATAGCCCCACCAGGAATTCCGAACACCGTTTCCACGCCTAGCTCTTCGAGCGTGCGCACAATTGAGCGTGCCCCGTTAGATTTTTCTCTTATAGCCTTTTCGCTGCCGCAATAGGCAGGCGAACCAGGCGCTGGTGCTTCAGATTCCTGAGCCATCGTGCCTCCTTCTGAGTGAACAACTGCCGAACGGCAATCGCAAACTAATAATAAAAAAGCCCCTCATTCAGAGGGGCGCGCACCAAGCCAGTAGCTCACCGGCTGGTGCGCTGCTGAATTACGAGGTGTTTCATCATCATGTGTTTAGAGTAACGTACGATTTCACTTCCACGCCAAACCCATCTCATACGTCTCATATTTTGGATAATGTTCTTGGAATATGAAAATCACGCACGATTCTTTCGGAGTGTGACAACTATCGCCCTCCGCAATTCGCACGTTTTGCTCTTGCTGAAAAGCTCATAATTTCAAGGAAAATCCACAACTTCTACCGCTCTGTATCAACGCGCCGTGAGACTATTCGCCCGAACCTCTATCTCTCTCCCGCTTTTACAATGAACGCTGTGGATAATAACGAACAAAACAGCCTCGCCGCTGCGCATACTCGCCTGTCACACCAAATTGGAGTAGTGCTCCGCATGGGATTAATGATGCTTTCTGCTGGAGCGTCGTCGTATCGGGTAAAAGATGCCATGGAGCGCCTCGGGCGTGCTGTGGGGATTGAACGCCTATATGCGCAAGTCACATATACAGAAATCTCCCTAACAGCCTATGCTAACGGCACTTTCCGCACCGAGATCGCCGAGCAGCGCGTGCTGGGCGTCAATGCGGATCGTATCGATGCTCTCGCTCGCTTTATCAACTCTCTTCCTAACGGCGATCTCCTCGCAGAAGATGCTCATCGCGCGCTGGATCGTATCGAAAAACGTAAACCGCTCTACAACGTGCCGCTTTCTGCACTGCTCTCAGGAGTGGCCTGTGCCGCATTCGCTTTCCTCAACAAAGGAGGGATCCCCGAGTGCGTAGCCGTGTTTATCGCTGCGATGTTCGGGCAAATGGTGCGGCGTTTTATGATGAAACGCCATATGAATCACTTCGGCACCTGGTTCGTGTGCGGCGTGGTGGCATCGTTCGCTTATATCACCGTCATCACTACCGCACGTTCCCTCATGCTTATCGACACTTCCCACCAAACTGGCGTTGTGGCGGCGCTGCTCTTTCTCGTGCCAGGTTTCCCATTAGTCACAGCGATCCTCGATCTTATTCGTCAGGATTTCTCAGCGGGAATCTCACGCTCCGTGTATGTGGCAATGCTTATGCTTTCCTCGGCCATGGCCGTATGGTGCGTGACCACTGGGCTGCGGTGGTCTACTATATCCGAAATTGACGGCTATTCTCTCACTCCAATTGTGCTCGCTATCGCAAGAATGCTCGCCTCTTTTATCGCCGCATTCGGATTTGCAAGTTTGTTTAATGCACCACTGCTCGCGTGCTTCATCGGGGGTATCAATGGAGCGCTTATCAACCTGTTTCGCCTCACCGTTCAAGATGCAGGCTGCCCGTGGCTCGCAGCAGTAGGTTTAGCGGCTTTTGCCGCTGGCCTCATCGCTCAATTCGCAGCTCGCTACTGCTTGCATTCACGAGTTTCACTCTCGGTGCCTGCAGTGGTGCTGATGATCCCCGGAGTTCCTTTCTATCGCGCTCTCAGCGCTATCAACAATGGAATTGTGACAATCGCACTGGGAGAAATCGTCACAATCGCCCTGGTGGTCGCTGCGATCGGGTGCGGCCTGGCTGGTGCCCGCATGGTGACTGATTCTTCATGGCGGACCGACCGTATCCCAGGGTTGCCAAAGCTGAGTAACTCTGAGCTCACTATCCCGCAAGCTCCGCCGAGAGGTTGGCAGGCAGCACCACCAGACACCCGAGAGATTCCACCGGTACGTTAATACTCTCTTCACAATGAATAAGGAGGCACGGCCTTCGCGAAAAGCAGTTACCTGCACTCATTTGTGGGTAACAGCGGCTAACAGTGCTCACGCCGACACATACGTACGGCCTGAGGTGTATTTCATACGTATGCCCGTACCTCACACTATGTGGCCAGCAGGATTGCTCTAATGCTGGTGGTTTAACTGCCGTGCCCCACACGCGCATGAGGCAACACAACAAGCTCTGGTAAGAAAGGACACTATATCGGGGAAGGTGCCCCCCCCCCCACGCGCATGGGGCAACAGCGAAATAACGCTCGCTGAGAGACGGCGGCGCAAGAAGTACCCTTAGGACGAAACTAACCCTGCACAAAGCTCAAACGAATGCCCTCGAACGGATCAGATCCATTCGAGGGCATTGTGCGCAGCACAATCACGGCACATTACACAAGTTTCACGCAATCACAAGGCACCCAGCACTGCACCCACTAGAATCTTGCTAATCATTGCCAGCGGATACACCAGGGCATATCCGAGCGCCACTCGTGGATCTGAATTTGTGCGTCCATTGGCAAAGGCCAGTACTGCCGGCTGCGTCTGTGCCCCTGCGAGCAGCCCAGACAACTTTGTGCCGCCCATCTTAAACACAGTGCGCATCACAAAATAGAGGCAGACGGCTTCCACGGTGGTGATAATAATGCCGAGCACAAACATACTCACCCATTCACCTGTGGTGAATGCAGAGGCGATCTGCATTCCTGCGTTAGTGCCCGCCTGCGCGAGGAACAGCAGCAGCCCCAACTCGGAGAGCACCGAATTAGTGGTGTTAGGCAGCGCAGTAACTTGCTTTCCAATCCGGCCAATCCGGCCAAAGATGAGCCCCACAATCAGAGCTCCAGCAGCTGCCCCCATACCGAACTCCACTCCTCCAGGAAGCGGAATCTTCAACTCGCCCAGCAGCACTCCAAGAGCTAGCCCGATGCCGAGAGTGACGGGGTTAATATCAGTGAGCCCTTTAGACGAATCCCCGAAGAACTTAGAAATCTCTTTCATCTTCGTTGTGGGGCCAACCACACGGATTCGATCCCCCATTTCAATCATCAAATCTGCAGCTGCGAGCATATCCACATCTCCACGGCGCAGCCGAGAACAGATGGCGCCAAAGCGCTCTGAGAGAATTGCATCGAGCTCTGCTACTGATTTCCCAGCTAACTTTGGCTCCGAAACAGTGATTCTCCGGAAATCTAAGAACTGCCGGTTGGCGCGCAGCGAATGAGAAGATTTGTGCCCCACGAGCGCTAAAAACTCCTTGAGCTGTTTATCGGTGCCAAGCGCGGTGAGCAGATCCCCCTTTTCCACCACATCATTAGCCGTGGCCACCCAAATTGGCCCTTGCTCACCGCGGCGAATTCGGGAAACCTCCACTGGATTTTTCATCAGCTTCAACAGATCCCCCAAGCGTGGCTGATCTTCCCGATCCACGCGCAAGTTCATGTGCGTCACCGCTTCCGGCTTGTCGGTGTCAGATGCCGAGTGGCCCAATGCCACGATAGCCGCTACGAGCATGCCCAGCACGCCAAAGAGATACGAAATTGAATAGCCGATCGTGGCAGCAGCAGGAGAACCTGAGGATTCCCCAGCCGCCGCTAAAGCCGGCGTATTCGTGGTGGCCCCTGCAAAGGTGCCCGCAATCTGCGCTGAATTCATGTGGAAGATATTCTGCCCCACGAGCACGGCCACCACAGCTGTGATCACATACACCCCGATCAACGCAGCCATCGGCCCCACCGATTTACGTACGTTCGAGAAAAATGATGGGCCGGAGTTATTGCCGATCGCAAATGTGAACAGCACCAGACCCAGCGTACCCATCGCTGGCGGAAGCACCGTTTCCACTCCTACTGCTTTCCCCCACGCTGCCACTGCAATGGCGAGAAAGAGCACTGCCGCAGCTCCCAGTGAAATACCTTTCACCTTGATGTGGCCAAATGCCATTCCCACTCCTATGAGAAGAAATGCATAGAAAATCGGGTAGTGAGCCAAATACTCGAATACAACGCTCATGAATCGTCTGCCTTTTCACGTTAATCAAAGCAGGGAACCTGCGCGCGCCTTTCTACTTCCACGTCAACGTAAAAGTCGCGCAGATCTATTATCTCTGCTAACTTCAGGCAAATTGGCCCATTGGGCCTACATCAGCTCACTTTGCGTACTGCTCCTGCCGAAGCACTCGTGGCCATTGCCGCATATGCGCGCAACGCCTTACTCACGGTGCGCTCACGCACACCCTGCCAGGGCGTTGCTCCTTTAGCTCTTCGGCGCTGCTGCAGCTCCGCTTCTGGCACATCGAGCCGTAGCAACCGCTGCGGCACATCGATCACGATACGATCGCCGTCGTGCACGAGCCCAATGAGCCCGCCGGAGGCAGCCTCAGGAGAAATATGCCCAATCGAGAGGCCACTAGTGCCACCCGAGAAACGGCCGTCTGTGATGAGGGCACAGCTCTTTCCCAAGCCCAATCCCTTCAAAAAGCTGGTGGGATAGAGCATCTCTTGCATGCCCGGCCCGCCTTTCGGGCCCTCATAGCGAATCACCACCACATCTCCAGGGTGCACCTGTTTCCCAAGAATCAGCTCAATCGCCTGCTCCTGAGAATCTACCACCCGAGCTGGCCCTTCGAAATGGAAGAGTTCCTCATCGATCCCGGCTGTTTTGATCACAGCCCCATCTTCGGCGAGGTTCCCAAAGAGCATGCACAGCCCGCCGTCTTTCGTATAGGCGTGCTCTACATCTCGAATGCACCCCTGTGCCGCATCGAGATCCGGGCTCTCCCAGCGGCGATTCTGCGAGAACGGCTCCGTGGTGCGCACTCCACCGGGCGCCACGGAGAAGAGCTCTAGTGCCTCATCGCTCGGGGCAACACCCCGGATATCCCAGTGCTCTAGCCAGCTCTTTAGATCACTTGAATGCACTGAATGCACGGTATCGCGCAGCAACCCGGCACGATATAACTCCCCTAGCAATGCCGGAATACCGCCAGCTCGGTGAAAATCTTCCATATGATATTGCGTGGAATTGGGGGCCACTTTGCTCATGCACGGCACATGGCGAGAGAGCTCATCGATATCGGCAAGAGTAAAATCAATGTCCCCCTCACATGCCGCAGCCAAAGTGTGCAACACCGTATTGGTAGACCCCCCCATGGCAATATCCATACTCATGGCGTTAAGGAACGCATCGCGTGTGGCAATATTGCGCGGCAGCACAGAATCATCGTTCTCTTCGTAATAGCGTTTAGCGAGAGTGACGATCGTATGGCCCGCTTGCACGAAAAGCTCACGGCGTTTCTGGGCAGTGGCGAGAGTGGAGCCATTCCCCGGAAGTGACAATCCGAGCGCCTCAGTGAGGCAGTTCATCGAATTAGCGGTGAACATTCCGGAGCAGGATCCACACGTGGGGCAAGCAGCTTCCTCCACCAATGCCAGCTGCGCATCACTCACGAGATCGTTCGCGGAGAGCGCCATTGCATCGATCAGATCAGTGCGATGATCCACCACTCCAGCCACTGCTTGGCCAGATTCCATCGGGCCACCGCTCACAAAAATAGTGGGAATATTGAGGCGCAATGCTGCCATGAGCATTCCCGGCGTGATTTTATCGCAATTAGAGATACACACCAGGGCATCGGCACGGTGAGCTTCCACCATGTATTCCACCGAATCTGCAATGAGCTCGCGGCTGGGCAGCGAATAGAGCATTCCTCCATGCCCCATTGCAATGCCATCATCGACGGCAATGGTGTTGAACTCTTTAGCCACGCCGCCAGCTTCTTCAATGGCGTGCGCCACTAGCTGCCCCATATCTTTGAGGTGCACATGGCCAGGCACAAACTGAGTGAAGGAATTAGCCACTGCGATAATCGGCTTGCCAAAATCTTCGCTCCGCATTCCCGTGGCCCGCCACAGAGCGCGGGCTCCCGCCATATTTCGGCCGTTTGTTGATGTTGCCGATCGTAATTCTGGCATGTGCAATCCTTCCATCAGCTTTGCTCTATCATAAAACGCAAACATCTGCTACGCGATGCAAGCTCACATTGCGCACTCGTTAGCGCCGCCAGGCGCGCCAGACATAGGTGTGATATGGCAGGGCCACCGGCTCTCCCGGCCGCATTCCCAGCTCGGTGTAGAGATACCACACGAGATTACGGCGCATACGTACTCGCTGTTCATGGCTAGCTCTGAGCCACGATGCCCGTGTGGTGCCAAGCGCAATGATGTGCTCAGGGGTGACGGCGTGTTCCCAATCCACAGAGAAAAACTGCGGAGTGCTGAATTGATCGCCCAACACCGGCGGCTTATCTGGGCGTTGTACATCTCCAGAGCGCATAATGCGCGTGAGCCGATGCACCCACGGGTGCTCCACCGCAAGCTGGTTATAGAGCAGTGCCACGCTGCCACCGGGGCGCAACAATCGCCACGCCTCCGTAGTGGCGCGTGAGCGCTCTAACCAATGCCAGCTCTCACCGTACGTGAGCGCGTCGCAGAATCGATCCTCCAACCCGGTAGCTTCTGCAGTGGTGGCCAGCAGGTGGGTGCGCGGAAAATCTGGCAGGCATTCCAGGAATTCAACACGCATATCTGTAGCGGGCTCCACTGCCCATACCTCAAATCCCCGGCTCACGAGCGCAGCCGTGAGCCGGCCAGCTCCAGCTCCGATATCTGCCACTCGGGCTCCTATGTGCACCCCCTGCACTGCCCAAGTCACCGCTGATTCTGGATAGCTGGGCCGTACATCTGCATACGCTGCTGCACCCGCCCCAGCTAGTTCAAAGGGATTAGAAGACGGTAATGCACCGGCAGGGAAATTTTCTCCAACGGCAGCTTGCCGCGATGACGACAACTGCGCAAGAGCTGCACGCGAATGCGCTACATGCGCGATGCCGTCACGTTCCACCAGAGGTTAATTCCACCTTCCACCGCATAAGAATCAATTGCCGCAAGCTCTTCATCGCTGAAATGCGTGTTGGCAAGCGCACCCAGCGAATCCTCCAACTGCGCCACGGAGCTCGCCCCGATGAGCGCACTCGTCACACTCACATCGCCTTGATCACGCAACACCCAGGCAATTGCCATCTGAGCTAGACTTTGCCCACGCTGCTTCGCCAGTTCATTGAGCGCCCGCACATGTGTGAGGTTCTGCTCAGTGAGGAGCTCTCGGCTCATCTTCCCATCTGCCACCCGTGAGTGCGCTGGCACTCCGTTGAGGTATTTATCTGTGAGTAGGCCTTGTGCCAGTGCAGAGAACGCGATCACACCCATATTTTCAGCATTAGCTTGCTGCAGTAAATTAGCCTCGCCGTGTTCCCCCGGCTGCTCCACCCAACGATTTAGGAGCGAATAACTAGGCTGATGGATCACCAGCGGAGTGCCTAACTCACGCATAATCGTTGCCGCCTGTGCAGTAGCACTCGGTGAGTAGCTAGAGATTCCGGCATAGAGAGCTTTGCCAGAACGCACTGCATCATGCAGCGCCATCATAGATTCTTCGAGATTCACATCGGCATCTGGGCGGTGATGGTAAAAGATATCCACATACTCCAGCCCCATGCGCTCCAATGATTCATCGAGTGAGGTGAGCAGATATTTGCGTGAGCCCCCAATACCAAAATGGCCAGGCCACATATCCCACCCCGCTTTGGTGGAAATAATCATTTCGTGGCGATAGGGGCGGAAATCTTTACGCATAATGCGCCCAAAGTTTTCTTCTGCGGCACCGTAGGGCGGGCCATAGTTATTGGCTAAATCGAAGTGGGTGACGCCGAGATCGAAAGCACGCCGCACAATCTCACGCTGCGTCTGGAATGGGCGATCATCGCCAAAATTGTGCCACAGACCTAGGGTGATTGCTGGAAGCATCAAACCACTCGTGCCACAACGATTCATAGGGATTGCATCAACCCGCTCTGAGGCGGGCACGTAGCGTTCATCAGGAGTTGAAAGAAGTGTAGCCATGCGCTGATTGTCTCACATGCTTTCTAGTTATGCAGACTATCTCTCTATCTTCGTTAACGTAGCAGATATGTTCTGCGCTAGTCTGGCAGACATGTTGCATATCGTCTATCACGAACCTGAAATTGCTGGAAACACTGGTGCGGCAATCCGGCTTAGTGCCTGCACTGGAGCCCGCTTACACCTGATTGAACCGCTCGGCTTCGATTTCTCGGATACCCACCTCAAACGAGCTGGCTTGGATTATCACGATTTAGCAGATGTGGTGATCCACCCCAATTGGGAAGCTGCAAAGGCATACTTCGGTAGCGAACCACGAATCTTTGCATTCACATCGCACACCACTCGCAACTTCGCCGAGGTGTCATATCGAGATGGAGACGTACTGCTCTTCGGGAAAGAAGCTACCGGCTTACCCTGTGACGTGATGGACGACCCCCGCATTTCGCAGCTCGTTCGAATCCCGATGCTCCCCGCACGCCGTTCCCTCAACCTCACCAACTCGGCGTCAATCGCCGTCTATGAGGCCTGGCGCCAGATTGGATATTTAGGAGCTTCCACCACAGCAAACTGATCCCCCGGCTGGCGTGTACACCACAAGCCTGGGCACAACAGAGCACAGGATCATCGCCTACAGATAATCACCGCTCTCCGAGCTCCACTCGCGTGCTCTATAGATACTCCAGA
>JALELI010000129.1 GCA_022768785.1 Arcanobacterium sp. | reverse complement strand
CCTGCTGTGATGGGGCGTGTGTGCTATCACACCTGCCAGGTGGCATGTAACCGCGCAAAGGTAGATGAGGCTGTGGGGATCAACGCTGTGGAGCGTTTCCTAGGTGATAAGGCCCTTACCGAGGGGTGGGAAGTGCCGGTGACGTCCGCTCCGAGCGGCAAAAAAGTGCTCGTGGTGGGAGCTGGCCCATCGGGTATCTCAGCTGCGTATCATCTCGCTCGCCTCGGCCACTCCGTAACCGTGCGTGACGAGCGCGAGAAGGCCGGTGGCATGATGCGCTACGGAATTCCGAGCTATCGCCTCCCGCGTGGCATTCTCGATGGGGAATTGAACCGCATTGCCAAGATGGGTGTTACCTTCGAGATGAACACGCCAGTGCGGGATCTCAAGAGCGAGCTGGATAAGTTTGATGCTGTGTTCCTAGCTGTGGGAGCCCAGATCGGCAAGGAAGTGACGATTCCGGCAACTGATCCAAAGAATGTGGTAGACGCCGTAGAGCTGCTGCGTTCAGTGGAAATCCAGCGTGAAGACACCGAGGCAGCTAAACCGCTCGCCGGCCGTAAGGTGGCAGTGTACGGCGGTGGCAACACCGCTATCGATGCCGCCCGTTCTTCGGTGCGTCTCGGTGCAGATGAAACGTTTATCGTCTACCGCCGCACCCGCGCTCAGATGCCAGCTCACGATTTTGAGGTGGAAGAGGCTCTCGAAGAGGGAATTAAGCTGGTGGAGCTGCGCACTGTGCGGCAGGCAATGGACGGCAAGCTAGAGCTGGAAAAGATGGAGCTCGATGCGAACAGCTATCCGCAGCCCACCGGGGAAACCGATGAGCTTGCAGCTGATGTGCTGGTGTTTGCGCTGGGCCAGGAAGCTGATCTGGGCCTGCTCGCCGGTATCGATGGGATCGACACCGATCAAGGTGTGGTGAAGATCGACAGCCGTATGATGACGGGCCATCCAGGAATCTTTGCTGGTGGCGATATGGTGCCACGGGATAAGAATGTGACGGCGGCTATCGGCCACGGTAAGAAAGCTGCTCGCAACATCGACGCTTGGTTGCGCGGAGCTGAATATGACGCTCCAGAAAAGCCTGGCGATGCTTCTCTCGATCGCATGACCACGTGGTATTACTCTGATGCTCCGCAGCAGGTGCGGGCAAAACTCGAGGGCCCACGCCGTTGGAACACGTTCGATGAAGTGATACAGGGCCTTGACGAAGAAGGCTCCGTATTTGAGGCGCGCCGCTGCATGAGCTGTGGCAACTGCTTTGGCTGCGATAACTGCTATGGCGTGTGCCCAGATAATGCCGTGCTCAAGATCAAGCCCGGTGAGTACGAATTCAAGTATGAATACTGCAAGGGCTGTGGCGTATGCGCTGAAGAGTGCCCGTGTGGCGCAATCAGCATGATCCCTGAAGAGATCTAGCTCAGAGAAATCTCAGCGGTAAGGATAGCAAGCCAAGCTGCTTGCAGATATACAGGTGGGGGCGCATTCATACGAATGCGCCCCCACCTGTTTTTAGCACCAACAAAACTTCGGAAGCGGTGGAGGGTCTTTAATTCCGGCCGGCAAATAGCTCCGGTTGGCAAATAGCTCCGACCAGCAAATAGCGCCGGCCGGCAAAATAGAAGTTTCGAAGCTCGCTTTCAACTGCAATGTGCTCAAGTATTTCAGTGCACAGAGCGAGTGCGGGCGAAGCGCTAGAACACTGAAATACTGCAAAGCGGGTGGGTGCCAGCGTGCAACGACGCTGGCACCCACCCGCTATATCGGATAAGTGCAGAGGCTAGCGAATCCTGCGTGCTCCCTGGCTCGGCACTGCTGTAATAAATTCCGGTGTGGGATATCCACGCTGTGCAAAGGCTTCTGCGATAGCGTCAGCACATTCTGCGAGCCGATCATGCGCAATCAGAGCTATGGCAGAGCCGCCAAATCCACCGCCCGTCATGCGAGCCCCTAGTGCGCCGTGGGCGAGTGCAATCTCT
>JALELI010000038.1 GCA_022768785.1 Arcanobacterium sp. | reverse complement strand
TGGCAGGTGTGATAGCACACACGCCCCATCACAGCAGGGAGCGGATTATTCACCATAATCTCACGCCACGCCGCCTCATAGTTACCTTCTTCAGTGTAGTAGAGCCACTGCTGGATATTTTCACCGGCCGGGCACTGTTTGTTGCACGGAGGCAACAAATTCACATAGATCGGGCGCTCACTGCGCCACGAACCCGTTTCATTTTCGAGTGATGAGCCCACATCGAGGGTGATTGCGAAAGGCAGATCCTTATTTTCTTCAACTGCAGTCATTACTACTTCTCCTCGCCCTTGTAGAGCACGAACTCATCGAGGTTTTCTTCATCAATGAGGTTGTAACGGCGAATATTCTTATCAGCAATCGCCTGAATTCGCTCAATCACCGAAGGATCGGCACCCTTCTTGAAGAGGTGAGCGAACCGGCGCTGGAGCTTGAGATACTCCTCCACTTTCACGGGCCGGCGGATCTTCATCACCGACGTCACTTCGCCATACTCCGCTTCAAACACTGGGAACAAGCCAGTTTCCATCGCCAGGCGTGCAAGCTTAATAGTGTCATGGCTGAGCGATCCCCACCCAAGTGGGCATGGCACATACACGTGAATATAGCGAGCGCCATGAATCTGCATAGCTTTCGTCACTTTGTATTCCAGATCACGCACATCAGCCACCGTAGCAGTAGCCACGTATGGAATTTCGTGTGCCATCGCGATCCGCGGCAAATTCTTACCCTGGCCAAACTCGTTGCCTGGGTGCTCACCCACCGGCTGAGTGGTGGCCGTTCGGGCAGTCGGCGGCGTGGCGCCAGAGCGCTGCACACCGGTGTTCATATAAGCCTCGTTGTCGTAGCAGATGTAGAGCACGTCGTCATTGCGCTCAAACATTCCAGAAAGCGTGGCAAAACCGATATCTACGGTGCCACCATCTCCCCCTTGAGCCACCACACGGGTGTCAGTGATCCCACGGGCCTTCAGCGCTGCAGCCACGCCCGAAGCCACAGCCGAAGCATTGGCGAAGAGCGAGTGAATCCACGGCAAGTTCCATGCAGTTTCTGGATACGGGGTGGAGAACACCTCCAAACAGCCAGTGGCATTGACGGCGATGAGCTTGCCATCGGTGGCCGCCAACGCTGCGTCTAATGCGCTGCGGGCACCCAACGCTTCACCGCACCCCTGGCACGCACGGTGCCCCGAAGTGAGCGCATTAAAACGCTTGCGGCTGGCCTGGATAGATTTTAAATCCTTATCCACCAAGCGGTTCCCCACAGCATACGAACCCACCTGATAAAACTTCACAGCTTCCCGAGCAGGAATTTCAGTGGCGCGATAGCGCGGAGTATCGAGATTTACTTCCGTCATTATTCCCTACCTCCTTAGTTCTGAGCTTCAGCGCGGCGCAGATCAACGCGCTCATGATAATCGCGCACCATATTTTCCGGAGTGGCGCCGCTGCGGCGAGTGGCAGCCTGCCGAGCCAATTCGCGGTCAATAAGATCCCGATCAAGATCGAGGAAAGTGGTGTATTCCACATCGTCTCGCACAGCGCGATCGAGATATGCATGCAGCGAACCACTGGTGATCGCGCGCCCGCCAAGACCCGCAATAACCTCGTGGAACACGTGGCCCTTATCGCCCATAGCGGCACGGATTTCTGCGGAGACGATACCTCCGATGCCCACAGAGAAAGCCCGCTCCAATACGATGATCCGCTCGGCGTGATCCAAAGCGGCAGCAATTGCTTTGCTCGGGAATGGGCGGAAGCTCACCAGCGATAGCACACCGATCTTCTCTCCCTGTGCACGGCGCTCGTCGATAACATCGCGCAGCGTGCCGGTTACAGACCCGAGGCACACCACGATCGTTTCGGCGTCATCACACTTATATTCGTGATAGAGCCCGCCCGATTCACGGCCAAAGATCTCTTTGAACTCTGCTTGCACCCGAGGAATCAGATCGAGGGCATCGAGCTGCTTGAGGTGCGCGAGATAGCGCACCTCAGTGAAAGCTTCCGGCCCCACCATCGCACCAATTGAGATAGGATCTGCAGGATCGAGCACCTGGCGCGGCTCATAGGCCGGCAGGAACTTATCTACCTGCTCCATCTCCGGCACATCTACCAGCTCAGAAGCATGGGTGAGCACGAAGCCGTCCATGCACACCATCACCGGCACAGAGAGCTCCTCAGCAATTCGGAATGCTTGCACATGCAAATCCGCCGCTTCCTGATTGTCTACAGCATAGAGCTGCAGCCAGCCAGAATCGCGCTGGCTCATAGAATCCGTTTGATCATTCCAGATATTAATAGGAGCACCGATAGCACGGTTGGCCACCGTCATCACGATTGGAAGCCCCAAGCCAGAAGCGTTGTACACAGCTTCCACCATATAGAGCAGACCCTGCGAAGCAGTGGCGGTGTAAGCACGGCCACCCGCTGCCGAGGCCCCAATCGAAGCAGACATCGCCGCATACTCCGACTCCACGTTGATGTATTCACAGTTCTTCAAAGAACCGTTCTTCACCAGTTTGGAGAGCGTCTCCACAATATGCGTCTGGGGAGAAATCGGATACGCCGCCACCACGTTAATACGGCAGCTCGCAAGCGTCTGTGCAACGGCTTGCGAGCCTTCAATCTGCTTAAGCATGAGCAGTCTCCTTCATATGTTCTACGAGTTCAAAAGCCTCTTGGGCAGCAGCTACGTTCATCTCGCCCACTTTTCCTGGGAAACGCTGCATAATGGCGGAGGAAACAGACTCCATTTTGTATAAGCCTGTGAGCGCAGCAGCAGCGCCAAGCAACACGGCATTTGGCACGGTACGCCCCGTGTGCTTACGGGCAATATCTGCAGCGGGCACGCCGATCACATGCCCTTTCGGCATACGAGCCACCACATCACCGATCCCGAGCTCATCGGCGCTCTTGCCGGAATTCACCAGCGCATAGCCATCGGATTTTAAGCCCGAGAATACGTCCATAATCGCGAGCAGAGTGGGATCTTGCACAATGATCAAATCCGGTTCCAGCACCGGCTCATGGGTGCGGATCTCTTCATCACTCACGCGGCAGTAAGACACCACAGGTGCTCCTGTGCGCTCAGAGCCAAACGATGGGAACGCTTGCGCATGGCGGCCTTCTGCGAAAGCGGCCATAGCCACGAGGTCGGAGGCCGTCACCACGCCTTGCCCGCCTCTTCCATGGATTCTAATTTCTACCATGTTTACTAGGGTATATCTAAACGCCGAGTACACACCGGCTAAAATCGCCCTTTAAAGGTACACTTTCCTTGCGAAATAAGCTGCTAAGTAGCTTGTGTCACTTCGCAAACTATGAGCAGCCCTTTCGATTGCTAGCTCGTCCGATGCTAGCCCGGTTCCTGCTGCCACAACATTCACGCGAGCTTGGTGACGGCGTTGTGAGGCTTTCCCGCTGCCCCCCCCTAGGCTGCCGCATTCCGAGAAAAATCCCGCGCAGGTCAGTGACGAGGAAACAGATCAGTGACGAGGAAAAATCCACACAAGCTATCGACTAATTACCCTCACCGATGAGCCGATAGAGTTTGCACACAGCGTGCAAACTCTCAGTGGCGCACACAGCATGTGCCACTCACAGCGGCACCTCTCAGCAGTGCGCACTCTCACAAGCGCCACGCTCGCAAGCACCACGCTGCGCACTGGCAGAGGCATAAAGACACAGCGCCGTAGCCACCGAAAGGTTCAGAGATTCCGCTCTCCCCCACATCGGAATTCCAATCACCACATCGGCCCACTCCCGCTGCTGTGGAGAAAACCCTCGCGCCTCATTTCCCACCAGCCATACAGTGGGAGCGGAGAGCAACGGCGCAGCCTCACCGTGGCCGTGCTGCGCTGTTAAAAGATCCACGGAGCCCCGCGCATCAGCAAGAGCCACCAGCATACCCGCCGTTTTGGCGCGCTGCACCACTGCTTCAGGGGCAGCTTCTAGCACGGGCACGTGAAAAGTAGATCCAGCAGCGGCGCGAATCACTTTGGGGCTATGCGGATCAGCCGATCCGGGGCCCACCACCACAGCCTCCGCTCCTGCCGCATCAGCAGTGCGAATAATCGTGCCAAGATTCCCAGGATCACTCGCCTGCACACAACACACCACCAGCTGTGGGCGGGAACAAAACACAGCATCAACAGAGAGCTCCGCAGCCATCTGCACCACCGCAAATATTCCCTGGCTGCTGGGAGCAGCTCGAGCAATCAGCTCTGCTGTTCCTTCATGCACATAGACGCCAGCTGTTTCAACTAGCTGCGCAATATCTGCGTGAGCAGCTAACACACCTGACGCCACAAAAAGATCACGCACTCGCTCTGGAGCACACGCTAATACCTCCCGCACCGCCTGCACTCCCTCTACGCGCAGCTGCTCAAAGCGCCGGCGATTCGCGGCTTTTTCTAATCCCGCAGCTTTCTTGAGTTGGGCAGACCACCCGTTCAACACTTTGTGAGGCATGGATCTATTCTGCCAGATCGGTGCACACTAGAACGCACTCACTACATCTCCTGCCCAGTACATCGCCCCGCGCACCGGCAGCAGCGATCAATATCGATCCGATGGAACCCCACCCAATGAGCATCGCCCACGCACCGGCAGCAGCGATGCAGCTACGCAATCGCTTTCCCCCGCTTTTCCGGCAGGAAGAAAGCAGCGATCGTAGCTATCGCAAAAGCAGCAGAAAACACCGCAAACGTGAGGAATGGCCCACCCGTACGGATAAAAATTGGAGTGAGCAGCGGAGTAATAATCGAAGCGATCCTTCCAAACCCCGCAGCAGCGCCCGTGCCAGTGCCCCGCACATTTGTAGGATACAGCTCTGGCCCAATCGCGTAGAGCGCGCCCCATGCGCCTAAATTGAACAGACTCAGCATAATTCCAGCAGCAATAATCATGGCTTCCGAGTTGGAATTCCCATAGAGAATTGCAGCCACTGCCGAGCCCGCGAGAAAGATGGCGAGAGTGCGCCGTCTGCCGATGATCTCAATAAAATACGCAGCCATGGCATAGCCGGGAATCTGAGCAAGTGTGATGATCAGCGTGAAGGTAAATGATTTTGTGAGCGAACCAAATTGATCAGCGAGCAGTGAAGGAATCCATGTGAAAGCGCCGTAGTAGCTGAAATTGATCATAAACCAAATCACCCATAGCGCCAGTGTGCGGGTGCGCAGCTGCCGGCTCCAAATCGAAACAGTGCCTGCAGAGCGAGAGCCCTCGGAATTCTCTTCATCTGCGGTCTGCTGTGGCTCAATAGGGGCAGCCGGCTCAAGAGTTTGTGCGCCAGCTTGGAGCGCCGCCTGAGAATCGGCGTCATTTTCCGCACTCAACACATAGTCCATGCCAGCAGACATTTCATACTCTCGTACGATCTTTTCCGCCTCGGAATG
>JALELI010000037.1 GCA_022768785.1 Arcanobacterium sp. | reverse complement strand
ATTCGTTTAAAGCGCATGGGGAAGATTCGCGAGCCGCATTACCGTGTAGTGGTGGTTGACGCACGTAAGAAGCGTGACGGCCGCGTGATCGAAGAGATCGGATACTACAATCCCAATACTGAGCCCTCGGTGATTGATATTAACTCCGAGCGCGCCCGCTACTGGCTCTCTGTGGGTGCACAGCCAAGTGAAGCTGTGCTAGCACAGCTGAAGATCACTGGTGACTGGCAGGCCGCTAAGGGTGGCAGTGCTGAATCCACCCTTAAAGTGCTTGAGAAGAAGAATGTGGCAGCCGAGCGTGAAGCGGCCGTGAAAGCCGTTCAAGATAAGGCTGAGAAGCTGCGTGCTGAAAAGGCTGAGGCAATTGCTAAGGCTGAAGCGGAGGCACAAGCTGCCAAAGAAGCCGAAGCAGCTGAAGAGAATGAGGCTGCTGATAGCGCTGCCGCAGAAGAGGCGGACGCCTGATGTTAGCCGAAGCTCTTGAACATCTCGTGCGAGGGATCGTAGATAATCCAGACGACGTGGAGGTGTCTTCACGTACCAATCGGCGTGGAGAGCTTCTTGAGGTGCGAGTGAATCCAGAGGATCTTGGGCGAGTGATTGGACGTAATGGCCGCACTGCTAAGGCCTTGCGCTCAGTGATTAATGCGCTATCGTCCGATGGCCCAGTGCGAGTAGATGTGATCGAAACTGATCGCTGAGCTGCGCATAGTTATGTGAGAGGGGCACCCCGTGGGGTGCCCCTCTCACATATACAGCAATCTGGGTTAGAGGCTGCAATCTGGGGCTAAAGGCTGCCCGCACACGTGGCCGTAGGCACCGCCAGCTATTTTTCAACAGGCTGAGCAACAATAAGGATATTCGTCCACTGGTGCAGGCACAGCGGCATAGCGCGGTAGTGACTTTCGAGCTACTAGTGCCGAGCTACTAGCTCCGCGGGCGTTTCTCGCAGGCCACACCATCTCCGTTGTGATCCAGCTTACGCGAGTAGCCGGGTTCGCCAGCATGGATTGGGGCGGCACCTGCGTCCCACGCGGCTTTGCAGTTTGGATAATATGCCTGCTTCGTGGGCGCTGGGGTGGGCGTTTGCTGTGGCTTAGGCTTCGGAGTTGGTGCTGGTGACGTTTCCTGCAACGATTGCGGTGCAGGAGCTGCGGGTGATTCCGTGGAAGAATGATTAGTTTCTGCTGGCGAGGGCTGGGGAGGCGGCAGAGTTTGTGGGGTGTCTAGCGATGGTGCTGGCAGGGTGTTATCAACAGGTAGGGTCTGCTGTGTGCACCCGCTGAGCACAGTGGCCATTGCCGTTTTTTCAGCAGCAGTAACCCACAGGTGATACTTATGCTTTACAGCGATCTGAGTGGCCACGTATTCACAGCGAAAAGCCTTGTTGCGCGGTAGCCAAGTGGCGGCGTCTCCATCGGATTTTTCAGAGTTAGAATCCGAATCCACAGCGAGTAGATTGAGAGGATCATTGGCGAGCGCGGTGCGCACGCTAGCCGGGAGCTGTTGAGCCCCTTTCTGCCAGGCGTCAGATAGCGCCACCACATGATCGATGGAGACGGCAGACGCCGTGGTGCCGCGCTCAAAATGCTCAGTTTTTCCAGTGTATGGATTGGAGAAATCTCCGCTTATTACTACGCAGTTGCGGGTGCCTGGTTTAAATTGCGGCTGAGTGAGATCGCGTTTGAGGATATCATTTCGGGTATCGCAGCCATTGTGATCCTCATCTGCCCATTTTTCCCCGAATGCGGCTCGGCTGTATCCAGTTTTGGGGGCTCTCCCTTTCACGTCGAGCTGTTCGAGGGCGGCTAGTGCCAGCCCTCCACGTGTACTGTGAATAAAAGGAGTGAGAGCTGGCTGCGAAGCGGGCTTTTCTGGTTGCGGAGCGTCTGCAGCAGAGCGGGCAAAACTCAGGGCAGAGGGTGGCTGTGGTGTGGCGGGAGTAGCTGGCACAGTGCCCGCAAGTGCAATACCCACGGCGAGAGCCACCAACCCAGCTCCCAGAGTTTTACGCTCTTTTGTTTTCACTCCGCGATAGACGTGTACCCCTCCCCAGATGAGCCCGCCGAGAGCGAGCACAGCCCTTCCGGTGGGGAAAAAGAGCATTACTAAAGAGATACACACTGCCGCTGCAATTCCAACTTTTCTCATGGCGTTTCCCTTGGATTTCATGCGTCTCCTCTGAAGTGCAGTTATCAGTGCAAACCGCCACGAGTGAGCAGGAGGTATCTGTTCTGTGGCACTAGCGCGATTATATCGTTCACAGAGAGCGTGAGTTTGATGAGGGCTGTGTGGCAGTGCCGAAAGCCGTGGGGCCGGGAGCGGTGGTGCCGGAAGTGGTCGTGCCGGGAGCGGTGGGGCGGGAAACGCAGCGTGCGCGGAGCAGAGTAGGTGTGGAACGCAGAGAGTGAAAGGCCCGAGAGGGCTGGCAGATGCGAGGGGATTAGCAGACACGGGGACTTAGCAGACACGAAAATTAATAGGCGCGCTAGGCACGCCAAAACTTTTTCGAAGTAGCGCTAAAACGAAGTAACGCCAAAAACCGGTGCCGCTCCTGAAAACCGCATACGCTCCTGCAAACCGCATACGCTCCTGCCAATTTTTCACAGGTGGTTGAAATACGGCTGTTGAGATTGAGCATCACGGATTCAGCATTGCGCTGTTTAATGATTCAATGTCAATAGCAGATACGCAGTAATGCCGTGCCGGCTGTGCGCGGCAGATAGGAGAGGGGCGGTAATGCAGCTGGTGGTGGCTATTATTGGTGCAGCACATGGGCTCAAAGGCGAAGTGAAGCTCGATATTCGCACGGATTCTCCGCTGCAGCGGCTCGCGCAGGGGAATGTGCTCGAAACTGATCCGGCTGCAGCGGGGCCGCTCACAGTGAGCAACGTGCGGGAATATAAAGGAGCGATGTTTGCGCGATTCGCGGAGATCACTGATCGCACCACTGCGGAATCCTTGAGGGGAGTGCAGCTAGTGATCGAATCTGATGAGGCCGAAGGCGAAGACGATAACGCGTGGTATCCGCATGAATTGCGTGGGCTGGAGGCGCTTGATCCGCAGGGATATGAGTTGGGTATAGTGGAGGATCTGCTAGTGCTCCCTGCCCAAGATCTCCTGCTGGTGCGCACCGAATCTGGCGAGTTGGTGCAAGTACCGTTTGTGCAAGAAATTGTGCCAGAAGTAGATATTGATGATCACTGTGTGGTGATTGATCCGCCAGCGGGGCTCTTTAATGAAGCGGAGCTAGATGTGGACGATAGCGGTGCAGAAGAGGGGGAGGTGAGTGGCGAGAGTGACAATTAAATTCGATGTAATCAGCGTTTTCCCGGAGTTTTTCCACGTGCTAGAGCTCTCACTCGTGGGCAAGGCCCAGGAGCGAGGCCTCATTAGTGTGCAAACCCATGATTTGCGGGATTGGGCGCATGATGTGCACCGCACTGTAGATGATTCTCCATTTGGGGGCGGCGCCGGAATGGTGATGAAACCAGACGTGTGGGGAGCAGCGATTGACGCCGTCATTGGGCCTTATGCGCACCCAGCTCTCCCTGATGGTGAGGGAGTGAGCCTGCACATGGAAGAGAATTTCTCTCGAAGTGAGCAGGCGCCAGTGGTGTTGGCGATCCCCACGCCGAGCGGAGCTCCGCTCACCCAAACGCTCTGTGAACGGCTGGCGCGCACACCCGGCCAGATTGTGATCGCCTGCGGGCGGTATGAGGGGATTGATGCGCGCGTAGCAGAGTATTACAGTGCACTGCCGCATGTGCAGGTGGTGGAGTATTCTCTGGGTGACTACGTGCTCAATGGGGGAGAAATCGCAGCGGTGGCGTTAATAGAGGCAGTGAGTAGGCTAGTGCCTGGCATGGTGGGTAATCCTGAATCGCTGGTGGAAGAATCACACGGAGCAGCTGGGTTGCTCGAGTATCCGGTGTTCACCCGGCCGCTCACATTCCGTGGCCTTTCAGCGCCACAAGTGCTCACAAGTGGTAATCATGGCGCAGTGACGCGGTGGCGAAAAGATCGGGCTCTGGAGCGCACCGCTCAGCGCCGGCCGGATATGCTAATGCACCTTTCCACGCATACCCTCGATAAAAAAGACCGTGCCACATTGGCTCAGCTGGGGTATTTAGTGGGTAAACAGCACAATGGAGAGGCAGAATCGCAGCTCACGCGGGTGCTGCTACGGCAGGCGCAGCCCAATGAGGTGCACGAACTCAGCGCACTCGCGGCTCGCACTTTTCCCGATGCCGCTCCAGCGTATATCGCAGCAGCTGATATTCAGGCTTATATCCAGCAGCACTTGCAACCCCAAAATTTTGCGGAGCTACTTGCTGATTCATCTCACAACCTGCTCACTGTGGTTGAATTATGTGATCGTGCGGGAGCGCCTACGGGAAAGCTCGCAGGCTACACGTGGGTGGTGGTGCCGGAAGGTGCAGAGGTGGCTGGGGCTGCTGAGGGGGCACCTGTAGAATTTGTGACGGCGGACGGAGTGCGCCGTGAGGGGCCGCTGCTTTACCTTGAAAAGGTGTATCTCGATCGCAGGTGGAGAGGTTCAGGGCTTTTTGATGAGCTGATGAACGCCACGCTGCGCCAGCTTCGAGCGCTGCTTCAAAAACGTGTGCCGGTGCCCCGGGAGCCTTATATCTGGCTGGGCACAAATGGTTCAAATAAGCGGGCTCAGCGAGCTTATCGGCGCGTTGGATTTGAACGCTCAGGGGAGCGTACTTTCTATGTAGGTGAGCAGATCAACAACGATCTAACTATGTGTCGCCGGCTTGATATGGCACAATAGCAACGTTGCTCGCTTATCAGTGCGCCGTGCCTGCCGCAGGGGGTGGTGCACCTGCGAGAAAAAGTGTTCCCAACCACCGTGGCCTGCGTGCATGGTGAGAAAAGATTGAGATAATGAACTTTCTTGATGAAGTAACCGCTGATCAGCTTAAGGATCGCCCCGATTTCCGCGCTGGAGACACCGTGAAGGTGAACGTGAAAGTGGTGGAAGGAAACCGCGAGCGTATCCAGGTGTTTCAGGGTGTGGTGATTCGCCGCGCTGGTGGAAAAGGCGTAAATGCCACGTTCACTGTGCGTAAAGTTTCATTTGGTGTGGCAGTGGAGCGCACGTTCCCATTGCATTCTCCTAATGTGGATTCCATCGAGGTTGTGGCATACGGCAAAGTGCGGCGCGCTAAGCTCTATTATTTGCGTGATCGCCACGGCAAAGCTGCCAAGATCAAGGAGCGCCTCGTAGACGCTAAGTGAGGCGTGGAGATCTTTCAAAAGCCCAGCACTCAATGCTGGGCTTTTGATATTTTCAGCTCAGAGTGATTAATGGCAAGGATAGCCACCGGAATCGTGATGCAATTTATACGAGCTTTTGGGCCTGCCGCCGCAGAAAACCCTCACGATAGGCTACTCTTAGTTACGGTTGCTACGCCGATATTGATGGCTGCTATGCCGAAGTGTATGGAGAGAGGTGAAAATGGATCACAAGAGCGAATCGGATTCTTCCGCTGCAGATCGCTTTGCACAAGCTCCAGATGTGATGCCTCCTTCATTTACCCCTGCCCGAGTGCGGCATGAGCAAGGCGCAAGTGCCGCTTCACCAGCTCTAGAACATTCTGCAGCGCAGCGCAGCGAAGATCTGGAGCCTACTCCGCTGATTGATGGGGCTAAAAAAACGCAGCATTCCATGTTGATGAATATGCTGCAGTGGGTGAGCCTAGTGGCAATTGCACTGTTGGTAGCAGTGGTGGGAAAAACATTTTTTGTGCAGTCTTTCGTGATTCCCTCTGGATCGATGGAAAATACGCTGCTCCCAGGTGATCGCATTTTCGTGAATAAGCTGGTAGATCAAGCAGATGAGCTCCACCGCGGAGATGTGGTGGTGTTCCGTGATCCGGGGGGCTGGCTAGAGGGAGTACAGCAGCCTAAGCAGGGGCAGGCAGCTGAGTTCTTCACTCGAGCGGGGGAGGCAATTGGCCTGATTCCCAAAGATCTTGGCACCCACTTAGTGAAACGCATTGTGGGTGTGGGCGGAGATCACGTGGTGTGCTGCTCTGATGCCGGCAATATCACGGTGAATGGCGTTGCCGTCACAGAGCCCTATGTGCGTGCAGGGGTGAAGCCTTCCGATGTGCCATTCGATGTAACGGTGCCGAAGGGGTATTTGTGGGTGATGGGGGATAACCGCTCTAACTCGCAAGATTCTCGCTATCACCAGGCCCAGACGGGCTTCGGCTTCGTGCCAGTATCTAGCGTAGAAGGCCGGGCCTGGATGATTTTTTATCCATTCAATAGGTTTGGCTGGATCACCTCTGGCGATTCGGCATTTGCTCAGGTGCCGAATAATGCTGGGTGAGCCGCTCCCGCTCAGCGATTTTAACGAGGATCAGATTCAACCGCAGTCGGAGGATCAGATTCAGTTGCAGTTGCCCACCGCACAGGGCAGAGTGGCGCACAGTGGTGCGTTGCGAGGCGGCTCTCAGCCTCTCAGCTCCACGGTGCCCGGCAGTGTAGCACTCCAGACAGGCGGGGGAGCCTCCCAAAAGAGTATGGCGCACAGTGCCGCCCGTGTGCCGAACCGCGCGACTGAAACCCGTGTGCCGAGCCGCACGATTGAAAAAGAATGGCTGCGAGAGCTAGCCAGTGCAGCGGATAAAACTCATGCTGTGGAGAGAGCTGAGCAGCGCAGCGTGGGGCATAGGTTTATTCCAGGTGTTCCCAGCGCACTTAGTGTGAGCAAGGCAGCAGTGGGCGAGAGTAATAATGCTCATTCCTGGGTGAGTGCACCTAGTGCGAGCGGGGCAGCGGGCACAGCGGCGCATGATTCTGTGGTGCTTGCCGGAGTAGATGAGGTGGGGCGTGGAGCGTTAGCCGGCCCAGTGAGCGTGGGAATCGCAGCGATCACTGCCGGTACATCAGATTCTTTTCCTGCAGGATTGCGTGATTCTAAGCTCCTCACTCCAGCTCGCAGAGAAGCGCTGATAGAGCCGTGTGAACGGTGGGTACATGCGTGGGCTGTGGGATCGGCGTCTGCGGCAGAAATTGATCAGTACGGCATTATCGCCGCGCTGCGCATTGCGGCAGCACGGGCAGCACACGAATTGTGGGAGCACGGAGTGCGCATTGACGGCGTGCTACTAGATGGCACGCACAACTGGTGGAGCCCCGTGGGGCTTTTCGAGCTTGATGCGGCGGGCGCCCCACTCAGTGAACGCACTTTAGAACCACCTGATGTGCCGGTGCGTACCGTGGTGAAAGGCGATGCTCAGTGTGCGGTAGTGGCTGCTGCTTCGGTGCTTGCTAAGGTGGTGCGCGATGCATACATGGTGGAGCTTGCGCAGCGCTACCCTGGATATTCATTTGAGCGGAATAAAGGTTACGCTTCTGCGGCACATGTGCGGGCATTGGAGCGTTTAGGGCCAAGCGAGATCCATCGCACATCGTGGCATTTGCCTGGCGTGAAATAGTGTGCAAAAGTTTGGGACATGGGCGAACTGGAAAACTACGAATCCGAACAAGAGCTAGCTCTCTATCGCGAGTATCGAGATGTAGTGAACCTATTTCGCTATGTGGTGGAAACGGAACGGCGCTTCTATCTCGCTAACGACGTCGATGTGAACGTGCGAGCTTCTGCGGCTGGAGATGTATTTTTTGAGGTCACACTCACCGATGCCTGGGTGTGGGATATCTACCGTTCTTCGCGTTTTATTCGGGCTGCTCGGATCGTTACGTTTAAAGATGTAAATGTGGAAGAGCTCAACAAACCGGATCTATCTAAAGAGCTAGAACTCGATTCTGGGCAATAATTCTGCGCCTATCGTAAGAGCGGTGCGTGCGCGCTAGCTTCTATGCATTGCTTATCTCGTGTGGTGCCTCGGGAGCGGCACTGAGTGTGTGACGGCGTGAGAAGCGTGAGATGTATGCAGAGAGCTGTGCACAGAGAAATGTGCACAGGAAACTTCTGCGCCGCAGCTATCCACAAATAAATATTCGTGCCCACATACGAACGCGCAGTGCGGTGAAATCGAAACCGAGGAACGGAGGTTTCGAGATGTGCGATCAAGTGCGGGTAAAAAGGGAATGCAGTGCCCAGTGGGCGATGGCTCGCGCGCACGCTATTTCTCGCAGTGAGCTCGGCGTATGGGGTGAGCGATGTGCCGAACGATATCTCAAAAACCAAAATTTCAGCATCTTAGCGCGAAACTGGCGCACTCGCGGTGGCGAATTAGATCTGGTGGCATATGATCCGGCACGCGATGCTGTGGTGGCGGTCGAAGTGAAAACTCGCCGTTTGTATAACGCATATTTTCCGGCGGGAACTCCCGAAGAGGCGATCACCCCGGTGAAACTACGGCGGCTACGAGCGCTTATTGTGCAGTGGGTGGCCCACTCGGGGGAACGGGCGCCTGCAATTGCGATTGACATCGTGGGTGTGGTGGTGCATGGAAATCAGTTCAGCGTGCACCACGTGAAAGATGTGCAATAATGGCTCCGCCGGTGGGCACGGCGCGTTCTATGAGCTTGCGTGGATTGGAATCGAGCACGGTACTCGTAGAAGCTGTATTGCTCGGTGGTTTGCCA
>JALELI010000026.1 GCA_022768785.1 Arcanobacterium sp. | reverse complement strand
TCCGGATGTGTATGTTCGTCCGGATCATGGTCGTATGATTTGGGGTGAGACGGGTCGGCCTGGGTATCCGTTGTATGATCGTGCGTTGGGTGCTGTGTATTTGAATGGTTTGTGGGAAGCCATCACAAAAACCAAACAACGCTAAGTAGAAACAGCAAGCGGCGATCATACGGGTAGTGGCGGAGCTGATCCCCACCTATAGCGCAGCTGTAGTACAGCTGAATATATATAGGTAGATTTCCTGAAACTTGAGAGCGCTGTACAGCTGATGAGTGAACACAGCTACAAACACAGCTACACGAATTAGTTGTCTAAGAATTATGTAATCGGCGCGCAGATATAACCTGCGCAATATTAAAAGGAGTTTTTATGGCTATTCCCTCTGCTCGTTCGTTTTTAGCGAGCAACCCGATTGTGCCGGTGGTGGTGCTAGAGGAGCTCGATGCTGCTGTGCCAACAGCGCAGGCGCTCTTAGCCGGAGGAATCACGAGCGCGGAAATCACTTTCCGCACTGCGGTGGCAGCTGATGCGATTGCTGCTATCTCTGAGCAGGTGCCAGAAATGGCAGTAGGGGCTGGCACGGTGATCAATGCTGAGCAGGCGCGCCAGGCGCTTTCGGCCGGCGCGCAGTTTATCGTCTCCCCTGGGTGGAGTTCTGCTGTGGCTGATGTGGCAAGTGAAGCAGAAGTTCCATATTTGCCGGGGATTGCGAATCCTACCGATATTATGGCAGCGCTCAGCTATGGGCTAGATACGGTGAAATTTTTCCCGGCGGTAGCGCTAGGAGGGTTGCCGGTGGTGAAAGCCTTTGCGGGGCCTTTCCCGCAACTGAAATTTATGCCAACAGGTGGCATTAACACTGAAAATTTGGCTGAGTGGCTGGGTTCTCCAGTAATTGCCGCTGTGGGCGGCTCGTGGATGGTGGCTGGAAAGCTGCTTCGGGCTGGAAAATTTGAAGATGTGACGAGGATTTCTGCTGCTGCGATGGCGCTAGCGAAGCAGATTGTGGAACAGAAGGAGGCGAAGTGATGGCGTTGCCAGAATCAGGATTAACCCTGCGGCCCGAGCAAGAGTGCCGATTCGATATTGTGAGCTTGGGAGAGGTGATGCTCCGCCTGGATCCGGGCGAGGGGCGGATTCGCACGGCAAGAAGTTTCCGAGCCTCTGAGGGCGGTGGCGAATATAACGTGGCCCGCGGTTTGCGGCGGGTGTTCGGGAAACGAGCTGCTATCGTCACTGCGCTTGTGCGCGATGAAGTGGGGCTGCTCATCGAGGACTGTATTCTCCAAGGCGGGGTGAATCCAGAATTTATCCACTGGGTGCCCTCTGATGGAGTGGGCAGAAGCGTGCGTAATGGCCTCAATTTCACTGAGCGTGGATTTGGAGTGCGTGGTGCTGTAGGGGCATCAGATCGGGGGCACACAGCGGTATCGCAGATGCTTCCTGACGCCGTAGACTGGGATTACCTTTTTGGTGATCTCGGCGTGCGGTGGCTGCACACTGGCGGGATTTTCGCGGCGCTGAGTGAAAACACGGCGGAGGTGGCGCGCACCGCAATGCAAGTGGCTAAACGGTATGGCACGGTGATTTCCTACGATTTGAATTACCGGCCGTCGCTGTGGAAAGCCATTGGCGGGAAAGCTAAATGCCAAGAGGTGAATAAAGAGCTTGCGCACTACGTTGATGTGATGATCGGCAATGAAGAAGATTTCACGGCATCGCTCGGTTTTGAGGTGGAGGGGGTAAACGATAACCTCGATAATCTCCAGGTAGATAGCTTTAGGGCGATGATTGCTACTGCGGCAGAGGCATACCCCAATTTCCAGGTGATTGCCACCACAATGCGCCAAGTGCGCACTGCCACTGTGAACGATTGGGGAGCTGTGGCATGGGATCGGCAGCAGGGGTTTGTGCAGGCTATTCAGCGTGACGGTTTAGAGATTCTGGATCGTGTGGGCGGAGGGGATTCTTTCGCTTCGGGTCTGATCTATGGGCTTATGACGGCTGGAGATATCGAAAAAGCTGTGAATTATGGTGCCGCCCACGGAGCGTTAGCAATGACGACGCCGGGCGATACCTCTATGGCCTCTTGCGCAGAAGTAGAGCGGCTCATGGCTGGTGGAGGAGCCCGGGTGCAGCGCTGACGTGCAACTCAACTACAGCTAATAATGCGCAGGTAGCTAACTCTATTGGTGGCCTCACGGCGATGACGGAGTTAGCTACCTGCGCATTACGCTGTGTTCTTGTACTTATGCTACTGGTGTGACGGCCGCACTAGGCTACTGGTGTGACGGCCGGGCGAGCAGTCACACGGCCGTGCGGCGTCACTCTAAATGTGCGGGCACGAAGAATATCGGCGCGTTCCTCTTCGGAGAGCCCTCCCCACACTCCATAAGGTTCATGATTGTCTAATGCGTATTCACGGCATTGGGCGATCACGGGGCATTGGGCGCAGATTGCTTTAGCTCGCTCGATTCGCCGCCTCCGCGGGCCTCCGCGTTCTCCTTCTGGGTGGAAAAAGACTTCGGGATCGAGTTTGTTGCACAGCCCCTGTGCCTGCCAATCCCAATAGTCCGTGAGGGCGCCTTGCACGTTTTTAACATGAGCAACCATAAAGCACCTTTCGGTTGGCGGCGTTGGCAATTGCGGAGTGCATATGCGAGCCGCACGATTAGAATTGAAGGCCAATGAGTTATTAAACTTTCAACAACTCAAGCTACATTTAGGATACTTCTATTTTGCTTAAATGTGCAAGGTTCTTGGGTTGTAGTGTTCGCTGAATGCGAATGTGCTAGTAGAGCTGATCTGATTGATCACTATGTGGGCGGGGTAGTTCCACATTCTGTGCAGCGTGGGCAAGCCCACGTTCCACGCCTGGGTTGATCTGCGTAGAAAGCCGTAATATATCTACATGGAGCACAACCCTTTTAGCCAGCTTGGCCTCACATATGACGATGTTCTTCTCCTTCCACATGCCACTGATGTGATTCCATCTGAAGTGGATACCAGTGCACACCTCACTCGTTCCATCACTTTGAAAGTGCCGTTGCTGTCTGCTGCGATGGATACGGTGACGGAATCTCGAATGGCTATTGCTATGGCGCGCCAGGGTGGACTTGGGATTTTACACCGCAACCTCTCTATCGATGAGCAGGCGAGCCAGGTGCGCACCGTGAAACGCAGTGAATCAGGCATGGTGAGCGATCCGGTGACCATTGGCCCAGATGCCACATTGCGAGAGCTTGATGATCTCTGCCATCGCTATCGTGTGAGCGGTTTGCCGGTGGTGGATACACAGCGGCATTTGCTGGGGATTATCACGAATCGAGATTTGCGTTTTATCGCTCCCAAAGATTTTGATTCTTTGCGTGTAGCACAGGTGATGACGCCGATGCCACTAGTAACTGGAACGGTGGGAATTTCGAGTGACGACGCCGCAGCGTTACTCGCTAAAAACAAGATTGAAAAGCTCCCCATCGTTGATTCTGAAGGTCGTATTGCGGGCCTGATCACTGTGAAAGACTATGTGAAGAGTGAGAAATATCCACACGCCACGAAAGACGAAGCTGGCCGGCTGCGCGTGGGGGCTGCGATCGGATACTTCGGTGATGCGTGGCAGCGCGCTGAAGCTCTCGCTGAAGCGGGCGTAGATGTGATCGTGGTAGACACCGCCAATGGCGAAGCTAAGCTAGAGCTCGATATGATCAAGCGGCTCAAAGGCGACTCAGGATTTTCAAAGGTGCAGGTGATCGGCGGGAATGTGGCCACTCGCGCCGGAGCCCAGGCGCTCGTTGATGCGGGAGCCGATGCTGTGAAAGTGGGCATTGGGCCAGGCTCTATTTGCACCACTCGGGTAGTGGCAGGAGTTGGGGTGCCTCAGGTTACAGCCATTTATGAGGCGTCGCTAGCGGCTCGAGCGGCTGGTGTGCCAGTGATTGCAGACGGCGGGCTGCAATATTCTGGCGACATCGGCAAGGCAATTGTGGCCGGGGCCAATACGGTGATGTTGGGCTCACTCCTGGCAGGTTGCGATGAGACGCCAGGAGAACTGATTTTTGTGAATGGCAAGCAGTTCAAAACCTATCGCGGCATGGGCTCGCTCGGTGCAATGAGTTCACGCGGGCGCAAGAGCTATTCGAAAGATCGCTATTTCCAAGCAGATGTGAGTTCAGATGATCAGATCGTTCCAGAGGGGATTGAGGGGCAGGTGCCATACCGTGGCACGCTCGCCTCGGTGATCTATCAGCTCATCGGGGGGCTTCACCAAACGATGTTCTACACCGGCGCGCGCACTATCGCAGAGCTGCAAGAGAATGGGCAATTCGTGCGGATCACGTCGGCTGGCTTGCGTGAATCGCACCCGCACGATGTGCACATGACGGTGGAAGCACCAAATTACTACAGCCATAAGTAGTGGGCAGCAAACAGGCAGGAGCTGACGAGCACCAGAGGGCAGTGACGGCGAATTCATAGGTTAATGGATTCACAGACCGATAGCTAGTATTGGCAGCGAACACTGCTATCCAGTGCAGCGGGGTGCAAGGGTGTGATTTTTGGCAGATTGGCCAGAAATCACACCCTTAGCTCGCCACGGGCCAGCCTACGTGCACATCTGGCCCGCGGCCGTTTTCCAAAGCCTTGCGGGCAAAATAATTGGCCATATCTGTATAGGTTTCGCGTTGCTGATCCATCAAATCAGCGAGGCTCTCGCTTGCCACATCGGGGTGCCGGCGCAACAGTGCTCCCAGCACTCGCAGCGTAACGATCACATCGGCTTCGGCATTGTGAAAATTATCTGCATTCCACACGTTATAGAAACGCGCCACAGTTTCTAAATTGCGTTTCCCACGGCGAAATTTATCTACGGTTTTATCGAGCATAAACGGATCGATCACCGGCCCGATGGGCCGCCCGAGCCGCTCGGCAAGCGTGGGCAAATCGTGGCGGGCTAACTCATTTTCGATCAATGTGAAATCAAAAGAAGCATTGAACGCCACGATGGGGTGCCCTTGCTCCATGTGCACATGGAGCAGCTGCGCCACTTCGTCGAGCACCTTTCTCACGGGCTCTCCCTCACGGCGTGCCTGCTCAGTGGAAATTCCGTGCACGTTTTGAGCAGAAAGCGGGATATCTACTCCCGGATCAGCTAGCCAATAAAACTTTTCCACGCCGGCAGTGCTCACCACCACAACCGACGCCGTCACGAGCCGATCCGCAACAGGATCAACGCCAGTAGTTTCGGTATCGAATCCTACGATGGGCTGCTCAGGCCACCGTGCCTGCAGTTTCTGCTCCATAATCATGCTCCATGATCTTCTCGTGCTCCATAATCTTCCCACTCAGAGTTGCTCTATATTTAGTGTACTGATCGGCTCTGGAAAATTTTCGCGCAAAATTTGGTGCCTCTCAAAGATGTTTGCAGCGCCAAAGATGTTTGCAGCGCCACAAAATTTTTGTGGAATAGATAAGCGGTATGTGCTTCAACTATGGCACAATATTCACAGCCAAATTTGATCGTGGGCAGGAGTGAGTGCGCATGGGGCGGATAGGTGAGCTGAATGTGGTGCACCCAAAGAGGTATTCCAATTTTTCTCCACAACTCGAATTTGTGAGGCGATTGTTCTCTCGAGCGAGTTTTGATTTTTCTTCGCTCACAGTGTTTCCCGGTTTTTGCGATGTGCATGTGCATTTGCGAGAACCGGGATTTTCTTATAAAGAGACGATCGCCACTGGCACCCGCGCTGCAGCGCACGGGGGATTCACTGATGTGTGTGCCATGCCCAACCTTGATCCAGTGCCGGATTCTCTTGAGCACCTTGCCAGTGAGCGGGAGTGTATCGATCGCAACGCCGTGGTGCGAGTGCACCCCTACGCCGCTATCACTTGCGATGAAGCTGGAGCAGAGCTGGCAGATATTGCACAGTTGGGCCCACAGGTGGTGGGATTTTCTGACGACGGCAAAGGGGTGCAAGATGCGGCCACTATGCGCGCAGCAATGGAGCTGATTGCAGCCACGGGCAAACCGGTGTGTACCCACAGCGAAATCGAAGAACTCAAGGGCGCAGGCTATATCAACGCCGGCGAGTACGCTGCTGCACATGGGCATATCGGAATCCCCAAAGAAGCCGAATGGCGCCAAATCGAGCGCGATATCAAACTGGCCGAGCAAACCGGAGTGAAATACCACATCTGCCATATTTCTTGCGCGCAGAGCGCTGATCTTGTGCGCGAAGCGAAAGCTCGTGGAGTGGATATCACCTGTGAAACTGCCCCACACTATCTCGTGATTGATGATTCTATGCTCGAAGAAGATGGGCGCTTTAAAATGAATCCACCGCTGCGATCTCCCGCTGATAGAGAGGCACTCGTGGAGGCTCTGGTAGATGGCACCATCGACATGATCGCCACCGATCATGCGCCGCACAGCGTGGCGGAAAAATCTCGTGGGCTCGCCGGCAGCGCGTTTGGCATCGTGGGGATCGAAACCTCATTTCAGATCATGTATACCGAGTTTGTGCTCACTGGCCGTATTTCGCTGCAGCGGCTTCTCGAGCTGATGGTGACGGCGCCACGGGAGCGTTTCGGATTACCGCTGCCGGGCGCTGGCGATTTCACGGTGTGGGATCTGCAGGCACGGGGTGTGGTGAATCCCGCTGAGTTCCTCTCTCTCGGCACCGCTCAGCCATTCACTGGAATGCACGTGAATGGCCGTTGCCTGCTCACTGTTGTGGATGGAAACGTGGCATATGCCGCGCCAGAGTTGGAGCTTACTGATGCCTGTGCCGAAAGCGCTGGGGTGGGGGCTGATGCCTAATGCAAACGGCGACGAATATGGCGAGTGCCGCACATCAGAACTCCGTGGGAGATATAAATTCAGTGGGTGGTTCGTGCAGCGCCTCTGAGCAGGCCGGATCTGCCCAGCATGCGCCCAGCGTGATGGCTGGAATGCGAGAAATCACCTGTGAAATTCTCGGCCAGCGGGAGCTAGCAGCAGCCGTGTGGGAGCTGACGCTACGGGGAGATTTTCGAGCTGTTGAGCGCCCAGGGCAATTCGTGAATATCGCGATCCCCGGATTTTTTCTGCGGCGCCCGATCTCTGTGGCCAATCTGAGGCGAGGCGTATATGGCAGCGCTCCTGCTGGCAGTGGCTCCAATGGTAGCGCCTCCGCTAGCCCAGCTGATGAATTGACGCTGGTGTATAAAGTGGTGGGTGAAGGAACTGCTGTGCTCGCTCAGCTAACGGCTGGAACGCAGCTAAATCTGCTCGTAGGCCTTGGAAACGGATTCACGCTTCCCACAGCTGATGGCTTGTTCGCTTGCGCAGCAGATCACCCCTTGCGTACACCGGAAATCACTGCTCCGCTGCTGCTTGTGGGCGGAGGAGTGGGAGTGCCGCCGCTTTACTGGCTAGCGCAAGAACTCCGCGCAGCTGGGTGCTCCGTCTCTGTAGCGCTTGGCTTTAACTCGGCGTCCGACGTCTTTTATGAATCCGAATTTCGAGAGCTCGGCTGTACGGTGCGGGTTGCCACAGCTGATGGTTCGTATGGCACCCAAGGTTTTGTGCCCACAGTGATGCCTTCGCCGAGCGAGTATGCATATTTTTATGCCTGTGGGCCGATTCCGATGCTGCGGGCGGTGGTGCATGCGAGTGGCGCTACGGCGGGAGAGCTGAGCTTTGAAGAGCGCATGGGGTGCGGTTTTGGGGCGTGCATGGGGTGCTCGCACCGAGTGCTGCTCGCTGATGGGCGCGAAGGATACAAGCGAATCTGTGCCGAGGGGCCGGTGCTGCGGAAAGAGGAAATCGTATGGGAGAGCTAATGCGCAGCCCGCGTGCAGGTGGTGCACCAGCGGGATCGGAATGCGCAGGACGTGTAGCGGCGGGATCTGAGAGCTCTGTGGTGGTGCCCAGCAACGATTTTGCAGCACGAGTAAACCGCTTGGAAGCTCAGGCCAATGCTGCTAATGCAAGTGGGAGGCTCGCCGTCACACTCTGTGGGATTCCGCTTTCTAACCCAGTGATCCCGGCGAGCGGCACCTTTGGATATGGATATGAATTTGCCCGCATATATAACATCAATATGCTGGGGAGCTTCAGTTTTAAAGGAACCACAGGTGAGGCCCGGTTCGGCAATGAGCAGCATCGTATAGCGGAATGCACGGCTGGCATGATCAACTCCGTGGGGTTGCAAAATCCAGGTGTGGCTGCGGTGCTTTCTCAAGAGCTTCCGGCACTTGCAGAAGCAGGTTATACCAAACCGGTGCTGGCCAATGTGAGTGGATTTTCTGTGGCGGAATATGAGCATGTGAGCCGGGCACTTGATGCCGAGCCGCAGGTGGGGTGGATAGAGCTCAATGTGAGTTGCCCGAATGTGCATGGGGGAGGGCTCGTATTTGGCCAAGACCCCCATGAGGCAGCGCGGGTGGTGTCAGCCGTGAAAGCAGCCACAGCAAAGCCTGTGATTGTGAAGCTTTCGCCGAACGTCACCGATATCGCTGAGATTGCGCGGGCCTGTGAAGCCTCTGGAGCAGATGGGCTTTCGCTCATTAACACGTTGCTCGGTGAACGCATTGATCTGCGCCGGCGCGCTCCCGTGATCGCTCGTACAGCTGGAGGGTTTTCTGGGCCGGCGGTGTTTCCCATTGCGGTGCGTATGGTGGATACCGTTGCTCAAGCTGTGAAGATTCCAGTGGTGGGAATGGGAGGAGTGAGCAGCGCTCGCAACGTGATTGAGATGATGATGGCTGGTGCAACTGCAGTGCAGGTGGGCACCGCTAACCTAGTGGATCCACTGGCGAGCTTGGCAATTGTGGCTGAGCTTCCCGCCGTGATGGATCACTTGGGCATTGCACATCTGCAAGAGATTATCGGAGCGGCACATGGAGAGCGGAGCCCAGAATCGGTATAGGGAAAAGCGGAGCCAAGGCCGGCAATTGGCATACCGAGAAGCAGCACGCGGGCTGCGAAAGCAGCGGTGTGAAGTGAGAGTAACGGCGTGAAAAGACCATAGCTCGGCATAGGAGCGAGAATCAGCCTGCGCAGAGCGCTAACAACAGTGAAAAATGACAACAAGAAAAGGACGATGATGGCAAAAGGTTCTAACGATGTGATCGTAGCCTGCGATTTTGCGAGTGCAGAGCAAACGCTGCACTTTCTCGATCGCTTTGAAAATGAGCGGCGTAAACCATTCGTCAAGATTGGCATGGAGCTTTTTTACGCCGAAGGCCCTGGTATTGTGCGTGAGATCAAAGCGCGGGGGCATCAAATATTTCTCGATCTGAAGCTGCACGATATCCCCAACACTGTGCAACGAGCGATGGCAGCGCTGTCGGCCCTCGACGTGGATATGTGTAATGTGCATGCGGCTGGAACCACTGCTATGATGCGGGCTGCTCGTGAGGGGCTCACGCGCCCAGACGGTTCACGGCCGTTGCTCATCGCCGTCACGCAGCTCACGAGCACCGATCAAGCGGCTATGGAACGCGATCTACTGATTCGAGAACCACTTGAACGCGTGGTGGAGCACTATGCTCTCACAGCGAAAGATTCGGGGCTCGATGGTGTGGTGTGCTCGCCATTAGAAGCGCATAGCGTGCACGAAAAATGCGGAGCAAAGTTCCTCACGGTTACCCCGGGAGTGCGCTTTGCTGGCGAAGCTACGGGAGATCAAAAACGAGTGACGACGCCGGCACAGGCGCGCCGCCTTGGGTCTGATTACATTGTGGTGGGGCGGCCGATTACCCAGGCCGAGGATCCGGTGGCGGCATATGAGCGTTGCGTACGAGAGTTTTTAGAAGACATCTAGCGAACCGCGGCAGCTCACAGCAGGCGGGCCTCGCTTATCTGCAAATCGCTCGCATAGAGGGGCGGCGTGGAGCGGATATATGCCCCAAGGTGCAGCTCGAGTGTGGCCCAAACGCAGCCACAATTTATGCTGCGCGCTGCACGGAGCACTGCAGATAGCAAGGCTGTGCTCCGTGCGATCGTTGGCAAACCATAATCGTTATTGAATAAAGGTAAGAGAAAGAAGAGATATTTATGGCATTCAGGGGTCTCAATGTGCAGATTGCGCGGTATCTGCTGGAGATACAAGCGGTATTTTTGCGCCCAGACGAGCCGTTCGTATGGGCGAGTGGAATTAAGAGCCCGATTTACACCGACAACCGGCTGACGCTGACGGCGGTGCAAGTGCGGGAGCACGTGGAGCAGGGGCTCGCACAAACAATTCGTGAGTATTTTCCGCAGGCACAAGCAGTGATGGGAACAGCTACGGCTGGGATTGCTCATGCGGCGATCACGGCGCATTTGCTGAATCTACCAATGGGATATGTGCGCTCTAGTGCTAAGAGCCACGGACGCAACAACCAAATTGAGGGCCGGCTAGAGCCAGGGGCGAAAGTGGTGGTGGTGGAAGATTTGATCTCCACTGCTGGCTCAGTGGCAGATGTGGTAGCAACACTGCGGGAATCCGGTGCTGATGTGGTGGGGGTCGTGTCGATCTTTACCTATGGTATGGCTGCAGCTGCACAGCGATTTGCTGAGCTCGGCCTGGAATGCCACTCGCTCACCGATTTCGACACCGTAATTCAAGTGGCTGCTGCTGAGGGCTATATTCAAGAAACTGATGTGGCCCGGCTCCGCGCTTTTCGAGATAATCCGGCAGACGAATCGTGGATCCGCTAATTAGTTTCGGAACTGACCGCTCACGTGTCGGAACTGACCGCTCACGTGGCCGGCATTGCGCAGCAGGGTGCACCGCGGTTAATCCCGCAAGTTAATAATCCAGCTATCGTTAGTAGTTTTTTTATAAAAGGGAGGACGCTCATGGGTGCACATAGCCCGAGAAGCGTGATTGATATTCTCGATCTCAGCACAGAAGAGCTCGATCAACTCATCGCCACGGCGTTAGATATTATTGCTCACCCAGATTTGTATGCGCAGGTGTGTGCTCGGAAAAAGCTGGCCACGTTGTTTTTTGAGCCTTCCACTCGCACGCGGCTGAGTTTTGAAGCTGCGATGTATGAGCTGGGCGGAAATGTGATCTCTGTGAGTAGTGCTGCGAGCAGCTCAGCAAGCAAAGGAGAATCGGTGGCCGACACCGCGAAAGTGGTGAGTTGCTATGCCGATATTATGGCAATGCGGCACCCGAAAGAAGGCGCTGCGTTAGTGGCGGCTCAGAATGCCAGCATTCCTGTGATTAATGCGGGTGATGGTGGGCATTCTCACCCCACTCAGACGCTGGCCGATCTACTCACTATCTATCGCAGCAAGGGGAGGCTTTCTGATCTCACTGTGGGATTTGTTGGAGATCTGAAATTCGGCCGCACGGTGCACTCGCTGATTAACGCATTGAGCCGTTATTCGGGGATTCGATTCGTATTGATTTCTCCTGAAGAGCTCAAACTTCCTAGCTATGTGAAACGTGGCACTCTGGATAGGCTAGGGGTGCCTTATGAGCAAACCACCGATTTAGAATCAGTGATCGGCACGCTCGACGTGATCTATATGACCCGCGTGCAGCAGGAGCGTTTCTTCAACGAAGAAGATTATTTGCGGCTGCGCGACACATATATCTTGACCCCGGAGAAACTCGCTCTCGCCACAGATGATGCCATTGTGCTACACCCGTTGCCGCGTGTGAACGAGATTTCAGTGGCGATTGATAAAGACCCGCGCGCCAAGTATTTCGAGCAGGTGCTTAATGGAAAGTATATGCGTATGGCATTGATCCTTAAGCTACTCACAGAGGCCGGTGCGATTACTAGAGAGCAAGCCGGAGAGAAAGGAATCGACCAGCTATGAACATCGACGAAATTCACAACGGTGTGGTGATTGATCACATTCGGGCTGGGCGCGGTATGCGCGTGTATGAGCTTTTGAAACTTGATGAGCTCGAAGCCAGTGTGGCTATTATTCAGCGAGTGCAAAGCTCTAAGATGGGCAAGAAAGACATCATCAAAATAGATGCTGATGTGCCGGTGAATCTCGATGTGATCGCATATGTGGATCCGAGTGCTACTGTGAATATTATTCGTGACGGCGCGCTCGTGGAGAAGCGGGAGCTCGCATTGCCAGAGCGGCTGGTAGATGTGATTAAATGCAAAAATCCACGGTGTATCACCACCACTGAGCAAGAGCTTCCGCATATTTTTCAGTTAGCTGCGGGGAGCAATGGGCATGCGGCCGTGTATCGCTGCCGCTACTGCGAAACTAAGGAAGATCTCATTCGGTGAGGCGCTGCCGTCCCTCGCCAGTTCTGGAACTGTTAGGTTGGCATTATGAGTAACGATGTGGAAATTGGGCGTGGCCGGCAGGCTACCGTGGGCTATAGCTTCGACGATATTGCGATCGTGCCCTCACGGCGCACTCGCGATTCTGCAGATGTGAGTACCACGTGGCAACTCGATGCCCAGCTGCTAGAGGCCCCGATCATCGGAGCCCCGATGGATTCTGTTACGTCTCCTGCTACGGCGATTACTCTGGGTAAGTTGGGCTTACTCGGAGTGCTTGATTTAGAAGGGCTGTGGGTGCGTTACTCTAACCCAGAGCCGCTGCTTGCAGAGATCGCTGCGCTGCCAGATGATTCAGTGCACCTTCGTATGCAGGAAATTTATCGCGAGCCGATTAAGCCTGAACTCATCAGAGCACGTTTGCAAGAGATCCGTGACGCCGGAGTGACTGTGGCGGGGGCGCTCTCGCCTGCTCGTACGCAAGAGCACTGGAAAACTGTGGTAGATGCAGGTGTGGATATCTTCGTGATCCGTGGCACCACAGTATCGGCTGAACACGTGAGTTCAAATCGGGAACCGCTGAACCTCAAGCGCTTTATCTATGAGCTCGATGTGCCAGTGATTGTGGGAGGGGTGGCGAGCTATCAAGCGGCGTTGCATCTGATGCGCACTGGTGCTGCTGGAGTGCTGGCCGGTTTCGGTGGCGGAGCTACTAGTGCCAATCGGCGCACGATTGGCGTGGCAGTGCCGATGGCCACCACAGTGGCATCGGTAGCGGCTGCTCGGCGCGAATATATGGACGAAACAGGTGGGCGCTATGTGCAAGTGATTGCCGATGGGCAAGTGAGCACAAGTGGTGACCTTGTGAGAGCCATTGCGTGTGGTGCTGATGGAGTGATGCTGGGAACGGCACTTGCTCGTGCCACTGACGCGCCAGGGCGCGGGTTCCATTGGGGAAACGAAGCGTACAACAAGAAAGTTGTGCGTGGAGAGCGTGCCCCTGTGGAGCAGGTGGGCACGCTGGAACAAATTATTAATGGCCCTTCTCTCGATGCCAGTGGGCGCACCAATTTTGTGGGGGCGCTGCGCCATGCGATGGCGATGACGGGCTATTCAGACGTGAAAGAGTTTCAGCGTGTAGGGATTGTCACTGGCCGAGGCTAGTGGGCTATCGCCACACAGTGCGTGAGTGTGGAGAAAAGTATTGTGGGGAGAACGTTGAGTTACGTTCTCCCCACAATATTCAATCCGTGTCAGCACTTGAACTGCATCAGCAACCGCGGTTATGCGTTGTTGTGCTTCTTGATTGTGACGGAAACTTTTTGGGAATCAGCGAAGAAGTCGTTTCCTTTATCGTCCACCACGATAAACGCCGGAAAATCCTCCACCTCAATCTTCCACACAGCTTCCATACCAAGCTCTGGATATTCGAGTACTTCTATATGCTTGATACAATCTTGCGCCAGCTGAGCTGCGGGGCCGCCGATTGAGCCAAGATAGAAGCCCCCATACTTCTGGCATGCGTCGGTCACCTGCTTGGAGCGGTTTCCTTTGGCGAGCATCACCATAGAACCGCCGAGGCTCTGGAAGAGATCCACATAAGGATCCATGCGGGCAGCAGTGGTGGGGCCGAAAGAGCCACTGGGCATTCCCTCAGGAGTTTTAGCTGGGCCAGCGTAATACACCGGGTGATCCTTCATATACTGTGGCATGCCTTCGCCACGATCGATCCGTTCTTTGATCTTGGCATGAGCAATATCGCGCGCCACGATAATCGTGCCCGTGAGGCTCAAACGAGTTTTGATCGGATACTGCGTGAGCTGGGCGCGCACTTCGTCCATCGGGCGATTCAGATCCACACGCACTACGTCGTCATCAGAAGAATGCCCGATTTCGGCATCAGTGGTGTCTGGGAGGAACTTCTCGGGGTTGAATTCGAGTTGCTCGATAAAAACGCCTTCAGGAGTGATCTTCGCTTTGGCCTGGCGGTCTGCAGAGCAGGAGACGGCGATGGCCACTGGCAGAGAGGCGCCGTGGCGTGGCAAGCGCACCACGCGCACATCGTGGCAGAAGTATTTGCCCCCAAACTGTGCGCCAATGCCGATCTTGCGGGTGAGATCCAGAACGTCGTCTTCCATCTGATGATCACGGAAGCCGTAGCCTTCTTCGCCACCATGATCTGGAAGCTCATCGAGATAATGAGCGGAGGCATATTTCGCCGTTTTGAGTGCGTACTCGGCGCTGGTGCCACCGATCACAATACCGAGGTGGTAAGGAGGGCAGGCGGCGGTGCCGAGCGAGCGAATCTTCTCTTCAAGGAATGGCATCAGTGCATCTGGGTTGAGCAGGGCCTTCGTCATCTGATAGAGGTAGCTCTTGTTCGCTGAGCCGCCGCCTTTGGCCATGAAGAGGAAGTGGTATTCGTTTTCATGGCCAAGCTCTGTATCTGCATAGAGCTCGATCTGTGCCGGCAAATTTGTGCCGGTATTTTTCTCCTCATACATCGAGAGCGGGGCATTTTGCGAGTAGCGCAAATTCAGAGTGGTATAGGCGTTTTTCACCCCTTGGCTGAGGGCCCTTTCATCTACTCCAGGGGTGAGCACGCGCTGGCCACGCTCACCTTTAATAATGGCGGTGCCGGTGTCTTGGCACATGGGCAGCACTCCAGCGGCGGAGATATTCACGTTGCGCAGCAGCGTTTTCGCCACAAAACGATCGTTGGGAGAGGCCTCTGGATCGTCGAGAATTTTGGCTACTTGCTGCAGATGAGAGGTGCGTAGATAAAAGCTAATATCGTGGAACGCCGTCTCCGCCAGCGTGGTGAGAGCCGCTTCGCTCACTTTCAAAAATTTTGCGCCATCGGGGCCATCCACCAGCTCCACGCCGTCTGTGGTGACGAGGCGATATTCAGTGGTATCCGGCCCAAGCGGCAGCATATCTTTATATTTCACATCCATGAGTTCTCCTACGCTTTTCGCGATCCGTACTCTCTAAGGGTATACGTCACACGCGCTGCGCGTGCTTTTACAGCAGGAGTTTCTGGATGATCAATGTGTGTAATGCGGGCGTTACCCCTTGAAACGGTAGACGTTAGTCTCACGTGCATTGAATCCGGCACGCTGATAGAGGCGATTGGCTGCCTCACGTGAAGGGCGAGATGTGAGATCCACAGATTTCACGCCTTTTTCCTCAGCGATGCGTACCGCAGCATCAACGAGTGCTTTTCCGGCACCATGCCCGCGAGCTGCATCGTCTACCACCACATCTTCAATCCATGCGCGCCATCCAGTGGGGATTTGGAATGTGATGAGTGAGAGCATTCCGAAAATAGGGCGGTCTCCAGAGGCGTCAGGCTCATCGGGGCGGAATGCGAGGAGAGTGAGAGAATCTTGGGCAAGCAGCTCGTGCAGCTGCTCGAGATTCATTGGAGTGGACGAGCTGGAGAGTTGCGGAATAAGCAGTGCAAACGCCGCTTCTAACTCAGGCGTTGCTTCGGTGATTATTTCAATAGCCATAGGGTAAGTGTAGGGGAAAGAAAGCGCGTAGCGCTCGATATAGAAGCATGTAGCGCGCGGTATAAAAGCATGTAGCGTGCGATATAGAAAAGGCTAGATTTGTTTGAAAATATTCTCGTAAATTTTAGCGTGCCCCCACACGTGATAAGAGGAAGAATGTCGTTGCCCGTGTGGCCGAGAAAGTCTGCGTGCCCCCCCCACACACGATAAGAGGAAAGCAGCGAGCGCAATGGGGTGTGAATGGCTTGTGAGCGGCGATTGTGAAGCGGGATAAGGCGGTAAAGCTAAAAAGAAGTTGGTGGTGGCAGAGCCTGTTCTCTGCCACCACCAACACTGCATGAGCACTTATGCACATCTAATTTTAGGAGTGCCCACGCAGACCGGCGCTGAAGCTCATTCTCCTTTGCGGGGGAGAATTGGCATCGGCGTCGGCGTCAATTGATCTGCTGGGTTGATCGGCGCAGGCGGAATCGCCAGCTCGCCGGCGTCATCTGCGGGAGAGCCATGCCCATCATCACCCAGAGTGGTGTAATCGAACTTATCAATGCCATCAAGCACTCGGCGTGCCTGATCCACATCGAGAGTGTGAGTCCATTTGCCCACCAAGAATGTGGCAGCGGCGTTGCCGGTGAAGTTCGTGAGTGCGCGTGCTTCAGACATAAAGCGGTCGATTCCCACAATCACGCCTACGCCGTCAAGCATATCGGGGCGGAAGCTCTGCAAGCCGCCAGCGAGTGTGGCGAGCCCGGCACCAGACACGCCTGCTGCTCCCTTAGAGGCGATAATCATAAACACCAGCAGGCCAGCTTGCTCGGTGATGCTCATTGGCATATGCATAGCTTCGGAGATGAAGACGGCGCTCATCGTGAGGTAGATGGCGGTGCCATCGAGGTTGAAAGAATAGCCGGTGGGCACCACGATGCCTACGGTGGATTTACTCACGCCAGCGTGTTCGAGCTTAGCCATGAGGTTGGGCAGAGCCGATTCAGAGGACGATGTGGCTACGATTAAGAGGTATTCGCGAGCTAGGTATTTGAGCATCTTGAAGATATTGAGCCGGGTGAAAGCGGCGAGCACGCCACCTATTACAATCACGATGAACAAAATACACGTGATATAGAACGCAAGCATCACGAGCCCGAGAGAGGCGATCGCTTTCGGGCCTGTGCCGCCTACTACCGCTGCGATAGCGCCGAATGCGCCGATAGGAGCCACCCAGAGCACCATGATGAGTACGCGGAACACCAACTTCTGGAAAACGGCAATGGCCCGCAAAATTGGTTCGCCTTGCTTGCCCATGCGCTGTACGGCGAAGCCTACCAGCAGCGCCACAAAGAGGGCTTTGAGCACATCGCCTTGAGTGAGCGCGGAAACGAGTGTGGTGGGAATAATACTCATCACGAGCCCCTGCAGGCCAGCTGCTTCAGCTCCTCCCTTGGGCACGAGATCTGCACCGGCTCCTGGCTTGATTGCTAGGCCTTCACCGGGCTGTACGATATTGCCCACTGCAAGGCCGATAAAGAGCGCGAAAGTAGACATAATGATGAAATAAATAAGGGCGAGGCTTCCGGCTTTGCCTACAGAGGCGGCTGCCTTTACTGAGCCGATGCCGAGTACGATCGTGCAGAAAATCACCGGCGTGATCATCATCTTGATGAGATTAACGAAAGCCGTGCCGAGCCATTTCATTCCTTTTGCCGTCTCGGGGGCGGTGAGCCCGAGGGCAATACCGGCGATCACGGCGATAATCACCATGATGTAGAGCCAGTGGGTGCGATCGCGGTGGGGTTTCTTAGGTTCCACCACCACGGGTGCTTGGTCTTTATAGGCCATTGCAGCCATTTGTGATTCCTCTCGTAAGGTAGCGCGGTATCTAACAGCGCCATTGCTCATTTCAGATACCGCTAAAACTGGTGCGCGCCTACTGGAGCATTGAGAAAGCCGCTAGTGCCAGGGACCTTGTACCCACTGAGGCGAACATAAGCAGCATAACTCAAAAAGGTTGAATCACATAGAGATTTTTCCATTTTATTTGCGGTATTTTGATGCGAAGATACTTGTGTAATTCTGAAGATGATATCGTATGCGGCATAACGGACTATTAATTGTGCTGAAAATAGCTGTCAGCGAGTGCAAATTGAACGGTTTGGGGCGGCGCTTTGTTTGTGTGGTGCCTGCTGTGTGATGCGTGCTGCGCATGGTGTCAGCCGTGTGTGCTGTGTGTGGCTTTGGCTGCGTGCTGCGCATGGTGTTCGCCGCACGTTGTTCGCCGTGCGTGATGTTGGCTGTTCGTGCGATACCTGTGAACTGCATGTGCGTTGCATGGTTTCTCGTTTTTGCGTAGGCGTGGCGCGTTTTGCGTAGGTATGGCTTTTGCGCGAGCAAGGCGCGTTTTTGTGTAGGTGCTAGTGCTTTTGGTGCTAGTGCTTTTATAGGTGCGTGATCGGCGATCGTGTGGATTTTCATGCCGGCAGGTTTCCGTGTGGGAGAGGCAGGTAGTATGTCTGACTATTTTTCCAGCTCGTCTCTTCTATTAGGCGGCCTCTGCGCTAGATTGGCTTGTGCTAGTTTGCTACTGCTTCGGGTTGATTTTCTGCTAATTTGCTGCGGCGTCAGCTGGTTTTGCGGCAGCTCACCTCCTCTGCGTAGCTTGGCAGATCTTTGTGTGAATAAAACGGGTCGGGGTGAGTAGGCTCTGTTTGTGAGAGTAGGGGAGGCGTGAGCAGTTCACAGCGGGTATTCCCTCGGGAGCGAGAAGGTGCTAGAGTTAGCAAGCTACACAAGGAAAGCTGCAGTGCTCCTACTGAAGCTTCTCTGGGAGCTGCGGTGCGGCGCCAGGTGATGTGTAAGCGGCGCTGCATGTGAGTGTGTGGCTAGGTGAATGACAACTGAATATTGGGGCTGATCGGTTTCGACGGTAGTGACTGCGCAAGAGAAGCGAGTAGAGAACGCATGGTGATCTCTTAAACCTCGATGCGAAAAAATAACTGCCAACAAGGCAAAATCTGACTTCGCCCTCGCTGCCTGATTGCGCGAGCGCATTAAATGAAGTCCGTTACACCAGCGATGCTTATGCGCTGGAATCGTAGCGTCGTTTTATAAGCCACTGGCGCGCGGGAGGTTGGTGCCTCGCGGGCGAGATTAAGCCAACTAGGTCTGTGGGCGACGTGTTTGCTCGAGTGCCCAGGCCGAAAACAACGCCAAGCAAACTGCACTCGGAGAAGGCTTGGGTTTTGCACTATCGGACGGGAGTTCAATTCTCCCCAGCTCCACCAGAGTAGGAAGCGTTGAACTCTATTTCGTGAGAAATGAGTTAGCGCTTGTATATAGGTTCGTGGATGGTTATTAACCACGGATGATAGTGTCTTGGATGGTTAACCGTCCAAGGCATTTTTTGTGCCTAGTGCCCTCTATGGATGTGTTGGAAAGAATATGCGAGAGCACCGGGTAGGTGTTCTCGCATTTTTCTTTAGTCTGTGATGGCCTCCACGACGTCGTGGAGGCACTCGGATAGCAGGTGGCAGCGGATGGTGACGTCCATGGATTCAAAGTCCTGATTCAGAAACCAGCGGCCTATGGTCGCGTCGTCTGTTTCAAGTTCGCCGCACGCCTCTTCCAGCAGGTCGATGTTGTCGGTGACGTAATCTCGGGCAGTGCTCCTGTTGAATGTGTAGGAGCCTGAGGCGTTGCCCGTGACGGAATCTTCTATGAACAGGTCGTCGTAGAGTGTTGATTCGAGTTCGCCTTTGTCTGTGTCCTCGCCTATCTCCACGTTGTCCTCGATGTAGTCGCGGATGT